>JAWOHK010000218.1:0-15774 GCA_046485205.1 Chloroflexota bacterium | reverse complement strand
TGTATTGGGTGTCTTCGATCGTTCCGTCGGGTCCGACAATCACATGGCTGCGCAAAATTCCCATGTAGGCTTTGCCGTACATTTTCTTCTCACCCCACGCGCCGTAAGCCTCGGCCACAACGTGATCGGGGTCCGATACCAACGTGTAGGGTAAGTCCTGCTTGGTCTTCCACTTGGCCAGTTCTTTTGGCTCGTCCGGGCTCAGGCCAATAACGGTGGCATTGGCGATCTCAATTTGCGGAAAGTGATCGCGAAAACCACAAGCCTGGGTCGTGCAGCCGGGTGTGTCAGCCCTGGGAAAAAAGAACAAGACGACGTGACGGCCGCGGTAATCGGACAGTTTGACCGGCGTGCCGTCATGGGACAGCAGTTCAAAATCGGGGGCCTTATCGCCAACTTCTAACATAAATCAGACTCCTTGTTCGTTCACAATCTACTATAACTCACTTGTTGACGAGCTAAAAGTGGGGGGAATAGGAAAAGTCGAGGACCGGGAAAATCATTGGTGCTAGGCTGGTATGTTGCTCCCCGGTACCCTCGACCTGAAAGAGATGATACCATGGTGTTTATAAATTGTCAAGTAAATGTCAACTAATTGTAGGAATTTCCAGGGTTTCGTCGCGGGCCTCCAACTGCCGGCGAATATCTTCGTAAGCCTGGCGGTCCAGCGGAAACCGCCAGGCCAGAATTAAAGCCAGACTCAAGGTTACGGCTGGAACGACCGTCACGAGAAAACGCATGGCATTTAGAGCACTCTCCGGCTGCTGGACAAAGACGCTCCCGGTCGTTGAGCTGATATAGCCGGTTACCTGGAGGAGCTGACCTGTGGCAAAGATGGCGAACGCCGAGCCCATCTTACGCAAAAACACTAGGTAGCCGGCGAACAGCCCTTCCCGTCGCTCGCCGGTTTCCAGCTCATCAGCCTCAACTACATCGGCGACAATGGCCCAAGGGATGACGCTGATAGCTCCAAAGCCGATGCCGGCCAGAACCGCGCCGATGAGAATAATGTTGCCTGAACCGGGTGGTAAAAAAGCGCCGATGAGCAAAACGATTACCATAAAGCTGATGCTAATGAGATAGGCCGTTCGTTTATCGGTACGGCGCATCAGGCGTACCACAAACGGGATGCTGATGACGGCCGTGGCCAATACCACCACGAGGACGATGTTGTCGAAACCGGACGGCACACGGATGTAATCGATGAGATAGCGCACAAAGATGACCAGGATGATGTCGCCAGTCGTAAAGCTGAGCAGGTAGATGAGCGCGGCCAACCGGAAGGGCCGGTTGCGAAAGGCGTCCCTGAAGTTGGCTACCGGACGAATGGGCGATGTAACCGGCTTGTGATCCGGTTCGCGTATGACCATGACAAGGAGGATGTAGGGCAGGGCGATTGAGATCGACCACAGCGCGGCCGAGAGCATGTAGCCGGCGCGAATGCCCGACGGCCAACCCCCAAACCAACCGGCGAAGACATTTTCGGCCAGTAGCTTGAAAGCGCCGGCTGTCACCAGAGAGGCCAGCAAGGACATGGCTGTCCGCCAGCCAGTCAGGCTACTGCGCTCGTCATAGCCTTCAGTCAGTTCCGGCACCAGCGCCAGGTAGGGCACATTGACGACGGTGTAGAGAGTGTCGAAAAGAAGGAAGACAAAGCTGTAATACACGGCCAATGCCCCCGTACTCTCGAACGGCGGCACGACGAACATCAAAAAGAAAGAGAAGGCGAACGGGATGGAACCGAAAAGCAAAAAAGGCCGCCGCCGCCCCCAGCGAGAATGCAGCCGGTCGCTTAACATGCCGATGAGTGGGTCGTTGACACTGTCCCAAATGCGCCCGACAAGCACCACAATCCCGGCCAGCCCGGCGTTCAAGCCGACCACATTGGTCAGGAATACGAACCAGAAAATATTGCGTGTAGTCGAAGCGGCCGACGTTCCCCAGTCGCCCAGGCCATATATAAATTTTGTCGTCGTGGAAAGTGATGACTCGCCGGACAAATTAGCCCCGGCCATAGACAGGAACTGCCGCGCCGTTGACGTCTTTGGCCAGTTCCGAGGCTAGGAAGAGGATCACGTTGGCCATCGAATCTGGGGTCACCCACTTATCAAAATCGGCATCGGGCATGTCCTTGCGGTTGTCTGGAGTATCGATGGTGCCGGGCAGGATACAGTTGACGTTGATGTTCTTATCTTTCAATTCGGCGGCCATCGACTCGGTCAGACGGATGACGGCCATTTTGGAGGCGATGTAAGGGCCAGACTGGGCTGTTCCCTTTAACGCGGCCCGCGCGCCGACGCTAATGATCTTGCCTCGCTCCCGCTCAATCATGTGGGGGATGACGGCCCGCGACGTCAAAAAAACAGTCCGCGCGTTCAGGTTCATCATGAAGTCCCAGGTATCGACCGGCGTTTCGTGCAACGGCGTCCCCGCTCGATAGCCGCCGGCAACGTTCACTAGCACGTCGATGTGGTCGAACCGTTTGATGATGGTGTCGACAACCTCGGCAACGGAACTCTCGTCCATCAGGTTACCGGATACATAAAGGCAGTATTCCCCTTCGGGGATCTCATCGCCAAAGATCTCCACCGCCATATCGCGCACACGGTCGACGACCGCTACGCGCGCCCCAGCCAGATAAAAAGCCCGGGTGACGGCCGCGCCCAGGTTTCCCGCGCCGCCCGTAATCACAATTACCTGATCTTTAAAGTCCAACATGTTGCCTCCCGATGAACGGTTAATGATCTTCAACGAGTCTAGGTTTAGGTAGATTGATCCTATCACGATCCCTCTCACGTCGCCAAGTAGCACAGCCAATTTTGGTTGCGTTTTCCCTCAGTCAGAATTAACTGAGCTACATAGATTCAAACGTTGTGTAATCCCCCTCGGCCGCGCCAAACCACTTAAATGGAAGCCTCGCCCCATCTACATACACGGCTATAATGGAAACTATGCCCGCTAACTTCTCCGCTTCCGCCTTGACATTTGTTTACCTAGGCGTGCTTGTGCTGGGCTTGTTATTGATGGGATCGTCGCTGGTCGCCCTGGCCCGCAGCTTCACCGCCGGAAGCCAGAGCCGCGCCCAATCCAATGTGGGTTTCACCTTGCTCAGAGCGGCCGGCTTTTCTTTAGGGGTAGGCGCTTTGGCCTTTGGTGTGGTCGGCTTGTTGACTGAACTCTCCTTCGGCATGTCCCCGGCCTCTAGCGTGATATGGTCATTAGCAGCGGGCCTGATAATCGGGTTTGGCGCGCAAATTATCCTGGTCTGGTGGTCACTGCGGCGCAAAGGGGAAGAACTGGAAATTACCTATAACGTGGCCGGACAGGCGGCCGAGGTGATTATTGCCATACCGGCCGATGGTCTGGGAGAGATCACCTTCCAGGACGACGAAGGGCTCATTCATTTGGGTGCGCGTTCGGCCAGCGGCCAGCCGATTGCTCCGGGAATGACGGTTATCATCGAGCGCGTCACCCGCAATGTGGCCATCGTGCGACAGGCGGATGTGGCTGATGTCGATTGACGCCTGCCTGACGGTTAGTATAATCCCACTAATTAGAAAATTACATCATTACCTTCGGGGCAAGGCGAAATTCCCGACCGGCGGTGAAGTGGGTGCGCACCCTCAGCCCGCGAACCTGCAAAAAGCAGGTTGATCCGGTGCGATTCCGGGGCCGACAGTAAAAGTCTGGATGGGAGAAGGTAAGTCGACCGGCCGCATCGTATTTTATCGGCATGCCGGGATGGCATGCCTGTTTCGAACGGCTGGTTATTACGCTCCCCAAGACCCTGCCCCTGGTCGATATGAATTCAAAAAAATCTTTGTTGCGTCGGCTCGATGATTTGCCGACCGGCCTGATTGTTTCAGTGTCCTTTTTGATCCTGCTGGCGATCTGGCATCTGGTCGTCGTTTGGGGAGAATACCCACGATTTATTCTGCCCGGTCCGGTCGATGTGGCTCGCCAGTCAACCGTTCTGATCCAGGACGGACGCCTTTTGCGTCACACTTTGATCACCCTCAGCGAAGTCGTGCCCGGTTTAATCATCGGTGCATTGGTGGCCATGCCGCTGGGCTATCTGCTGGCCAAGTCACCCCTGGCTGAACGACTCATTTCACCCTATCTCATCGCTTCGCAGGCCATCCCGGTCATCGCCATCGCCCCGTTGCTGACTATATGGATTCAATCGTGGTATTGGTCGCGCGTATTGGTGGCTGTGCTGGTCGTTTTCTTTCCCGTTCTGATCAATACGATTGCTGGGCTGCGATCTGTCCCGTCCCATTTCTATGATTTGATGTATTCGTTACGAGCCACACCTTTCCAGATTTTTAGCAAACTGGAATTTCCGGCGGCATTGCCGACTTTGCTAACCGGGCTGAAAGTTGGCGCAACGCTGGCGGTCATTGGTGCCCTTGTCGGTGAATTCGTCCAGCCGCGTAGCCAGGGGCTGGGATTTCTTCTGGTGACGGCGCGCTACCAATTTCGCACGGACACGGTCTTTGTCGTGCTTGTCGCTTTGGGTTTCATGGCGTTGTCCTTGTATGGACTGGTCGTGCTGATCGAGCGGCGGCTTTTGCGCTGGCGATCCTATGGCAACGGCAATGTCAGTTAGTCTAGGATCTAGACAATTGCACTTTTTATGCCATAATAATATCGATATGATCCTCCATATTGCCCATCGTCAGGATTGGGATACAGCGCTGGCCGACAGCCACTACACAAACGAGTCACTGGCAACCGAAGGCTTCATTCACTGCTCCTTGCCGGAGCAGGTGCTAGGCCCGGCCAATGAGTTGTATCATGGCCAGACCGACCTGCTGCTGTTGGTTATCGAACCAGAGCTTTTGGAGGCTGACCTTGTCTATGAGGATACGACCGGAGCCGGGCAGGACTTCCCCCACATCTATGGACCACTTAACCTGGATGCCGTAACCCGGGTTGTAGGCTTCCCCCAACAGCCTGACGGGTCATTTGTCTTACCTGTTCTCGATTGAGCCAGGGTTCTGATATAAATCACAGAAGTCATCCCGCAAAGTTAAATTGATCCTGACCATTGACGGTAAATACTCGGTGATTCCCCCTGAATGATCCGATTGTCAGACGGCGATGGGATAGTAAAATAGCAATATATCGTTCACTGCGTGAGCCATCTGGAGGAGCCGATGATGACTTATACTCATCCCGAATTGTCCGCTGTTCTGATCTCGGCCGAGAGGATTCAAACTCGTGTGACCGAGATCGCCCAGGAAATAGCCCGTGATTATGCCGGGGTAGAGCGGCTTTACCTAGTAGGTATCTTGAAAGGCGCTTTCATCTTCCTGGCCGATCTTTCGCGGGCTCTGTCGCAGATCGAAGGCGCGCCGCCGCACGTAATCGACTTCATCGCCCTGTCGAGTTACGGCCGGTCGACTCAATCCGGCGAAGTGCGGCTGGTGATGGACCTGCGCGATCCGATCGTTAACCAGCATGTTCTGCTGGTCGAAGATATTGTCGATACAGGCCGGACTCTGAACTATCTGATCCACAGCTTGCAAGGCCGCGGACCGGCCACATTACGTTCTTGCGCCTTGGTCCGTAAGGAGCGGCCGGGTGTGGATACCCCGATCGACTATCTCGGCTTCACCATCCCGGATGTTTGGGTGGTCGGCTATGGCCTGGATTATGCCGATACACACCGCACTTTGCCGTTTATCGCAGAGTTGCGGCGCGAAGTCTACGCCGCCTGATTGAACAGGAACCGCAAATTCCAATCAACCCGCATATCTGAGCAAGCTCAAACTGGCGGCTGTTGCACCGATTTGTGATCGTTACTGAAGGGCTGATTGAAGGGAAATCGCCAACAGGCTCAGCAAACCCAACGTGAAGTTATAACCGGCATGGACGAGGATAGCAACAGTCGTATTACTGCGTTTGCGGATAATACCCAGCACAATACTCAATAGAAAAACGGTCAGGGTAGCCGGGCTGAGACCGTACTGACTGTGAGATATGGCGAAGACGATTGACGTGGGCAGAATGCCGAAGATCGGTTGCAGTGCCCCGCGAAACAATAATTCTTCACCCAATCCGGCGGCGGCGGCCAGTAAAAACCATTCCCAAACAGTATTAAAATTTCCCAGCAACGCTTCGTTGAGGCCGCTCAACGCTTCCGCCTGCTCCGGGTCCAAGAGCACCCAGGTCGCGCCGATGCAACTTTGTAGAAAGACAAAGAATATCATCCAGCGCAGCCCGGTCCATACTTGGGAACGTGTTGGCCGTAGCAGGCCCAGCCGTTCATTTAAGCTCTGGCTGTTGCGCCGCGTCAGCAAGCCGACGCCCAGGAAGGCGGCTACGACAAACACAAGTTGTTGCGCCAGAACATCGACGATCGTCGGCTGAACGCCGCCCTCAAGCAAGGCTTCCAGCGTTCCTGGCGTCGCCGATAACAACGCATTCCCGATCAGATAACCGATGGCCGCTAGAGCCAGGCTATGCACTGCTGAATCGGGGTCAAGGGCCGGAAACACCCGAGCTAATCTATGTCGCACCGGCGACAGGCTGACTGCCATGTTCCAGATGCCGATCAAAACCAGGGCCGCCCCAATCGTGCCCGGATCGATGACGGCCAGACCTGTGTCAGCCAGGAACGTCGCATCCGGTGGAAAAAAACGCAGGGCAATCCCGGCCATCAACAGACCCAGGCCCATACCGAACAGCACCAGGTTAAACGCCAACCGGGCCGAACGGTTGTCCCGGTCGGTTATGAGATTGGCGATGACGATGGCCAGCAGGAAGGGCAGGCTAATGATGAAGATCGACATGATACCTGGGTAGAAAAAAGTCCCCGGCTTTGCCACAACCGGCCGGGGACTTTCAGCCGCGATTAGGGCTGAACCTGGGCCGTGTCGAACAAAACTCCGACATTGGGCAGATTCATGAAGCCTTCGCCGCGATGGGGATAATATTGCTCGGCCATATCATTGATCGACTGGCCGGGTTGCAACTCGCCCACGGTAACGCCGATGCGGTTGCCGTCTATCAACGGACTGACCGGGATCTGGAAGCGACCGTTCTCGTCTGAGCGACCGACGCCCAAAACCTCGCCGTTATAGGTCACGTCCAGCACGGCCAGGGCGAGATTGGGC
Organism: Chloroflexota bacterium; assembly: GCA_046485205.1. Classification (GTDB taxonomy): domain Bacteria; phylum Chloroflexota; class Anaerolineae; order Promineifilales; family Promineifilaceae; genus Promineifilum. The sequence goes on along the minus strand of JAWOHK010000218.1, from coordinate 8,653 downwards.
GGAGCCTGCCCGGACACAAGAGTAGCGTTGGCCGCCAAAGGTACGTCAATCCGAAATCGGGGCTCCTGGAAGGCTTCTTCCAGAGAAGGTGGCGGATAACCGCCGGCCGGCTCGTCTACGACGATACCGGGATCAGCCCCCGGATAGGGTTCGGCCGCATCCGGGGTAGTTGGCGGGGGATAAGCACCGGAAGCCGGAGGCGAAGTGGGCAGCTCGGCCAATGCTGCCGGGCTGTCACTTTCAACCGTTGCGGCTTCTGTCGGAGTGACAGGCGGGGAAGTACTCGGCCCACAGGCCACCATTGCCATAACGAGCGCCAAGGCGCAACAAAACAAAACGTAATGAGCGTAAGGTTTTCTTGATTGCATTCGTACATTCTACCTTCAAGGCAAAAAAAATAGAAGTCACCCTAAGGTGACTTCTATTTTTATGGCGTTGCGAGGCGGTTAAGCTTATCCAACGCCGGTCATACTCGCATAATTCGGGGTCAGCTTACTGATTGAAGCCTTCGTAGTTCTTGGTGTCCTGTCCACTCGCTGCCTGCCCGGGGGCCGACGACATCGATTCGTTGGCGATGGCCACGATGGGCTGGTTGGAGGTGATGCTCACCCCACCGAACGTGTTGAACAGGCCTGATGCACCGCCACCGGGGTTGGTGATACCCGCCGGAGAAGTCAGGTTTGAGACTCCGAAGAAGGTCGCGCTTGCTCCCGCAGGAATTGGCGTGGTGTGCGAGAAATTCACTGTTGAGCCGCCCGTGGGCGCGTAGGTGACCGTTACAGTCGCGCCGGCGTTACCAACGTTCTGGATCTGGATACCGGTCGTGTTGCCGCCGAAGTATTCCTTGTACAGCGGGAGCACAACGTTGTTGGATGATCCGCTGGCCGGGAAGCAGGCGTAGGTCGTTACGCGGTTGGGGTTAGTGGTGTTGAAACCACGGTCGTTGACCACCACGGCGATATTGCCGGAAGAGCCAGTTACCGTTGCCGAACCCAGTGCGCCGGCCGGTATGCCGTATTGGGCGTCCTTACCGAAGAAGGTGAAGGAAGCGCCGTTCGCCAGGCTAGGGCTGGTCACCGACTTGGTCTGCAACGGGCCGCCGCCGACGGAGTAGGAGAAGTCAACCTTGATCGTCTGGGCAGCGCCGCTGACGTTCTGGGCCTGGATACCCGTGGTCTGGTCGTTCGCGGTATGGGCGTTACGAACCAGCGGGCAGTAGGCTACCATGTCATAGTCGCTCGGGGTGAACGCCTTCGAGGCCTGCAGATTCTGGGCCACGGCCGCCGAAGCCTGATGCTCCAGCGAAGTGCCGGCCAGCGGTTGCGAGCCGGTGACGGTCAGACTACCGACACCATTGGCCGGAACACCGGCGTCGACCGGGCTGACGACGACCATCGCATTGGCCGGAACGTTGGTGAAGTTCCGGTTGTAGGTCGAGCCGCCGACCTGGAAGGTGGCCTGGATGTTGTTGGGGCTGGTGCTGGCATTCTGCACGTAGAAGGTTGTTGTACGACCGCTGAAGTTGTTCTTGACCAGCGGGAAGGCGATGGTGGTGGCTACGTCGGCGCCGTCGGTGCCGCGATATTGACCGGCGGCTGCGCCGGTGCCACGGTTGTTGACGTTCACGATCGCCGCGATGGGTTGATCGGCGCTAACCACGGCCGAACCGACAAAGCCGGCCGGAACAGGGCAATCGACATCGGTCAGGAAGTTGACCGACGCGCCAGGAGCGGCGTTTTTGCTACCACAATTGGTCGCCGTGCCGGTCTGGTTGTAGGCCTGGAAGACGATCGACGCGCTGCTGTTGCCGACGTTCTGGATCTGCTGGCCGGACTTCCATCCGGACCCGGGCAGTTGCGCCTGGGCTGCCACCAGACCGACCATGACCAACATGACCAGCATCAGGGCAAATACTGTAATTAATTTCTTGGACATATCATTCTCCTTATGCTGCGAGTACGCATTTCAAGATTTTACGAACAATGGCATTATAGGCCGGGGCAGGGTGTGAAACAATCACCCGATCGGAGTATTTCAGGGTGAAAACGGGGTATTTCGGGCGGTTTTCGACTTAATTTGGATTTATGTGGGGTCGCTTGCGGAATAAAGCTTCGATGTTGGAAACGATCAGCTCGTCGAAGGTATTGGTCTTGTTTTTGAAACAATCGGGATAGCGTTCGATCAACTTGACGTGGTCGGCGTTGTAGATTTCGTAATAGACAACGCGTTCCATTGCCCCGGCGTACTGGGCCCACAAGCGACGATAGCGACTCAACGGCCACTCATTCATCCAGAAGTAACCCATGAGCCGGATATCGTTAGCAGCGGCGTATTCCGACAACAGACCCTTGGTGAACAGACACTCGACGTACGGGACCGAAATGGTCTGGAACTGGTGCGCGCCTTTGGGCGAGAGCCAGAGCGGGCCGAAATCGAGGTAGAGATAGCCGCCGGGTCGCAGGACCCGCAGCGCCTCGCGCAGCACGAGTTCCGGATCGGGAAAGTGCTCAAATGAGTTGAAGGAAAAGACAAAGTCAAAACTCTCGTCGCGGAACCCAAGTCGGGCGGCATCCATCCCGGCGAAAGCCGGACCACCGGCGCGAGCCCGTTCATCCAGCCCTTCAACCCGGATATCGACGCCAACGGCCGATTTGCCCGCTTCTTGCAGCGCCAGGCAGGTCATCCCGTCCCACATGCCTAAGTCCAAGAAGTCACGCAACCGGCCCGTCTCGGATTTTACATAATCCAACATAGTTTGGGCCCTTTCCCGGCCGCGAATCTTCAAACTCTCGGCGTCATAGCGGTAGGTCATCGGGTCCAGGGGATAGGCACGCTGCAGCGCATCCAACTCCTCCCGGCCCAACCAGCCGAGATCGCCGGAGGCGCGGTCAAACACCCGACGGGCGTGGCGCGCCCGGAAGCGGCAGTAACTCGCCCAGGCATCGATCAACAGTGGCTTAGGAATGATTTGCTTGGCGAAGTGGCGAATCCGGCGTTGTCTGGTCATTTTGTCTATCGGGAATGGGGCCTTGTCGCCTGCCGCCAATAGACCCAATCACCGGCGGGTACGATGCGCAGAAAATAAGCGGCCAGGATGTACACGGCTGTGCCGACGGCGATCGGGACCGGTAGGGCCAGCTCGCGCACCGGCCACATGGCGGCGACCATCAGCCCGGTCGCCAACAGCGGGCGGGGCAGGTGCGGCAACAGGCGGCTACGCAGGATGTAGGTTTGCACATAGAGATGAATGCTGAAGAAAAAAGCGGCCGAGGCCAGCACGCGAGCGATCGCCGCCCCAACAATACCCAGGACTGGAATAAGGAAAAGATTAGTCACGATATTGGTCGTCATGCTGATGCCGGTCAGCCAGGCCGCGGCGTGCTGGCGATTATCGATCAGCAACAGGCGAGCGTTGGGAACGTTGACCAGCAGAAAAACGGCTGCCCAGACCGATATTTGCAGGGCGGGTACAGCCGGCAGAAACGATTCGCCGAAGATCAGGCTGATGATCGGTTCGGCTAGCAGGCAGACAGCGGCGGCGATGGGTAAAGACAGGGCGATCAAGTACTGGTTGGCTTTCGAATAGAGCAGGACCAGCTTGTCCGGTGCTTCACGGGCATAGCGGGCCATGACCGGGTAAATGGCAGCTCGAACAGCGAAAGACATCAACGAAATAGCCAGGGTGATGGTCAGCGCGGCGCTGTAATAGCCGAGGTCAGTCTCGGACAGAAACAGGGAGATCAAGAAGGCGTCGGTCTGGTAATCAAGTAGCGAGAAGAGGTGAATAGCGAAGAATCCCGGCGTCCGGCGCAGTTGGGCTAAACCGAAGCGGACATCGGGCAGCCGCCGGGTGCGTGGTGACATGCCGCGAAACAGACCGATGAGTGCGGGCGGAAATACAACCAGGCTGGTGACCCCGGCAATCACCATCAACCAGGCGATTTCGACCACACCTGCCCCGGTGCGTAACAACCAGAATCCGCCGGCGATTTTGATGACGCTATTGACGATGGCGGCCAGAGTCGGCACAGCCAGGCGCTCATGGGCTTCAAACAGGGCCGCGCAGATGCTGAAGATAGCTTCCGGGATGGCAGCCAGCGCCAGGATGAGGATGACCTGCTCCGTCTGCGGACTGTAGGGCAACACAAATCGCAAGGCCAGAACCAGGGCGAGATAAACCAGCAGTGTTGAAATCAGGCGCAAACCCAGGAAATTAATTAGATAGTGGGCGCTCTCTTCACGGCGCGGCGCGATTTCACGCACCAGCAATTCATGCAAACCCAAGGCTGATAGACCAAAGACAATGGTGAAGAAGGTCGTTCCCAGACTGAAGATACCCGAATCCGTTGGGCCGAGATTGCGGCCGATGAGAATGAACAGGATGCTGGTGCTGGCCTTGACGACGACATTGGCCGCGAAAGCCAGCGCCGTGTTACTCAGCAGCCGTTGGAGAGTGTTCATCAGGCGGCAGTTTTTCGGCCACGACGGCCCAGCCGAGCGTGTGGTCTTTCACCGGGTCCAACCGGTCGAGGTAGTAGAGGATAATCGGCAATATCAGAAAAAAGAAGAATTGGACCGGCAAGACCAGCGGCAGCATCAGCAGATATTGCAGATCATTAGCGGGTCGGGGAAAAAGCCGGTCATGCAGGAGTTGTAGGTTGAATGAGAGAAACCAGAAGTAGCCGCCCCACGGTCGTATATCGACCACCCGCAGTCCGTTTTGTTCCAGGAGATAGCGAAAGCCAAACGAGGTGTAGCGAAAGTAATCGTGGGGTTTCTGGTGCTGATGCCACATCATTGGCGCGGCCAGGTAGAAGTGGCCGCCGGGGCGCAGAACGCGGCCGATTTCGTCGATGACTTGCTTCGGCTCGTTGACGTGCTCCAGCGTTTGGATGCAGACGGCGGCATCGAAAGTGCCTTCACTGAAGGGCATCTGCTTGAGATCGGCTTGGGTGTCGAGTCCGGTATAGTCCCAGGTGGTGTCGCCCACGGCCAGGTCGACGCCAGTGTAGCGCGTATGGGCGAAGTAATGGCGGAATTGGCCCTCGCCGCTACCGGCGTCCAGCACGCGCGCGCCGGGCAGGGTTTCCCGCCGCGCTCGCTCCAGCAAGCGATAGGTTTCGTAGCGGTTAACCTCGATTTTTTCGCTGATCCACTTTGGCAGCAGCGCCAGCTGCCCTTGTCGTCCTAATCTCATCATCTGGTTATCCTCGCGCTCCTTAAAAGACGCAAGATGTGATCGTAGCGATTAGCGGCCGATCTGCCAACCGGCGACTTGTCTCCGTCATGAATACGCCGGGCCTCATGATGTCAGCCAGGGCGGCGGCGGGGTAGTGGCCCCCCCACTGCGCCAGCCGGCCAGCAGCCCGGCCCAGTAAGCCCGGGCCACATCGCCGCGACGGTTAAGTAGCAGCCGGGCGGTTATTTTGATGGCGCTGGCCAGGCGAAAGGGAACAATCAGCGCCATCCGCGCGCCTCGCCCATGCATACGGAAATAACGGCCGCTGCTCTGGGCCAGCCAATAGCGCTTGACCGGCGTCTCCAAACCACCGGTGCTGGCCGAGACGGTATGCCAGATATGGGCGTCGGGGCACAATCGCAACCGGTAACCCGCCAGCCGCGCCCGCCGACAGTAGTCCAGGTCTTCGTAATACAAGAAAAAATCCTCATCCAGAAACCCGACCCGCTCGACCACCTCGCGCCGGATTAATATCCCGCAAAACGGAGCGAAATCGATGTCGCGCGGCTTGCTCCATTGGCCATGGTCGATTTGATTCTCGCCGCCATCCCTGACATCGAGAAAAATGTTCAGACGGTTGCCCACAGTCCAGATGCGCTGCCGGTCGCCGGCGTAATAAACCTTGGCCGTCACCAGGCCAACTTCCGGCGCGGTAGCCATTTCGGCTATCAGATGTTCGACGACGCCAGTCGCCAATTCGGTATCGTTGTTCAGCAACAGGAAATAGTCGCTCTGGCGCTTGAGCCCCCGGCGCAAGCCAGCATTATAGCCGCCGGCAAAGCCCGTATTGTGAGGTAGCCGGATAACCTCCACCGCCGGGAAGCGGCCGGTGACGGCTTCGGCCAGTGGCGGGTCGCTGCCGTTGTCGACCAGAATCGTATGAAGGCGCGGGTAAGTGAGAGCCGTCACCGTTTCCAGGCAGGCCAACGTCTTCTCCAGCTGGTTCCAGGCAACGATGATGAGGGTGACCGGGGGGTGCATAATGGATCAGGGTTGGATGGCGAAGCCGCTGTCGATAGCCCGCGCCGCGCCAAAACAGTAAATGATCTTGGTGGCATAGACGACCGGCAGATGAGGCCAGTGAGGCCAGAAAATTCGGTTGGCGTAGATGCCGGCCGTCACTCGCGCGGCGATGGCCGGCGACAACAGCCGCCACCACCAGGCTCGACGCGCTCCGGTCGGGGTGCCAAACTCTTCGGTGTAGCGCAGGCGCACCCGCACGGCATTGTGGCCCAAATTTCGCCAATGGCGCACGACGTCGCTCCAGGTAGTCCGCGTCGGAGCGTGAGAGATGGTGGCCGCGGGGTCAAAATATAGCCGGTATCCGGCCCGGCGAATGCGGATGGTCCAATCGGCATCCTCGGCCGCCGCGCCGGGAAATGACTCATCCATTCCCCCCACTGTTTCGAATATTTCCCGCCGGAGGCTAAGATTGAGCGTCGGCAGCAGGAAACGAGAGCCGGGCGGGTGGCCGGGGACAAATTCATGAAACATAGAGATGTTGTCACTCTGCGCCCAATAATTACTGCCCTGCAACGCGACCGCCCCGCCTACGACTTGCTCGCCCACCCGGTGGCGATTGCAGTGGCGTTCCAGCCAATCTGATTGGGGGATACAGTCGGCGTCGAGTAACAGGAAGATGTCTCCGGAAGCGGCCTGCATTCCCAGATTGCGTGCTCGCGCCGCGCAGACCGGCATTCCCGTGTCGATGAAACGAACATCGGAGAACCCGGCTAGCGTTCCGGCCTCGTCGCGGCCGACGACGATCACCTCGGCCGGTGGATGCGTTTGGGCGGAGACGGCGGCCAGTGCCCGACCCAGCGTCGGCGCGTTCAGACTGGGGATGATCACCGAGACGTGCATCTCACCACACCCGGCAGAGCAGCCCTTTCAAATAAGCCGACTCCGGGAATGATAACAGCACCGGATGATCGGCCGACTGGCTCAAGTGATGCAGGATTTGCACGTCCCGACCGGCATCGATGGCCGCGCCGAAAACGACCTTCTGGAACAGGTCAGCGCTCACCAGGCCGGAGCAGGAGAAGGTAATCAACGTGCCACCCAGTCGCAGCAGCCGCATGGCCAGCCAGTTCAAGTCCTTATAGCCGCGCGTGGCCCGTTCTATTTGCCCCTGGCTGTAGGCGAATTTCGGCGGATCGAGGATCACTAGATCGAACTGTTGCCCCTCCTCGCGGTAATAGCGTAACACTTCGAAAGCGTCCCCGGCGATATACTCGTCTTGCGGTCGCTCGAAACCGTTCAAGGCCATGGCCCGCTCGGCCGTCTCCAGCGCCGAAACCGAGCTGTCGAGCTGCGTGATCTGCCGGGCTCCGGCCGCCGCGGCATAAACACCGAACGCGCCAGTGTAGGCGAAAACGTTCAGTACATCCTTGCCGGCCATCCACTCCGGCCCGCCGGCAATCGCCCGGTTATCGCGTTGATCCAGATAGAAGCCTGTTTTGTGACCGTGCCAGACATCAACAGGAAACTTTAAGCCGTTCTCATAAATGATCAGTTCCGGCGGCGGGGCCTGGCCGTGGCGCATCTCGATCAGGGGCTTCAGGCCCTCTTTGCTGCGGACATCGACGTCGGAACGTTCCAGGATCCCGGCCGGAGCCAGTAGCTCCACCAGCCGGTTAACCAGCATCTCCTTGCGGCGGTCGATGCCCAACGTCAGGCATTGCATGACCAAAAAGTCGCCGTAGCGGTCGACGACCAGCCCCGGCAAGCCGTCAGCCTCGGCGTTGACCAACCGATAGGCATCGGTGGGCAGTCGCTGGGGGTCGTTGGCCAGGCTTTCGTCACTCGTCACCTTTCGCTTATCATCCATTAGTCCCAGTGCCGTTCGCCCGTCGATCGCGCGCTGCAACCGGCCGCGCCAGAAATCGTGGTCGATGGTTTCGGCCGCATTCCAGGAAAGGATGCGCGCCACGATCTGCGACTTCGGGTTGAAATAGGCTGTCGCCAGCGTTTCTCTCTTCTGATCGGCTATCGTGATCAGATCGCCCGGCTGGGGATCCCCCTGAATGCGTTCCACAGCCCCGGAGAAAATCCATGGATGGCGATTATGGACCGGTTTAGCCCGGCCCTGCTTCAAAATTAATGTGGCGGTCGTTTGTTCCATGGGTTAATTATTGACGGGCTAGAGGAGAGTGGCAAGTCGCAAGCCGCAAGAAGGATTTTCTTCTATCGTAATTTTGGCCATTTAACTCGCTAGTCGCCCGGACTATCTTCGTACTTCGTATCTCGTATTTTGTATTTCCTATCTCCATATTGGCCGGCCAACTGTGAAATGAGAATACCGGCCAGCATCAAGCCGCAGCCGAACAAAGCTCGCGACGTCAGTTGTTCGTCCAGCAAAAGCCAGCCTCCAAGCACGGCAAAGACCGCTTCCAGACTGAGAATGATGGCCGC
>JAWOHK010000342.1:0-8852 GCA_046485205.1 Chloroflexota bacterium | reverse complement strand
TCACCGTCATCGTTGGGAATTTAACAATGCCTATCGAGAACTATTAGGGAAGGCGGGCATGGTCTTTAGTGGTCTATCACCCAATGGAAGGCTGGTCGAAATCGCCGAATTGAGTGATCACCCGTTTATGTTAGGTAGCCAATTCCATCCGGAATTCAAAAGTCGGCCCAACCGTCCCCATCCATTATTTGATGCATTGCTGGCCGCCGCCGTTAAGTTTCAGGAAACCGCCGTTAAATCGACCGATAGCCTGCCTGTATCGAACGGTCTTGAGCGAAAGAAGGTGGCCTCTAAAAAAGAGGCCTCTGAGTAAAGGTTTTGTGGTTGTTTGCTGAGGCGTTATGAATCGAATGACGACGGTAATCACTCTCGTTTTTCCAAAGCAGGGGTTTCCTTGGCCTCAGTAACCTGACGCTGGGGCTCAATTGCCGCTAACCTGGCCCACGCCTGTCGAATTTCATCCAGTTCTGTTTCTGACTCCGGAATTTCGCCATAACGAACCCGTACAAATGCCTCGGTAATAAGTCTCGACTCGCCGGTGTAGTCGGGCCATACCGATGCCAGGACCGGCAAATATTCATAGGGGGTTTCTGCCTCCAGGCGCGGGAAGCCATTTGAGGCGGCCGTTTGACACATCTGCTTGTAGATTCGACGAATGGAGGCGGCTGTTCGCCATTGTCGCAAAATCCAGAGTCGCTCCAAAAACCGCCGGGCAAATCCTGGGGCGCCGGTTAAGTCACTTTGTTCTGTCCGACTGCGCGAACTCTCACGAGCAGCAAAAGTCGCTTGCCGGTAAGCGCGCGCCAGGGCCAGGCTTACCACCAGAACGGTCAGCAGCATAAAGAAGACCACGATATATTTACTGGTAGCCCCAGCAGTGGTCGCTTCTTCAGTTATGGTCGGCGTGACGAATTCTGACAATTCGTTGAATTCCAATAACCCGCTCTCCCGCAATGCTTCTGACACGCGTCCAAGTAAGCTGGCCAATATACCCGCAAGAAATTGAATAAGTGTCCCAAAAAGTTCTAGAGCGGGAGAAGCCAGCTTTAGCAGCACTGCCCCGGATACTAGCGCGCCAAACTGAATTGCCCGCCAGACGGGTGAAAACCATCCCAAAATGACGAAAAGAGATTCGCCGCCAATAAATGCGGCAATAGACCCGCCGGCGACCACAATGAGCAAAGCCGCGACGAACACAATGGAGAACCACCGGGCGTTGAGGGTAGAGGCGGTTCCTTGTTGTTCTTGCTCGATTTGTTCCGCACGGACCAATGCCACAGTCGTGAGTCCGGCCAGGAAAAATAGTAAAATGAAGGGCACGATGTTGATCGCTGTATACCGTCCCACCAGCCAGATTACAACCGGAGCCAGAATTAGTCCTCCCACTCTCAATCGTAAACCGGCATTATTAATATCCGGCGTGCGACCAGCCAGGCGTATCCCCCGCCACCAGGCAACGCTTATTATGGCAAAGACCGATAGATCTCGCGCCCAAAGCAAGTTTCCATCCTCGGCCAGACTGCCGGTGAATTGGCGCAACCAAGCGAAATCAAAAAATGAATTCGGCGAATAAAGGATTCGCCAGCTGAGTATTATTGTCAATAGTAGAGCAACGAACATGACCCGGCGTTGAATTTTGGGGCCAAATCGTAACACACTCATGAACCGGATCAGGTTAAGCGGCAGGAACATCAGCAAGCCCAGCCAAAGGGCCACTATGCCGGGCGGCCAATAGCGGGCCCAACCCATTAAAACCAGCGAAACCGGGGCCAACAAGGCGATCTCAATGAGGGCATAATTCAGCAAGAGCATTTCGGTCCGCACAACTCCCCACAACGAGGACGTGGGCTTCGATGACGAAGGCCCCGATGACAGGGTATTAATCTCTGTTAACTCGTTCCGGGAAATCGGTGTAGACGCGGTCATGGCAGGTCTGAACTTACCTCAAACAATCGATATTCAACCATCGATAGATTCAAGTTCCAATTGGACCGGCTCTGGTGTGGGAATATGACTGAGGGCGGCTTCTGTTGCTGAACGGCTTCGCGTCGCTTTCGATTTTTCGCTATCAGTGAATGCCGGGGTTGTGGCCGGGATGTGGTAAATGAGAACCGGATCGATTCGCGAGCCGGACACATGCCGGGGTGGGGGTTCAACTGCCAGAGAAATCAGCACCACATGCCGGCCGGATTCATGCAAGCGCAAGAGAACCAGCATCAATTCATCCGTAACGATGGCGGTAACAACCACTATCGTCGAAACCCAGGGGAGGTGTGGACTTTCACGAAGGACCATCGTGTCAATGGCACCGGTGGCGAATTCGGTTACCGCAGCCAATGCTTCCAGGACAAAGGACATTTGATCGGGCGAGCGGCTAGGCGGAACGCGAATTGGTTGGTCGGAATTGGGCATGGCTCCATTCGCATAGACCCCAACGCCCCAACCTTCCTGGATGCCATAAATTGCTACAGATGCGGCGACACTGACCGCCCGCTCTAATAAATCCGGGTCAAATCCTAGCCAATGCCGCGCCGCCGTAGCTACATTCAAAAACACTGCCATCGTCATTCCGGTCGAAGGATCATAAACCTTGGTTTGTAAGTGACCCCGACGGGCAGTCGCTTTCCAGTGGACATCACGAAACCTATCTTCAGGCCGGTAATCGCGAATCCCCCGGGTGCGTATCGGGTCCGTAAACAGGCTATGGCGAACCTTCACCTCCCCAAAAGGTTCTTTAGGCGGCAGCCCCAATTCGTCCAGTGGCCAAATTTGAGGGTAGACGACCAGGGTGTCGATATGCTTGTGTTCCCTTTCTACGGTGAAGAGCGTAAAGATATCGCCTGATTCATACGTAACCGGACCAATTTTATAAAATCCGCGAGTCGGGAAGCGCAAGATGGTCCGGCGATGCACGCGTTCGTGGCTTTGCATGGTAAAGATGTTTTGCCAAGTGAACCGGCCGGTCAACTCCCCCAACACTGATTGGTTTTCGTCCCCTGTCACTGCCGGGACCGGGATTTCGTCACGAAAGCGCAGCCAGGTGAGGGGAAGGGTTTTGTCATTTTGAACGGTTATCGTCATCTCAATCGGCTCTCCGGGGAACACCCTCGTCTGGTCGAAATCACGCTCATAAGATACGCCGAAAAGGGACAGATTTTTCCAGAGGGTGCTAACGGCGACGATGATCAATAGCACCAGTCCCAAGGCGATAAAGCCGGTATTTCGCCCGGCCAGCAAGCCGACAATAACGAAAAAAAACGCCAGCGGAATCCAGGCATCGCTAAAGATACTGTTTTCCCGTTCCCGCAACACGAGCCCGCGCGCCTGGACAATCTGGTCTGGATTGATAGGGCGACCTTTAGCCATCGCCAGCATCATGTTTTTTTGAGCACGCCGGCGTGCTTCTCGCTGATTTTCGCGAACCACTAGTTGCAGGTCGTGAATGCTTTCAGGCATGGTAGTGATATTTAATCAGTTAACGGATTCAACCGGCACCGGCACCGTGTTGACGACTTCGCGCACAATATCTTCCGGCACGCGACCACGAAGGCGGGTTTGCGGGTTGACCACAAGCCGGTGGGTAAGGACATACGGGCTAATGATCTTCACGTCATCCGGAATGACGAATTCCCGCCCGGCCACGGCTGCGCGTGCCTGACAAGTACGGTAAAGTGCCATGGTTGCCCTAGGGCTGGCCCCCAGCAAAATATCCTCGTGCAGCCGAGTCGCCCGGCAGACGTTGACGATATAACGGCGAACCGATTCTTCAACGCGAACCTCCCGAACCTGGGTCTGCATGTCCAGAATTTCTTCGGGCGTCACAACGCTTTCGAGGGTGTCCAAGGGATCGCTATGTTCGAAGCGCAGCAGCATGTCATTCTCGCTGGTTTCGTCGGGATAACCAAGTGCTACTTTCATCAAAAAGCGGTCGAGTTGCGCTTCTGGTAATGGAAAGGTGCCTTCAAGCTCGATTGGATTCTGGGTGGCCATGACCAAAAAAGGACGTGGCAGCACATGGGTGGCAATATCTACGGTCACCTGGCGTTCCTGCATGGCTTCGAGAAGAGCCGATTGCGTTCGAGGCGTGGCGCGATTGATCTCATCAGCCAGCAAAATCTGGGCCATGATCGGTCCCGGTCTAAATTCAAACTCCTGGGATTTCTGGTTGAAATAATAAATACCTGTGACATCCGAGGGCAGCAAGTCTGGCGTGAATTGAACCCGACGAAACGAACAGCCCAGGGAAGCAGCGATCGTTTTGGCCAGCGTCGTTTTACCCGTGCCGGGCACATCTTCAAGTAGTAAATGGCCTTCGCAAAGCATGGCGATCAGGGCCAGATCAATGACTTCGGCCTTGCCGACGATTACCTTCTGAATGTTATCTCTCAGGCGATTAGCTGTTTCAGCGATCATGGGTTCATTATTTCACGTGGGATTCATGCAATACTAGCATTAATTATGGCATGATGCATACAGGTGTTATGTAAAAAAGGGTTGCGGTTGCGCAATCTTATGTCTATAATGTTTTGAAGACGCATTAATGTATTATTAAAAGGAGAGATATTATGAAAAGGTCGCGGTGGACCGCCACCATCTCGGTCGTCTTTTTGCTTTTGGTCTCGGTTGTTGTCGTTTCGGCTGCGACCTATATCGTTCGCCCCGGTGATACGCTCTGGGGTATATCTCGACAGTTTGGCACAACAGTAGATGCTATTGTTCAGGCCAACAATATTTCGAATCCGAACCTCATTTATGTTAATCAGGTTTTGGAAGTTCCCACCGATGCAACTACAACTCCGCCGGTGACTACGCCTATCCCTCCCCCATCTCCACCACCGACGGGAAATATCACCTATGTCGTGCAGCCGGGAGACACGCTCTCCAAGATCGCCCGACAGTATGGCACGACTGTTCAAGCAATTGTCCAGGCTAACAATATCCCGAACCCCAACTTGATATATGTCGGTCAGGTCCTGGTTATCCCCGGAACAACCGGCGGAGTCCCGACACCTGATCCCGGCCCTGTGACCCCGGGACCCGTTACCGGGTTTGACTTCGGTGGGCAAACGCAAACATTTGCCAACAAACAGACCATGCGTGATTCCGGTATGACGTGGGTCAAACACCAGCACAAGTGGACGGCCGGGGATAGCCCTGACCTGGTAGCAGGGCGTATTCAGGAAGCAAAGGCTGATGGGTTTAAAATCCTGGTGTCTGTTACCGGTGCAACTCCATACCCATTAGCCAACAGTATTGATTTTGCGGCCTTTACTGAATTCATGAGCGGTTTGGCGGGGCTAGGACCTGATGCCATCGAAGTTTGGAACGAACAAAATATTGACTTTGAATGGCCGGCCGGTCAGATCGATCCAACCTCGTACGTGAATAGCATGCTGGCTCCGGCCTATCAGGCAATAAAGAGCGTCAATCCCAATATTATGGTGATATCCGGCGCACCGGCGCCGACAGGGTTCGACAACGGCACGAATGCCTGGGCGGATAATCGCTATATTGCCGGCATGCGTGCTGCGGGAGCCGCTAACTATGCTGACTGCATCGGCGCTCATTACAACGCCGGAGCGACTTCACCCAGCGCATCTACCGGTCACCCGGGCGGTTCGCACTACAGTTGGTACTTCCGTCCGACCCTCGATCTATACTACAACACCTTCGGCGGGTCACGGATGGTATGTTTTACCGAATTGGGCTACTTGTCGGGCGACGGTTTTCCGGGATTGCCGCCGAACTTTTCCTGGGCTTCCGGAACGTCAGTCCAGGAACAGGCTCAATGGTTGCGGGAAGCACGTGATCTATCGGTCAGCAGCGGCCGCGTAAAAATGATGATCGTTTTCAATGTCGATTTCACCTATTTCGACCCGGCCGGCGATCCGCAAGCCGGCTATGCCATGATCCGTCCCGATGGATCGTGCCCGGCATGTGACGCCTTCCGTTAAGGCTTCTTCGATTTAAAGTTCATATCAGTAAGGCGCAAAGGTTACCACCTTGGCGCCTTTTTTGTTTATACTAGGGACCGTAAGCCATCAGGAATCCACAGACAATTAAGAGGGGTCCCATGAAAGTTCGTAATATATTAGCTACCCAAAAGGGACGAATTATATCCATTCGACCGGACGATCCAGTGCGACGCGCCGTTGCGTTACTGGCCGAACATCGAATCGGCGCGCTCGTCGTCCTTGACGAAGGTCAACGTCTGGTTGGAATTGTGAGCGAGCGCGACGTCATCTGGTCACTGACTAAGGATGAGCAACTATTGGGCCGTCCGATCAGTGATATCATGACCCGCCAAGTTATCGTCGGCATGCCCCAGGATGACGTGATCGCCGTCGCTCACACGATGCTGGAGCGACGGTTTCGCCATCTTCCTATCATGGAAGACGACCAACTGGTCGGAATCATTTCGATTGGCGATGTACTCAAAACCCAACGCGATGCTTATCAGGGTGAAATTGAAACTTTAGAAACGCGAATCATTGCACAAGGAGAGGATTGAATAGATGTCCCCACTAGGAACCGCGGCGCAGCCATTACGCGTTGCCATTATCGGCGCAGGTCCGGCCGGCTTCTACGCCGCTGAGCGCCTTCTCAAAGAGACAGATCTTACTTATGAAGTCGATATGTTCGATCGTTTGCCGACTCCGTTCGGCCTTGTACGGAACGGAGTCGCACCGGATCATCAGAAGATTAAATCGGTCACCGCTGCCTTCGATCGCATTGCCGCTAATCCACGTTTTCGTTTTTTTGGTTATGTCGAGTTGGGGCGGGAAGTCAGTGTCGACGATTTAAAGAATTTCTACCACCAAATCGTATACTCCACCGGGGCTCAAACTGACAGGCAGCTCGGCATTCCGGGGGATGACCTGCTTGGCAGTCACCCGGCGACGGAATTTGTAGCCTGGTACAACGGTCATCCTGACTATCGGGATTACGAATTTGACCTGTCTCAGGAGAGTGTAGCTGTTATTGGCGTCGGCAATGTGGCGGTAGATGTGGCCCGCATCCTGTGTCGCACGATCGATGAACTGGCTAAAACGGATATAGCCGATTACGCTTTGGATGCCCTAAGCCGCAGCCGGGTGAAAGAAGTCTATATTCTCGGCCGTCGTGGGCCTGCCCAAGCAGCCTTTACGGCTCCGGAAGCCAAGGAATTGGGCGAACTGGCCGATTGTGACACCCTCGTGCCGCCTGATGAAGCCGAACTCGATCCATTAAGCCGGGAACAATTGGCCGGAGCTGATCGGGCTGACATTCGTAAAGTCGAAATCATACAGGAGTTGTCCAAGCGCCAACCGACCGGCAAATCAAAGCAACTTATCCTGCGTTTTCTGGTTTCCCCAGTTGAGTTAATCGGTGATGAGAACGGCCGAGTCAAGCAAATGCGTCTTGTCAAGAACGAACTGTATGCCACAGCCGCCGGTTCCCTGCGTCCGCGCGCTATAGACCAATTTGAGACATTGGATGCTGGACTTGTTTTTCGCTCGATTGGCTATCGAGGCGTGCCTTTGCCCGGTGTTCCCTTTCACGATAGTTGGGGTGTTATTCCCAATAATAATGGACGCGTCATTGATTTGGAAACCAACGAACAGATTCCGGCTCAATACGCGGCCGGCTGGATCAAACGGGGCCCGACTGGAGTGATCGGTACGAACAAGCCGGACGCAGCCGAGACAGTGGAAATGATGATCGCCGATGCGCGGGCCGGAAAAGTTTTAGACCCGCAACAGCCTTCAGCCGCCGAGGCCGAAGCCTTCATCTGTAGTCGTCAGCAACAGGTTGTTACCTACGTCGACTGGCTTAAATTGGATGAGATTGAGTTGAGTAGGGGGAAGGAACTGGGCCGGCCGCGCCTCAAGTTCACTCGTGTGGCCGATATGCTCGCGGCGCTTGAGCGGATACCTGCCTAAGCGAGATTTGCTACCGGTCTGATGGCAGATAAGGTGATCATACACAGTGACGGGGGGGCCGATCCCAACCCCGGAATCGGCGGTTGGGCAGCCATCCTACGCTTTGGCGATCGCGAAAAGGTGCTTGAGGGTAACGATCCCAAAACCACAAATAACCGGATGGAATTACAGGCAGCTATCGGTGCTCTGAAAGCGCTTAAACGGCCTTGTGAAGTTGAGTTCCACACTGACTCGCAGTATTTGAAACGCGGGATTACGGAAGGCGTGGAAAAGTGGTCGGCAGCCGGGTGGCGGACAAAACAAGGCCGGCATATCCCCAACGCCGAGTTATGGCAAGAGCTAGTAGACTTGACCATCCCTCACTCGATTGAGTGGCATTGGGTTAGGGGACATAGCGGCGACCCGTTGAACGAACGAGTCGATCAACTGGCCCGGGAAGCCCGGTTGGCCATAACGCCAAAGGTTAATTTAGAAACCGATATCCCGCGTCTATATCTCCGCGCGACTTGTCGCGGAAATCCGGGCCCCGGCAGCTGGGCTGCCATCCTTGAAGGAGAAGGTGGGCGGGAAGAATCAACCGGGGTGGTTCAATCAACGACTAACAATCGTATGGAGTTAGCGGCGGCAGTCGAGGGTTTGCGGATGGTTGACTCAGGGTCATCCATTCAGGTCTTTACTACCTCGGATTATTTGCATCAGGGAATAACTCGCTGGATAAGCGGCTGGCAGGCGAACGGCTGGCAGAAGAAAGACGGCCAACCGGTGGCGAATGCCGATCTGTGGCGAAAACTGGCCGATGTAGCCAAAACACACAATATCACCTGGGTTAATGCCAAAGGCTTACAGTTAGAAGCGCTGGATGCGGCGGGCCGATTGGCCGCTCAGGCTGCGTCCGTCAAGAAGTGAAAACAAGCGGTTTATTCTTTCTTT
>JAWOHK010000338.1:0-3407 GCA_046485205.1 Chloroflexota bacterium | reverse complement strand
TACCCGGGCAAGCGGAGATGCTTGCCCGGCTAACGAGCAGAAAGACTCATGCTCGCTCATCTATGAGACGATTACAGACTGTTTATGGTTCCACTGCTTGATAAAAAGCCCCGAGAATTTCCCCGGGGCTTTTTATCAGCTGATCAGCTGTTGTCGACAGTTATTGATCGAAGAGGGCCGGTGCAAACACCTGGGGCGTGATAAAGGGCTGATTCACATCAACCGCGACCGAATTCCCGGGCGGGCCGGCCCATGGGCTGACGCGGCCGATGTTATCATAGGCGCGAACCTGAAATTCGTACACTCCATCACCGCGCTGCGCTGTGAATTGCAAGCTGGTGGCCGCTACTCTGTTTTGCCAACTCTGCCAGGCTCCGCCGTTGAACCGGAATTGCACATCATACGAGACGATGGTGGTGCCGGGCACGGATTCACCGATCCACTGCACCAGAAAAGTGGTCGTTTTGGATATGGCGAACGGGAAGGGGACAATGCTGGCGGTCGGGTCACCAGTCGAGATAATCGTCGAGGCCTGGGCTACCGGGCTCCAATTTTGGATGTTCCCGGCGCGATCAGTCGCTCTGGCGCGGAACCCGTAGGTCGCGCCTCGCGTTGCGGCGGTGAATTGGCCGGAGGTATCCGTCGTATTGGTTCGAAAATTCTGCCAATTTCCGCCGTTGACCTGGAACTGCACGTCGAAAGCGGCGATACCGCTGCCCGGCTGCTGGTCGAACCCGGTCCAGGACACGATAAACTGGTCGTTGAAAGTAAATTGCGGCAACGGCTGGACAGTGGCAGTGGGGGCAATAGTGTCGACGGTGGTCGCCGCCTGGGGCGAGCTTGGATACTGTCCAACATTGTTGGCAACATCCCGCGCGCGGGTCCGGAACTCGTAGAGTACACCGTTCTGTCCGGTGAAGTTGGCCGATGTAGCCGTTGTCTGATTTTGCCAGTTCTGCCACGCGCCGCCGTTGGCCCGGAACTGCACATCATAGTCACGAATACCTGTGCCGCCGGCGTTGTCGGAGCCGGACCAACTTACGGTGAAAGTGGCCGGCGACCACTGCGGCAGTGAGGCAACGGTGGCGGTCGGCGGCGTGGTATCGATTATCACATCGTAGGTCACGATCAGGCGGGGTTGCAAACCGTTGGTGTTATTGACCGAGAAGAGAACACGCTCGCGTCCCTGATCCGGACGCTCATCCCCTTGCAGCAATATACCGTTGTTGGCCCGCACCCCGGAAACCCACTCGGCCACGGGACCGGTGGCATTGCCTTCAACCCAACCAACGGCGGCCGGGATGTCCGCGACACCAATTTCAGCGCCCCAACTGGGATTAAAGTTGTTCCAGGTGATAGACGACGCATCCCAGGGCGAGGTCAAAAAACGCGCCAGAATACCCATCGGCGGATCACCGTTAGGGGAGAATCCGGTAACGTAGGCTCGCAGCCGGGCATCCTGGACCGTGGCATTGACGGGGATGCTGGCTACGCTGAAGAAGAGATAGGTTCGGACGGCACCCAGGCCGGCCGTATTGAAGCCAATGCGCAACAGTGGATCACTTCCGAAATTGCTGTTTGGTTGTCCGGAGGCGGTGAAGGTGTCGGCCCCGGGTGAAATTTCAATCGTTACCGTCGTGACGTCGCCGCGACGCACTTCGCTCAAGATAACCGGCTCCAGATCGGCCGCGTCATCTTCCATAGCATAAGGGTAAATATCCCGGCCGGTCTCTTCCTGAGCCGGGGCGATGGCTGTTGTCAGCCCGAGAAGTAAAACGAGGACGGTGGCGAGAAACCAGAAACGGCTTTTTCGGACACGCGCACGATGAAAAGATAGGTTTTTAGACATTGACTTTTTCTCCTTGTTATCAGCAGCGTTGACAAGGGTGGGCCCGAAGACCACACGCTATTTCACATTATAGACATTATATAGGCGTGAAACAATCATCCCCCGGCCCGCACGGGTGACCCTTGTACAGAAATTTTTTACATCCAGCGGTAAAAATTGACCTGTTCTGGCCCGAGCTCGCGACAATTCGTCCGTTTGATACTGCCCAACTTGACAATAAAAGAATATAATACCATCAGGAATGTCTGTCATTTGGAGGAAGCACCATGAATTTCTGGACAGGTTTATTATTAGGCTTGATCATCGGCTGGGTGATCGAATGGATCATCGACAGGATGTTTTGGCGGCGTGAAGCGGCTGAGGTCACTGAGCAAGACGCGCTTGTCCAGGAACGACTGGCCACGGCCGAAAAAAGCGTCACTCAACTCGACATGGAGTGGCAGAATCGTTTGGCTGCGGCCGAGGAAGATTACCAGACTCGCCTGGCCGCCGTAGAACAAGAGTGGCAAGACCGACTCAATCTGAATGAGGAACAATGGCAGGCTCAGTTCGCCCAACTGGAGACGGACAATGAGTCACTTCATTCACGGCTGGCAGGTGCCACGGTCGGCGCAGCGCTGGCAACCGCCGGTGCGGTGGCGGTGTTTGATCATGAGGACGCAGCCGACGAGGCTGATGATATCGATGAGCTGGATGCCCGGTTCGAGGCCATAGTGGCTGGTGCGGTGGTTGCTGAAGCCCTAGACGCGGATGAAGAAATCCCCGAAACCTTGACTGTCGAACTCGAACCTGAACTTGAGGAGCCGGTAACCGGACCGCTCGCCCGTGACGACCTGGCCCGCATCCACGGTATCGGGCCTAAATACGCCCAGCTTTTAGCCGCAAGCGGTATCGGAACCTTTGCTCGACTGGCTGCTGCCACCCCCGATGAACTGCGTGAAGCGATCGATCCGGAGCCAAGGCAGCAAATCAACTTCGAAAGCTGGATCGCCCAAGCTGTCGCCTTCAACCAGACGCGGGCCTTGCAGGTAGGAGATGACCTGACTTTGCTGGAAGGGATCGGTCCCGTTTACGCCTCCCGACTGCGCGATAACGGCATTACGACCTATGCCGAACTGGCCGACACCGACGAGACCGCTCTGGCCGAGATCATCGATGCCCCCGCCTGGCGGCGAATTGATTACGGCGATTGGATCACTCAAGCCCGACTGGCCGCGGCCGGTGATTTGGACAGTCTGAAGTCTGTGCAGGACCAGCTGTTTCGTCGCGAGGGCGATAACCTGCTACTCATTCGTGGTTTGGGCGAACGCTCGGCCGGCGCCCTGCAGGCCGCCGGAGTGGCGACTTTTGCCGCCCTGGCCGCCGCCTCACCGGATCGATTGGAGTCCATCATCCGCGATGCCGGTGTTCGCGGCGATTTTGACTATGATGGCTGGATCACCGAAGCCACCCTGCGCGCTTCAGGCCGGAGAATCGCTCGCGAGCGCCCGGCTCCGACCCACGTTGTACCCTGCCCCCAAGATCTGTCGGCCGTCAATGGCCTCGGCACCGTCTACGA
>JAWOHK010000335.1:0-3603 GCA_046485205.1 Chloroflexota bacterium | reverse complement strand
GCCGGCGCTGATCCTGGTGGGTTTCGAGGCCAAGCATGCCGCCGGCATGACCGCGCTGGCCGTCACGCTGCCGTCCTTTTCAGCGTTAATCCCGCACCTGAGCACGGCCATCTGGGACCCGACGCTGACGATCACCCTGGTCGTCGCCGGCTCGATCGCCTCTTTCTTAGGCGCGCGGGTCACCAGCCTGTACGTGCCGCCGTTGCGTCTGAAGCAGTTGTTCGGGGTGGTCATCGTCCTGATGACTGCCTATCGGGTCATCACGATCATTTAACCAATAGTGATAAGGGAAGTCTTCGGCTTATGAATGAACAAGAGATGATCATCCAGGTTGTGGGCGTGGGCTGCGGCGCGTGCCGGCGGTTGGAATCGGACCTGTGCGTCATCATCGCCCAGACCGGCCTGAATGCGCGCGTGGAGAAGATCGACGACCCGCTGGAGATCGCCCTCATGGGCATCTTCCACCTGCCCCAACTTATCATCGACGGCCACGTCGTGCCGTTTCTTTATCGCAACCGCGCCAGTGTCGAGCGCGTGCTGGCCGAACATGTGGCCATGAAAAGCGAGTAATCGCGGGAGATAAAACCATGCAATCCCTACAAGACTTCGAGACCGACCTGACGATTGACGACCAGCTCGACCAGATTGAGCGATTAGCAGCTGTCATACGAGCATTGCCTGAATACAATGGTTATTGGGAAGCAACCAAAGCCTTATACGCCGACCCGGGCGCCAACTGCCGGCGCGATGAATTACCCATGCGCCTCTACCAGGCGCGCAAGCACCACCAGCCCCTGACCGATGATTTTTGCGGCCGGGAATCCGTCCAGGCGTTCGTCCATGCCGAGGTGGAACTGAGCCAGTTGCTGAGCGGCGTCGAGCGGCTGTTGAGCCGTGCCACCGGCATCGCCCTCTGCGAGGACATCGACCTCGAAGACGGCCCGGAAACGTTTGGCCTGCCCGACGCCGTGCGCCGGGAAGTCGACGCACTGGGCGAGATGCTGGCCCACCATCCGGCTATTCTTGCTTACCAGGCCGCCGCCGGCGCGCTGGCCGCCGACCGCCACGCGTCCGAGTTGGACCTGCGCTTCGAGACCATTCGCCTGCGATTGAAGACCCGCCAGCGCGCGATGGAAGACTTGCGCACCGCCGATGTCAAAGCCTTCCACAAACTGCGCGAGGACGTACTGGTCAACCCCCTGATCGACAAGCGCGACCGCGCCCTGGAAGAGGCCCACCACTACCTCGGCCGGGTGGCGGACACTCTGAACCGGAAACTGAGCCTGGATTTCCTGGCCCTGGCCAGAGGATAGTATTACACATGTATAAACTTATTTTATTTCTCATCATCGCCCTGCTGATCATACCCGGCGGATTTGTATCGGCGGCACAAACCGATGATGAACCGGTCGTTCGCGGGGTCATGTTCTGGATGGACGGCTGCCCACACTGCCACTACGTGATCGACAACGTTCTGCCGCCATTGCAGGCGGAATACGGTTCGCAGTTGGATATCACCCTGGTAGAACTCAAGTCCGCGGCCGATGCCGACCGCCTCTACGCCGCCGGATCGGCCATGGGCCTGACGCCGGACGAGATCGGCGTGCCCTTACTCATCGTCGGCGATCATGTCATGATGGGCTCCGACCAGATACCGGCCGAATTGCCCGTGCTTATTGACCTCTACCTGGCCGAAGGGGGAGTCGATTGGCCGGCCATTGATGCCCTGGAAGGCCTATTGCCCGCGTCCTCTGTGCCGCCGCCAGCGGCCGCGCCTGAACCGACTGTTGCACCCGCCATTGTCGAGGCGGTAGAGGAAACGGCCGTGGAGTCTTCGGAAACATCGCCCGTCGTGGACGGCGCGCTGGCGGCCGCCGTCGTGTTATTCAGCATGCTTACAGCCCTGGCCTTCGTCGGCGTCATGCTTTTCCTGGTCCGCGGCGGCACGATCCAGCCACCTCAGTGGGATTGGTTATGGACCGCGGTCCCGATCCTGGCGCTCTTCGGCATGGCGGTCGCCGGCTATCTGGCCTACATCGAGACCCAGGCCGTGGCGGCGATTTGCGGGCCGGTGGGCGACTGCAACACAGTGCAAACCAGTACCTATGCCAAACTCTTCGGCATCCCCATCGGCGTGATCGGTATGGCCGCCTATGCCGCCATGCTGGCGATCTGGGTCTGGGGCCGAGCGCGGGACCACGGGTTGCCACGCTGGCTGTTGCTGGCCATGACGGCCTTCGGCGTCGCCTTCAGTATCTATTTGACCTATCTGGAAATCTTCGTGATCCGCGCCGTCTGCATGTGGTGCCTCACGTCGGCCGTGATCATGACCGCCCTGTTGTTGGTCAGCGCGGCGGCCGCAGCGACAATGTGGCGGCGGTCGGAGCCGTTGTTCGAACAGGTCATGGGTTAGCCATCTGTCATGTGATTTATATGACGTTTGTCACTATCCATCAGAGGGTGGCGATCCTACAATTCAACGTGTATTGAATTAATGTGGCGGCGAAGAACATCAGGCCGCATTGGAGCGAAATTCATGTCCGAGATATTACAGTTCACCGTTGACAAGTTCAGTTTCACCATCCCAACCGACCGGCTTTACCATCCGGATGGCCTGTGGGTGCAGGAAAAGGACGGCCGCCTGCTGGTCGGCGTGACTGACTTCTTTCAACAGAATAGCGGCGACGTGGCTTTCGCCGAGGTGGCCGAGCCGGGGACGGCCGTGGCCATCGGCGAGCGCCTGGCCAACATCGAGACGATCAAGGTCGACGTGGAACTGCCCACGCCTGTCTCGGGCACGGTAGCGGAAGTCAACGAGAAACTGGAGCTCGAAGCCGAGATCATCAACCAGGACCCGTATGACGCGGGCTGGCTGGCAGTGATCGAGCCGGCGGCCTGGGCGGTGGAGCAAGCGGCGCTGATGAGCCCGCAAGCCTATTACGAACACAGCCACACCCAGGCGCTGGAGGAGATAGGCAAGAAATGAGCGACGAGAAGAAGATCGTTATCGTGCCGTGCAGCGGCATCGGCAAGACCTACGGCACGGTCAGCCGCGAGGCGGCCTACGACGTGGTCGAGGACCTGCGACCGGACGACGCCAAATTGGTGGCCCTCTCCATGCTGGTGCTGGGCGACGAGGGCGCGCGGGCGGCCGTGGACGGCAGCCAGGCCATTACCATCGACGGCTGCAAGCTGGCCTGCGCCACGAAGATGGTGCGCGACAGCGGCGGCACCGTGGCCAAGGACTATGCTGTTCTCGACGCCTACCGCCGCCACAAGGCGTTCAAGCCGGCCGGCATCGCCGAACTAAACGAGGGCGGCGTTCAACTGGCCCACGCCCTGGCGGAAGAGATCGCCGCCGAGATTGACCTGATGAAAGGGAGCCCATCCGCAGATTTCGCCGATAGCAGTATCAAATCGGCGAAATCTGCGGGTCAACCCTCTGGGGAGGCAAATCATGCCTGAGTTACCGCAGAAGAAAGTCGGTATCATCGCCTGCTCGGGCGAGGAGATGGCCGAGGGCACTGTCACGCGGCTGGCGGCGCTGAAGGTGCTGGAAGAACTCCGGCCCGACGACACCGTGACGATTTGCCTGCCCCTGTT
>JAWOHK010000315.1:0-8947 GCA_046485205.1 Chloroflexota bacterium | reverse complement strand
AGGGATACAAGGAATTCACGATGGCCAAAAAGAAATCAACAGGTATTTTAGGAAGCCTCAGCGACGCGCTTGAAGAAGGTTTGAAAGGCTTAGGAAAAACCGATGAGCCTATCGGTGGCAGGCCGGAACCGGTGACCAAGCGCGTCTCGCTGATCATACACAACCCCCGCGTTCCCTCGCAGGGCAATGCCCGGTTGAACAAAGTGTTGGGCTGGAACGACCCTCGCCAGTTGGTGAAGGACTACATCGCCGATATGCAGGAGATCAGCTACGGCTATATAACCTATAAGGTTTTGGAGGAGATCGAGGTCGACAAATTCCCCCGGAAAATCGACGGATTTGCCTACGAGGCCGATCAATTCGTCAATACCTGGCAGGCGCGTAAAGGGTTCCACGACCCCGATGCAGTCGATTATCATGCCTTGCTGGATGAATTCAAGATGATCGACAAGGTCAACAACGATAAAATCGACGAGTTCTGGTTGTTCGCTTTCCCTTATGCCGGGTATTACGAGTCGATCATGGCCGGGCCGGGGGCATTCTGGTGTAATGCGCCGGCGTTGGCCAAAACCAACCACGCCCGGAAACGCTTCATAATTATGGGCTACAATTATCAGCGTGGCGTCGGCGAAATGCTGGAGAATTTCGGCCATCGAGCCGAGTCGATCATGAAGCATATCTATCGCAACAAGAGGGGTGACGCCAATCTCTGGGAAAAGTTTATTCGCCACGAGCAGACCAATCCTGGGCAGGCCGAAGTGGGCTGGATGCACTTCGCTCCCAATAGCGAGCGCGATTATGATTGGGGCAACAAACGTCAGGTTCAAAGTCGCTGGCACACGTGGCAGAATTTCCCTAATCTCGACGGAGAGCCGCGAGTGGTTGACAGCCGCGATTGGGGCGAGGGGGATATCCGCGCCCATCACA
This sequence comes from Chloroflexota bacterium, assembly GCA_046485205.1. Taxonomy (GTDB): domain Bacteria; phylum Chloroflexota; class Anaerolineae; order Promineifilales; family Promineifilaceae; genus Promineifilum. The sequence continues at coordinate 8,020 of JAWOHK010000315.1, read as the reverse complement.
AATGGTGGTTCAAGCTTCTACCCCATATTACCGGGGCCTCAGGAGGTATTAACTACAACTGGTGGCAATATATCGTCGACCCTAATAAGGTCCCGTAAGAGAAATCACCCCGGGTTTCGCAGAGTAAAGAGACATCTAGTCGTTCATTATCGAAGTCTATAACCTAGAAATCATTTAGAGCGGGTAGAATCAGGAGTTGCCGTCATGTCGTCTGAATCATCCAACAATCGAATTGTGTTGCTAATTGTAATTGTCCTGGCGGTAGCACTGCTTGTTTATTTTGGCTGGCGCGCGTTTTCTCCCGCTGATGATGGCCAGGTCGAAGCGCCGTCGGAAACGGTGTGCCCTTTGGCGACGCCGGAATTCTTCGTTGTGGAGCCGGTGACTTCGCCGACTGATCAACTAACTCAGATTGTGACGGTCGATCTGGGCAACGGCGAACTAATCACCATCACTACCGAGTCAGGCACGTTTACTGCCCCGTTCGATGCCTTTCCCAAGGGAGTCGAAATTGCGCTACTTCCCGGCACCACCCACAACCTGACTGTTCAGGGACGCGTTCGCGAAATCCGCCAAGGAGAGTGTATTTATGGTGGTTATATGCTGGAAACGACCCGCGATCGCAACGGTGACCCTTTGGTGATCGAGCAACAGTCGCCCTAGCTGGCGTCGGTCGGAATGGACTTAGGCCGTGAGGCCTGGAAGCGTTGCGTCACGTAAACCACGGCCGCGGCGATAACCACCAATAGAAGTGGCAGCAGCGGCTCGCTCAGTCGCACCTCGGCGTGGGTAGCGGCGTGCAGCAGGGTGAAGTAGACTATCACCGCCGCCAGCGGCCGCAACCGGTCCCATTGCCGCCGCAGGACGACGAAGCCCGCCAGCGCGACGATCGGCAGCATCCGCGACAGCCAGATCAGCGCTGCCACGTCCGGCCGCACCCCAGCCGCCACCAGCGCGCCATAATTGAAGACATAGGTGTTTTCCCAATCGGCATTGGGATCGCCGATCCAAAAGGTGAACAGCTTCTCAGTCGCATAGCGTGTGTAGACCAATGGCTCGGCAGCGATGGACCTTACGGCGCGGCGCGTCCAGTAGCGGTCACCGGCGATGCTTGTCGGGTCGCGCTCTTGCCAGCCGGGGCCGTATAGCACCTCCGACCACATGCGCTGGTAGGTGTAACCCTCGTGACGAATCAGGTGGAAATACTCCGGGCTGCCCTGCCATAGCAAGGCGTTGCTCGTCTGTAGGGCAATGATGGCGTTGTGGCGGTCGTAATTGTAGGCGATCCACGGGCTGACGACGAGCAAGGAGAGACCAAGGGCAATCAGACCGAGGCGAAGGCCGTGACGTCGCCCCCACAACCGCCAGAAGATGGGCAATAGGAAGACCGGGAAGAGCAGCAACGTCGGCCGGACCAAGTTGCTGAGACCGATCCACGTACCCAGTTGCGCGAATCGGCCGCGGCGCGGTTGGTCGACAGCCGCGGCCAGCGCCAATGTCACCACCAGTAGCAGCGGCGTGTACAGCACCTCGGACAGCAATCGCAGCGACTGGTGGAGCAAAGGGTAAGTCATGGCAGCCATCAGCGCCGCCAGCAAGCCGGTCGCCGGGCCGAACTGCCGCCGTCCGAGCACGTAAGTAAGGGCAACAGCCAGCACCCCGAGGAGACTCTGGGCGTACGGCACGGCGGCATAGGATCCAGCGCTGAAGACATAAACGGCGGCCAGCCATAAGGAGTAGAGGGGCGTCCGACCAGGCCAGGTGAAGCCGTAGCCGGCCAGCACTTCGCGCGCGATGTTGTCGTAACCGGGCTCGTCTCCAACCAGCCGGTTGGCGTCATTGGGCTGGATGGCGTTCCATTGCCATGCCAGCCAAAGGCGCAAGCCGAGTGCCAGCAGGAGAATAAGCAGGAGGGCGACGCGCTCGGTACGGTCGGCGCGCCAGGCGGGTAGTACTCGAGCCCCAGTGGCGGTCATAGACGGTACTTTTTGTGATCGAAAAAATCCAACCTTGTGGGTTTTCTAGTTACCATTCGGTCAATTTCCAAACCTCCGGCTGCCAGTCGCCCGCTTCCAGCCCGATTTCGGCTATTATCGCGACCGCCTGCTTCAAACTGGCCATGGCTAAATCCTCTTGCCCGGCCTGATGCAGCAGGTCGGCCCGATGATTGTAGAGGGCTGCTTCGCGGTGGCGGTCCCCCTGCCGGGCGCAAAGCAGAATCGCTTGTTCCAGCAATTCGAGCGCCTTTTCAACCTGATTGGCTTCGCCGTGGACGTGAGCGAGGTTATTGAGGGCAGCTATCCGTACCGTCGTCAAGCCTTCTGACTCGGCCAAAGACAGGCTTTGTTGCATATGTGCGCGTGCAGTTGGCGAGTTGCCGGCCTTTCTGGCCAGGATGCCCAGTGCGTTATGGGCTTGCGCTTCGGCCCCCATGTCGCCGGCCGCTTTGGCCAGCGCCAGGGCTTCTTCCGCCAGAGCCTCGGCCGACTCAATCTTGCCTGATCGGTAGGCCACGCGACTGCGGTCAACGGTCAGTAAAGCTTTCTCAACGGGTTGATCCGGACCATACCGCTCCAGCGCCGCGCAATAATGACAGTCAGCCAGTTCCCAATCGCCGCGCCGTTCATACACCTGGCCGAGCTTGTGTTCCAATCGCCCGAGCCGGTCCTTGCCGGCCTGGGCTGCGGCGGATTCGTAGGCGTGGAGGGCGGCCCGATATTCGCCCTGCAAAGTATGCAGATCGCCAGCGGCTTCATAAAGAGCGGCCTGGGCCGGATGCTCGAGTGCCAACGCAGTCTGGTAATGGGCTAAGGCCTCGCGGTGGGCATACAGGGTTCGGGCATGATCGCCGGCACGGTGGTAAAAATCGGCCGCCAGATCATCCTGACTTCCCAGCCGGTAATGATCGGCAATGAGGCCGGCGGAGGCCTCAAGGTGCGAGCCTCGCCTCAAGGTTTGAAGCGCGGCCGCCACGCGCCGGTGCAGGAGGCGGCGGCGGGCGAGATTGGTCTCATCATAGACCAGAGACCTTAATTGCTGGTGACTGAAATCATAATGCAACTCGACCGCCGGTGATTCGGTGGACAATTCGCGGATTAAACCGCTGCCCAAGAGCCGTTCCAGCCCGCCGATGACTTCTTCCTCGCTCCGGCCACTGGTTTCCAGCAAAATACCGTAATCAAAAGAATGACCGATAACAGCCGCCGTCTGTAGCAATTGCCGTTCAGCCTGTCCAACGCTCGCCAAACGCCCGGCCAGCAAGTCGCGCACACTTTGCGGCATGGACCATTCCTCCGGGTTTTGCCCGACGGCCAGGTATTCGACGACAAAATAGGGCAGTCCTTCTGTCTCCTGGTACAGGCGGCCGGCGATTTCGGCTGCCTGTGATCGAAGGGATTCGTTGGCCGTGACAAGTCTCAGCACATCTGACGGACGCCAGCGGGTCAAATGGACCAGGTGACCGGTGCCGGCGCGTTGCGCTTCAGCCAGTAAGCGATAGAGACGGTGCTCGTGGCCGACGCTCTCGTCCCAGGTGATCAGAACCAATACCGGCAGATCGGTTAACCGCCGGACAAGGTAAGCCAAGAGGTCGAAAGTGGCGGCATCGGCCCATTGGGCATCATCGATAAGCAGGACACCGGGCGACGGCCCGGCCAACAAAGCACAGAGGACTTCGCTAATCCCGGAATAGAACCGGATTTGAGCGCCGGGACCATCCAGCTCAACGTAGGTCGGATCATTGTCGATCAGCTCCGGTACCAGGCGAGCGGCTTCGCCACGCCAGTGGGCCGGAACCTTTTGTAAACGTTCGGGGGCATCTTCACGATGGACCAGAGTGTTCAAGGCCGTGGCAATCGGTCCGTAAGCCAGACCGGCTTCACCCTGATAACAAGGCGCGACGATGGTAGTTGCCTCTTGTGTCTGGGCGAATTCGGCAAACGCCTCCGCCAACCGGGTTTTGCCGATACCGGTTTCGCCCGCGACGGCTACCACCCGGCCGGATGGACCCACCTCGGCATAGGCTTGCTGCATAACTTCCCAGGACGATTCCCGTCCTATCAATGGTTTGGAGAGAGACTGTTTGCCCGAATCGGCCGGCGGGATTGTGTCCGATTCCCCGGCCGGATCGTTGCCTATGACAGTGATATTATCCGGTAGTGAAAGGCGGTTTTCCTGGATGGCTTCGTATAATTCCGTAGTTTCCGGCAACGGTTCAACGCCTAGTTCATCGGCCAGAATACGAACGACCTCGCGATATTGGCGCAAGGCCAGTTCGCGCGTTCCATTCCAGGCGTAGATTTGCATCAACCAGCGATGGGCATCCTCGCGCAGAGGATCGATAGCCAGCCAGCGACGAGCGTGATCGATGGCCACATCGAACCGGTGCTGACGGCTGTAGGTTCGAACGAGCGCATTGAGAGCCAGCGCCAATAGGCGTCGCAAATGCTCTGTCTGGGCCAGTTGCCAATCGTCGAAGACGGCGCTGTCGCGCAGACTGAAACCGCTCAGGAAATGATCGCGATAGAGGACGACGGCCGCTTCCAGTTCCTCAACGCAGTCGTCGCACTGGCTATCGCCGGCGCGATGATGGTGAGTTGTTTTAGTAATGGCCGATTCAAAAGTATTGACATCGCACCATACCATACCTTCAGAAAGAAGACCTATCCCATCACGCGTGATGTAAAGGAACTCCTGGCCGATAGCTGATTTGAGTGACGAGAGCGTGCGACGTAATGCTGCCCGACTGCGCTCGGCATCCATCTCCGGCCACAAAAGGGTAGCCAGCGTATCGCGGGAATGGAATTCCCCCGTGACCGCCAGATAGGCCAGGAGGGCCACGGCTTTGCGTGTGTCGGTGTCGATGACCCGGCCGTCACATTCGATGCGGGGCGAGCCGAAGAAGAATAGGCGAAGCGTCATGGATTAGGGATTGAATGCAACAAATCGTCCCAATAATACCAGAAAAGTCGCTTTCGTAACGCTTTTCGTAACGATCAGGAGACGATCGCTTGCTACTGTATGGGTGAAAAGCAGTTCAGGAGACGATATCATGACAGATGGCACGAATTCCGTAACGCAGCGGAGAAAATCAATCGGTGATATAGCCGTAGATGGATTATTGGCCGGGATGGGTGCCGGTGTGGTGATGGGCATTTTTTTAGTGATCATCGGCTGGATAACCGGCACTGGTCCCGGTGAAATGCTCAGCCGTTTTGATCCGGCCAACAACGGCGCGCCGGTTATGGGCGGGTTATTGCACCTGGCTATCTCCGGCATCTATGGGGCGGCATTTGCGATCGCCTGGCGACTTCTAGCCGCTCGTTGGTTGGCCCTCGATCGCGCCATCTTGCCGGTCGGCGCTGCTTATGGGATGATATTATGGGTAGTTGCCAATTTGATTCTGCTGCCGGGCATGAGCAGCAACCTGAGCCTCATCGCCCCTTTGCAATTCGCAATAGCGCACCTGTTATATGGTCTGGTATTGGGCTATCTGCTGGGCAGGCATCAGTCCGTATAGGCGATGCCGATATCAATCAGGAACCATTCTCGCCTCTAAGGAACCGAACCACATGGGTGATTTGGAAGCAATTGAAAAATCCGCCGAAAAACCGAATTGCTTTGACCGGGGTGCCTGGCTTGTGCTCGGGTTTGCGCTGCTGATACTTCTGCTCAGCACCGCTCAACTCGTCTATCGCTTCTTCTTGCCGACGGATGGCTGGGCCTTCGTGGCCGGCCCAGATGAGTCTGCTCCGATGTATACTGAGAATCTTGTGGGTGTGCCATCCGGCCTGAGACCAAACGATATCGTGAATGCGATTGAAGGCGTCACCGTCGCCGATCTGCCAACGGGCGAAACACCAGCGTATTGGCACGTCGGTAATGAAGTAGTTTATTCGATTGTTCGTGGTGAAGAACAATTGGAAGTTCGCGTGCCCATTGTCCAATGGACACTCGGCTCGCTGCTGCGAAACCAAATGATGAATGTCAGTTTGCCCAGCCTAATTGGCGATATTCTGTTGATCGTTATCGGCTTTCTCGCCTTCTTCAAACGGCCGGGTGAACCGGCCACACGCGCGTTGCTCATTTTCGTCGCGGCGTTAGGTGCACTCGATATCAGTAGCTTGCTACCGGACGGGTTTTCGACTACTTTCGACCCGATCGCCGCGTTCACCACCATGTTATTCAGTTATTTCCTTTTCGGCACCTTACTCGCGCCGGCGTTATTATCGTTCACGTTGGTTTTTCCGCGACCGAAACCTAGCGTCGCTCGCCACCCGTGGCTGGCTTTTTCGCCCTATCTGGCCGGTGCGACGATCCTGATCGCCCTGATAACAACCGGCGCTTGGCAGCCCGGTTGGATCGGCACTTTAACTATGGTGATCCTGGCGATCGCCAGCCTGATCCATAGCGCGATAACCATGCGCGATGCGGTCAGTCGCGCCCAACTGATGTGGGCGTTAGGCGGTATTGTCGTCGGTCTCGGGCTTTTCCTGTTGAATTTCCCGGCAGCCTTCGGCTGGGTAGACGATTGGGCTTACCAATTCGCCGTTGTAGCCAGCCTGGGGCCGGCGGTCATGGGTCTGGGACTGGCAATAGCCGTTCTTCGCTATCGATTGTTTGAAATCGATGTCATTATTCGCCGGACGACGGCATATGCCATCCTGACCGGTATGCTGGCGCTCATCTACTTTGGGAGCGTGGTGCTGCTGCAACGTATATTGACGCCGTTCACCGGTGAATCAACCGCGGCCGTGGTTTTGTCCACATTGCTGATCGCCGCCCTTTTCATGCCCTTGCGCCGGCGTATTCAGGACACCATCGACCGGCGCTTCTTCCGCCGCAAGTATGACGCCGAAAAGACGCTGGAAGCCTTCGCCGCCACGGTACGTAACGAGACCGACCTGGATGCGCTGACGGCCGAACTGGTGCGGGTGATCCAGGATACGATGGAACCGGAGCATGTCAGTATCTGGCTGCGGCCGCAGACCAATACGACATTGATCGTGAGCGCGCCGGATAATCTGAGGAATCACGAACTTTTATGAGACGAACCCTCGTCATCGTCATAGTAGCTATTCTAATCGGTCTTTTCCTGAGTTTTGTTCTCTTGCGCGTCTTGACGCCCTCGGACGGCGTTCGCCTGCAACCAGGAACCAATCCCTGGCAGCCGGATGGCCTCATTGTCACTCCTCTGATCGAATATCCGGCTGGCCTTCGCGCGGGCGACGTGGTCGTGGCCGTCGAAGGCGTTCGCCTGGAACAGTGGGCGGCCGATATGCTTTCCAGACAACTAGATCTGCCTGATGTAAGGCCGGGGGATACCTTGCGTTACGAAGTCCGGCGCGACGCAGAAATGATCGTTCTCAGGCAACAAATAGGACCATATCCGTTGGCCGCCATGCTGCGAGAAGATTGGGGGGCTGTGGTTCTGGCCGTAGCCGGCCTGGCCGTGGCTGGTTTTGTTTTCTGGCGCCAGCCCGATGACCCAGCTGTCCAGTTGCTTCTGCTCAGCTTCGCGGCCATTCTGGGAGCGACAACGTGGTCGTTTGGCTTGCAGATCAGTGATCTCTTAAACGGCGTTGGCTTTTTCCTTTATTATTTGACGACCTCGCTGGCGTTTCTGTTGATTTGGGTGTTTATCCTGCACTTTTTGCTGGTTTTTCCCAACCAAGCAGCCGTGCTCAATTCGCGGCGCTGGATCATTCCGGTTATTTACGCGTTGCCTTTTGTCGTCAGCCTGACATGGATGCTGGTAACACGCGCCACAGCTCCTACCCATTGGATATGGTTGAGCCAATTGGGCCAGTCAGTTGGACCTATCCAGTCTGTTTATGTGTTGCTGATCATCCTGGCCGCTGTAGCCTCGTACAGGCGAGCTCGTGATCCGGTTGCCCGGGCGCAGGGTCGTTGGGTTTTCTTCGCTCTCGTTCTGGTATTGTTTCTACATCTTGCGCTCGGAGTCCTCCCGGAATTGATCACCGGGCAACCGCTTATTAACTGGAACCTTCTGGCCTTAATG
>JAWOHK010000289.1:0-9740 GCA_046485205.1 Chloroflexota bacterium | reverse complement strand
TTGACCACGGTTTTATTCACTCCCTTTGTTGGCTCCACTTTGCCGTTCTTGCCCAATCGTGATAAACTGTTTGAATGTCAATCCTATGCAAAAAAGGGGGTGAATACACTGCCTAAAGTAGTTCTACGATCCGATGAGTCCCAGGAACAACTGCTCCGTAGATTCAGCCGCGAGGTGATTAAGAGCCGCGTCATGACCGATATTCGACGCAAGCGCTGGTTTGTTTCCAAAAGCGAACTGAACCGCATCGCCAAGAAAAAAGCGGCACGTCGCACGCGCAAAACGCAAAAGGAGCAACAGCAAGGAGTCTAAGTCTAATACGGATCTGACCCCTTTCATTTGTGTACAATAGCCTCCGACCGTTTATGTCGGGGGCTTTTTCTTTCTCGATTATGCATGTGATAGAATTGCCTTACAGGAATTATCCAGTATGCTGCTCCTCGACAACATTCAAAACTACCTCATCACCATTCTTGGAATCAGTGGTGGTATCTTGCTCATTCTATGGATCGCGGTCGTGCTTTGGGCTTATCGCGATATCCGGGCACGCTCTCGTTCAGCACTGGTGGCCGTAATTGTTGTACTTATTGTGGCCTTTCTGCCCGTAGCAGGGCTTGTTATTTACCTGTTATTGAGACCGAGAGAAACTTTGAGCGAAAGTTATGACCGGGCACTGGAGCAGGAGGCGTTGCTACAGCAAATTGAAGAGAAACCGGTTTGCCCGACCTGCTCCCGTCCAACCGATGTTAACTGGTTTCTTTGTCCGTCCTGTCACACCCATCTGCGCCAACCATGTCCTGTCTGCCGCTCGCCTCTCGAGTTGCAATGGGATATCTGCCCCTATTGTGGTCATTTGATGGTTGACTCTCCTGTGAACGATAAGCCCTCATCGGACGAAGTGGTCGAAGAAACCACGCCGTAATATAGTCAAATCAATGATTTCGTCCTATTAGCCCGAATCGAATTGGGGTAAGTATTGGGCGAATGTCGTCAGATAATCATCTAGTATAGCCTTCGCCCGGCCGATATCGTTGATCATCGGGTCCATTAGCAAGGCTTGAAGCGCCAAACGTCGGTCACCTTGGGCGGCCGCGTCGACCACAAACTCAACCAATGCCGCTTCACGCCGGCACAATTCCAGGATAGGGGGAGGCAGGTGTCCGAGTTGCAAGGCTCTAATGCCGTTTGAATCAACGACGGCTGGAACTTCAACGATAGTCTCGTCCGGCAAACCCTGAATTGCCCCGTTATTGGGGATGTTAACTGTTTCATCGATATACTGGCCGCGACCACCTAAGGCGGCGATGAGTTCCGTCGCGCCTTCACTTGGCGCTTCCCACAAGCCGGCAACGGGTAGTTTACCGTCTGCCATTGCTTGCATCATGTTATTTAGCACTTCACGCACATTCTCGTTGCCGCGCCAATCGTAGAGAGGTGTTAAAAAGATCTCATGCGGTTTGGTCAGCGGATCATGCAACCAGGGCAAGTATTCAACTAGATGAGTATCACCGGCAATTGGCAGACGGCCGAAGAGTCGAAATAACTCCAGTGCCAGGGGTTCCAATGTTGGCGGAGCCCATTCGATTGCCTTCTTCAATTCCGGATAGAGATCAGTGCCGGTATGACGGTCGTGGATATCAAGCAACCAGATGAAATGGTTCAGACCGGTTGAAGTGATGGTCAGATGATGCCGCCCCACTTCGGCCAGCGTCCGGACAACGCCAACATTTCCGGGGTCAGAGTGCAAGACGAGATTATCCGGCAGTGTTATGTCAAATTGGCGATGAAGAAGTGCGGCACAAAGTGCATAACCGACTTCGATTTGATGGCACTTGCCGACGACATTGATTTTCGAATATTTCCTTATTGCCCGGACAATGCGGGGCAGCGGGTTGCTGAATATGATCATCCAGGCTTGCGGACACAATCGTTCCATATCGGCCGCGATTGCCAGATGGGGAGGGATCTGGCGCAAGGCATGGGCCAGCCCACCAGGCCCGCCGTTTTCCGCATAAGGCTGGCGCAAGCCATGTCGCAGGGGTATTTCCCAATCGAGTTGCCACAGTTCTTCGCGCCGTCCCACCTCGATCGAAACCACTACATGGGAAGCCCCCGGCAATACATCTGTCCGCTCAGTGCTTGACGAGATAGTCATGCCTGCGTCCCATTCTTCGTTCATTCGCCTAGCAACCTCGGTAGCAACGGCGAGCGCTTTGGAGTTAAGGTCAACCAGAGCGAGGTGGCTGCCGTGTAGCGCTTCATTGCGGATCAAAGTGGCTAATATGGTCGGCCCGAAGCTGGCGCTACCGACCCCGATGACCACTATCTTTTGTGTTGTTCGATGATTTTGCATTTTACGAATCCCAGGGAGCCAATTATACTAGGGTCACCGAATCCTGATTACTATTTGACGCAACTGCTCTGCTGCGCCAACGGAGGTTCCGCATGACTGATGAGAAGAAGATGGTGGGCGAAGTGTATTATCCCGCTCCTGAAATTATTACACACGCCATTATTCCTGACTATGAAAAAGTGTACGGGAGAGCCGCAGAAGATTTGGCCGCGTTCTGGGGCCGAATCGCGGCCGAAAACTTCGAGTGGTTTGCGCCGTGGGAGTCAGTGCTAAACGAAAGCAACGCTCCTTTCTACAAATGGTTCGAAGGAGCCCAGATTAATATTGTTCACAATGCCCTGGACAGGCATTTGCGGACATCGAATAGGAACAAAGCAGCTCTCATTTTTGAAGGCGAACCGGGTGATTCGCGTACTTATACCTACCAACAACTCAGCCATGAGGTTTCGAAATTCGCCGGCGTCCTTCATTCCCAGGGGATCAAAACAGGGGATCGGGTGACGATATATATGGGTCGAATCCCAGAACTCATGATCGCCATGTTGGCCTGCGCCAAAATAGGGGCCATCCATTCTGTTGTCTATGGCGGGTTTTCAACCGAAGCGCTCCATGACCGGATTATCGACAGCCAATCGAAGGTCCTGGTCACCTGTGATGGAGCATGGCTGCGCGGTGAAATCGTGGAATTGAAGAAAATTGTCAACGAAGCCCTGGAGAAATCCAATTCAATTCAGACTGTGATCGTCGTGAAAAGGACCGCTCAGGACGTAGCCATGGTCGCCGATCGTGACCACTGGTATCATGACCTGATGGCCTTGCCGGTAGCTAATCCCCGGACGCCGACCGAGCACCTGGATGCCGAGTCACCGCTGTTTATTTTGTATACATCTGGTACAACCGGACGGCCGAAGGCGATTCTTCACACTCACGGAGGATATATGGTCGGTACAGCCACGACCTTACAATGGGTGTTTGATGTCAAACCGGAGGATATCTATTGGTGCGCGGCTGACCCGGGCTGGATCACTGGCCACAGCTATATTGTCTATGCGCCGCTCGTTATCGGGGCTACAAGTTTCATGTATGAAGGCGCCCCAACACACCCCAACCCCGATCGTTGGTGGTCATTGGTCGAAAAATACGGGATAACGATTCTATATACCGCGCCGACGGCTATTCGTGGTTTAATGCGATACGGTGAAAGTTGGCCGGATCTCCACGACCTTTCCAGCCTGCGCTTGCTGGGGTCGGTGGGCGAGCCGATAAACCCCGAGGCATGGCGCTGGTATTATCAGACCATCGGTAAAGAACGTTGTCCGATCATGGATACCTGGTGGCAAACCGAAACCGGGATGTTCATGATCACGCCTTTGCCGAGTGTGCCCTTAAAACCCGGTTCGGGGACAAAACCCTTTCCCGGTGTAAAGGTTGATGTCGTCAATGAAGATGGCGAACCGGTGGCCCCCAATGAAGAAGGCTACCTCGTCATCCAGACTCCCTGGCCGGCGATGTTGCGGACGATTTTCGGGGACCCGGATCGCTATGTCCAACAATACTGGAGCCGGTTTGAGGAACGGGGTTGGTATTTACCGGGTGACAGCGCGCGTAAGGATGAGGACGGTTACATCTGGATTATTGGTCGCATCGACGATGTGATCAAAGTTTCTGGCTACCGTCTGGGGACGGCCGAGATCGAAAGTGCCTTGGTCAGCCACCCTTCAGTAGCGGAAGCAGCCGTCATTGGTGTTCCTGACCAACTCCGGGGAAATGTCATAAAGGCTTACTGCATTCTGCGTCAGGGATACGAACCATCTGAGCAACTCAGCCGCCAGTTGATCGCTCACGTCAGCCACGAAATGGGCCCAATCGCCAAGCCGTCCTCGGTAGAGTTTGTAGAGACATTACCCAAAACCCGTTCCGGAAAAATTATGCGGCGGGTCCTCAAGGCTCAGGCTCTTGGTCAAGAAGTCGGAGACACATCAACACTCGAAAAATAGATCCGCCCACTTAATTACGAATGGTTAAACCCACGATAGGAGAAACCTGTATCTGATGAGTAACCCACGAATCGAGTCCCTTTTATCCGCAAGGCTATTTCAGGCCCCCCAGATTGTTGGTGATAAACTGTTTTTTGTCAGCAATATGAGCGGCCACCTAAGTTTATACGCCATGAATATGGGCGGCAGTGTTCCGGAACCATTGCTCCCGCCGAATATAGCGCTCCAAAACCCGCACCTCGTTGCTCGCCTTTTTCAGGTTTTCCCCAAATTAAGTCAGATTCTGCTTATGCTGGATAGCAACGGAGATGAAAATTATCAACCGATGTTACTGTCAATAGAAGGTGGTTATCCAGAACCGGCGTTTGGCGATGCATTGAAGGGTTATCGTTGTCAAATGGCCGATTATGATCAGGAGCGTAACATCGTTTATTTATTTGGCGAGTCTCGCGATGAACCGTTGAATGTGACCTTTCTGGGTGATTTGAATACCGGGGAGTTGCAGCCTATCTATCGCAGCAAGTGGGGTGGTTTTGCCAGCGGTTACAACAAAGACCACAGCCAAGTTGCCATCATCGAAGGTTACACACCGGGCGACCATGTTCTTTATCTTTGGGAAAAAGAAACCGGAGAAACCCGGCTGATTAACGGAACCCCGCTTGATGACCGAGAGGCGGATCAAGAGGTTCCATTAACAAGTTTTGGGAATGTCCAGTTTACGACTTCCAGGCGTGGTTTGTTGCTTCTTACCAGCCTGTTCCAGGATGAATATGGTCTCGGCTTCATCGACCTGAACCGGCCGGAGGATGTGAACGAGGTTAGGATAAGCGGCCTGTCTCACACAGGCGCCGGTGAATTTGAGTACCTGAAAAATTTGAGTCTGAATCGTTTTGCCCTCCAGTACAACATCGATGGATGTAGCTGGTTGTATGAGGCTGAATTTGACGAGGGTGCCTTAGAAATGCGGGTCGAAAACGTGATATGTGGCCTGCCGCCTCTCGACGGCGGTGTCATGGACAGCTTTTTCTATGACAAAGAGAATGATCGTTATACCTTGTCATATTCCACCGCCACTTCACCAACACAAATCTACACCGTTGAAGGCGTCGATCGAGGACGAATACGTCAACACACTAACGAACGGGTATTGGGATTAGAAGAAGCATGGCTGTCACCGGGTGAGGACGCATCGTACACATCACACGACGGTCTGCGAATATCGGCCCGCCTTTACCGCCCCGCGCCGGCATTGGGCTACGATGGAGAACGACCGCTGGTCTATTACGTCCATGGTGGCCCCCAGAGCCAGGAGCGGCCGGATTTCGCCTGGTTTTCGATGCCCCTCATTCAGTTCCTGACGTTGAATGGCTTTGCCGTGTTAGTGCCCAATGCTCGTGGAAGCTCCGGCTATGGTCTGAGATACATGAAACATGTCGATCGCGATTGGGGTGGCCTGGACCGTCTGGATCACGTCCACGCGCTGCAACATCTGGCTGATGATCCCGGCGTCGATATCAGCCGGGCAGGGGTCGTTGGTCGCTCATACGGCGGCTTCATGACACTCACATTAGCCACTCGTCACCCGGAATTATGGTCGGCCGCGGTGGATATGTTCGGGCCGTATAACTTGCTGACCTTCATTGACCGGCTGCCGGAGACATGGAAGCCTTACTTTTCGATCGCCGTCGGTGACCCGGTTAAAGATCGCGACTTCCTGGTTGAGCGCTCGCCCCAGGCATATATCGAGGAAATTCAGTGCCCCTTGCTCGTTATTCAGGGCAAGAATGACCCACGGGTAATCGAGCAGGAATCTCGTGATGTTGTCGATCGTCTGCGGGGATTAGGGAAGTCTGTGGAATACTTGATGTTCCCTGATGAGGGGCACGATGTCCTAAAATATGAAAATCGCGTCCGCTGCTACACGGCTATCACTGACTTCTTTCAGGCGAACCTGATGTCGACAACGGATGAATGAACGACCTTATTAAAATATACGAGGTTGGACCGCGAGACGGCTTGCAAAACGAGCCGACAACCCTCTCAGCCGAGCAAAAGTTGCGCCTGATCGATGGTTTGATCGACGCCGGTCTCAGACAAATTGAAGTTACCAGTTTTGTCAATCCTAAAGCTGTCCCGCAACTGGCCGATGCCGATTTAGTAATGGCGGAAACGATCCACCATCACCAGGATAATCGGCTGGAATTCACCGGTTTGGTCTTCAATGAGCGCGGTTATGATCGGGCATTTGCTAGTGGGTGCCGCTCCATGGCCTTTGGGGTGGCTGTCAGTGAAACGTTCAGCCTTAGGAATACTCACAATACGCCGAAGGAAGCGCTGGAGAGAGCTCGCACGCTGGTGGACAGAGCCCGGCGGGATGGTTTTCGTTCCCGATTTTATGTGATGACCGCTTGGGTATGCCCGTTCGAAGGACCCGTATCGCCCTATAAAACTCTGGATCTGGTGCAACAAATTGCGGATTGGGGAGTGGATGAGATAGCGATCGCCGATACGATTGGCTACGCCGATCCACTAGCTGTCGGGAATCTGATTGAAATGCTGGCGCGCAAGATTGAAATCGAGCGTTTGGCCGTCCACCTGCATGATACCCAGGCGCTTGGACTGGCTAATGTGTCGGTTGCTTTGCAAGCTGGAATTCGAACATTCGATACCAGCGTAGGTGGCCTGGGGGGGTGTCCCTTTGCGCCGGGGGCGGCCGGAAATTTGGCGACGGAGGACATGGTGTTTCTGGCCTATAAAGTGGGCCTGGGTACCGGGGTTGATTTCAATCAATTGTGGAACGTCATCTATGAATTGGAAGAGATAATTGGCCGGCCTATTGGCGGCCGAATCCGTCAATGGTGGGAGAGCAACCAGGATCAGGAACCGCGGTTTGGGTTTAATTAATCGAATCAGGAGTGACCCTATCCTTATGGCTTTGGATTAACAAGGAGTGACATGGCAGTTATTTCTTCTTCGATTCGTTTATCGACAAACGGTGACGCTGATATGGTTGATATCACTGAAGATGTCAGGCGGATACTGCATGATACGGTTCTGAAAGCCGGAATTATTACTATTTTTTGTCCTTCTTCAACGAGTGCTCTGACGACCATCGAATATGAACCAGGCGCTCTGGCTGACTTGCGCCGGTTATTCGACGAGATTGCCAATCCGGACCGGCACTATGCCCATAACGCCCGCTGGGGTGATGGCAATGGGCATAGCCATGTGAGAGCCGCCTTATTAAAACCGTCCCTGACCATCCCCTTTGTCGACGCCGAGCTTACCATGGGAACCTGGCAGCAAATCATCTATGTCGATTTTGATAACCGGCCGCGGCAGAGGGAGCTGGTGGTACAGGTAATGGGCGAATGATTGGTCGTCGACTATCAATTGGCCAGCGACTCATACACTTCGATGAATCGGTCGATTTCCTCGAATGTGTTGTAACAATGGAATGACAGCCGGAGATGGGGATTCCCGGCAGCGTCAAGATGCTTGACGACGACGATCTGACGTTCGGCCAGATTGCGCACGAGTTGGTCAGTTTCGAAGTTGGAAAGTGGCGATCGAAACGTCACAATAGGCCCGCAAACATCATCCGGGGTAACAACCTGAAAATCGAGAGAACTTAAATGTTCGCAAGCATAACGCGAGAGCGCCGTGGTATGGGTATCGATTGCATCCAGTGACAGTTCATTGAGGAGTTCTAGACTGCCCTCGATACTGAAAATCCCCGGTAGATTCGGTGTGCCACTATTGAATCGGGCCGCGCCTGGAAGAAAAGCGAGATCATAGGCCAGCCAGTGAAAAAAATCCACGGTCGAGTTGGAGCCGATTTGGCGGGGGTTCATTCTCTCAGCCAGGTCCTGCCGGACATAGAGAAAGCCAATTCCCGGCAGGGAGGGAAGCGACTTTTGTCCACCAGTGGCCAGAATGTCGATATCCATGGCCTGCACATCGATGGGTATATGGCCGATTGATTGTATGGCATCAACCGAAAACAGAATGCCGCGCATCCGGCAAAATTGGCCGATAGCGGTTAAGTCTGTTCGATGACCGGATAAAAATTGGACCGAACTGGTAGCGATCAACCTTGTACGATCATCAACCAGTGATTCTATTTCTTTCAGTACCATCCCCCCGTTAAAAGCCGGAACGAGGCGTACTTCAACCCCATCCCGAACCAGGCTCATCCAAGGATAGGCATTGCTGGGGAACTCGGTCTCACAAAGTAGGATGTTGTCACCAGGAAGCCAATCGATTGCCTGGGCAACGGCATTGAGCGCCGCGCTGGTAGTTGTTACAAAAGCGATCTCTGTGGGAGAAGCGGCATTAATGTGGCGAGCCAGCTTTTCTTGCAGATTAATAGAAGCCGGTAGAGCAGCTTTCTCCCAAAAACCACTGGGTTGTCGGCCGAGCTCACCAATTACACTTTGGACCTTTTGTTGCGTCCGGTAAGGGAGTGGCGCAATTCCCGCGTTATTAAAATAGATCACTTCGGCGGAATTTATGAATTCTTCCTGGCGCAAGCGGTCGAGATTATACATGAATATCCTGGTTGGCTCTAATGGTCAGATAGGCGAGAATTATAAGAGGAATCTTGTTAAATAAAAATGATTCACTTGACGCCGGAAATTCTTCTAGCCGCTTATTCGCAAGGTGTGTTCCCGATGGCTCACCCGGATGGGCTCATATACTGGTATTCACCTGATCCCAGGGCGGTGTTGCCGCTCGACAGCTTACATGTCTCGCGGTCGCTTCGGCGTACGGTTCGCCGGGGAATATTTGATATTCGAATGGATACTGCCTTTGAAGACGTGCTAGATGCCTGTGCCCAACCCAATCGTGGGCGCCAAGAAACCTGGATCAGCGCAGAAATAGCTGATGCGTATAATCGACTTCATTCTCTTGGATATGCCCATAGTGTGGAAGCATGGCGCGGAGAAAACCTGGTCGGCGGCTTATACGGGGTAAGTTTGCGCGGTTTGTTCGCCGGTGAGAGTATGTTCAGCCGCGAACGGGACGCCAGCAAAGTCGCTCTCTATTACTTGACCCACCATTTGCGGGAACGAAAGTTCCTTTTGCTTGACGTTCAGTTCCAAACGTCGCATCTTGAGCGATTAGGCGCGATCGAAATTCCCCGGTACCAATACCTTGAATTCCTTAGGCAGGCCATGGCGATGGATGTAAATTTCTGAACGCCGGTCAATCAGTTGAAACCTATCGTTATTCAGGTGATAATGCCGTGGTTGAATGGATGGACTGCTTGTCAGATCGAAAGAAACGATTAAAGGCATTGGAGGAGAGGCCACGAATGAGTATCGAAGACTTACCCCTGACTCAAAATGATGTCCGTTTATTTAGCGGGCGATCCAATGTCGCCCTAG
>JAWOHK010000283.1:0-30486 GCA_046485205.1 Chloroflexota bacterium | reverse complement strand
GCGATTCCGGTCGCTCGTAGACCACTTCTTCACAAGGCATGGCGATCGGGAGTAATTCGACAGTCGGTTCATTTGTGTCCAACACGGCCATTGCTTGCCTCCATTTTCAACGAGGGAGAGTCGACCGCGCGCAGCTGGCGGCGGATCTCCTGCTCGATCTCATCCGGTAAAGGAATAATACCTCCCATCCGGCCCATGAATTTGACTGGTACGCGGCCGCCGACGGCTTCGCGTACGTCATGGACCATTTGCCCGGCATTCATCTCGACGACCAGAAACGCGCGCACGGACGGAATGCGCCGGGCCAGCTCGGCCAATTGTTTTTCCGGGAAAGGCCAGAGGGTGATCGGCCGGAACAATCCGACCGGCAAACCCTTCTGCCGCAGCCGGTTGACGCTGGTCTGGGCTACGCGGGCGGCCGTACCGAAGCCAACCACGACGATTTCAGCGTCCTGGAGATGTAGCGCTTCATAGCGCACTTCGTCGGCGCGCTCGATTCGCCGCAGTTTCTCCTGCAGTCGCAGGTTGAGTTCTTCCAATTGGTCCGCTCCGAGAAAGAGCGAGGTGATGACGTTAGGGGACCGGTCTTTGGCCCCGGTGACGGCCCACTCCGGTTTTTTCTCCGGCAGGGGACGCATCTCGGGTAATTCGGCCGGTTCCATCATCTGCCCGATCGCCCCGTCGGCCACCACAAAGACCAGGGTGCGATACTTTTCGGCCAGGTCAAAGGCCAGGACCGTCAGATCGATGGCTTCCTGAACCGATGAAGGGGCCAGGACAATCGGGTGAAAATCGCCGTGGCCGGCGCTCTTGGTCACCTGGTTATAGTCGCTCTGGCTGGGTTGGATGTTGCCCAAACCCGGCCCGCCGCGCATGACATCGATGATGACCGCCGGAACATCCGACCCGGCCATATAGCTGAAGCCTTCCTGCATCAGGCTGATGCCGGGGCTGCTGGACGAGGTCATGACTTTTGCTCCCGCCGCGGCGGCTCCATAGACCATGTTGACGGCCGCCACCTCGCTCTCGGCCTGCAAAAAGACGCGGTCCAGCTCGACCATGCGTTTGGACATATGCTCCAGTAATTCGGTTTGCGGCGTGATTGGGTAGCCGAAATAGACTTCGCACCCGGCGCGAATCGCCGCCTCGGCAAAGGCGATATTGCCTTTCAGTAATTCCTTAGCCATGATGGACAACCTCTCTGGCTCCGAGACGGGCCGGTTGTGCCTTTGGGGCGGGAATGTCGCGGAAGACTGTGATGCAGCCTTCGGGGCAAACGGTAGCGCACAACGCACAACCGGTGCAGTCATGATGCGGGTCGAGCAGGATTACCGGCCTGTAGCCCTTGGCGTTCAGTTCTTCCGCCAACAACAGCACGTCTTTGGGACAGGCATCTCGACACAACTCGCACCCTTTGCACCGATCGACATCGATTACAACTCTTCCAGTTGCCATATAGAGTACCTCCGGTTCAAGTGGGATATTTTCCGGCGATGTTCAATGGGAAGGCCGCGAAAGAATTCGGTCTTCTTTCGCCTGAGGCCATCGTTTAATTGACATCCGTGGGTAAGTTTGTCAACGAACAAGCACGCTGAGATAGAATCTCAACCTGTTCTCAGTATGTCACAGCCGACCGGTAAACTGTAGTGACAAATAGCAGATGATTTGATGAAGAAAGTCACCTGTTTATGTCACTCTTTTTGCTAAGCTTGGTGACACTCCTGAGCCGGAGGCATTCGAACTTTTACGTGACAGGTATCACCCGTTTCTGGTTACATTAGGTACTTTCGTCCCCCGGCACAAAGGAATTACACTCCGAAAAGCTACGCGCGAGCGTGAAGAAATGGAGGCTGGATAATGGAGTTCGGCATACCGAAGGAGGTCCGGGACCTGGAATCCCGGGTGGGTCTCACGCCGGCCGGTGTATCGACACTGGTCCGGCACGGCCACACCGTCTACGTGGAGCAAGCTGCCGGCCTGGGGGCTGGTTTTGACGATGAAGCCTATCGCGGCAGCGGCGGCCAAATCGTCTACTCGGCGGCCGAGGTATATGGCCGCTCCGATATTGTCGTCAAGGTCACCCGGCCAACCTCGGCTGAGCATAGCCTGTTCCGGCGCGGCCAGATTTTGATCGCCTTTCTTCACCTGGCTGTCGCCTCGCCCGATTTCCTGGTAGCCTTGCGCGAGCGGGAAATTACGGCGATCGCCAGCGAGATGATCCGGCGGCCGGGCGGGGATCACCCCATCCTGGTGCCCATGAGCGAAGTCGCCGGTCGCATCGCGCCGGTCCTGGCCGGGCAATTGCTCATGACCACCTACCGCGGGCGCGGCACTCTGTTGAGCGGCATTCCCGGCGTGCCCCGGGGCGTTGTAGCCATCCTCGGCGGCGGCGTCCTGGGAAAGAACGCCGCCCGCGCCTTCATCAACACCGGTGCCCAGGTGGTCGTCCTGGACAACGAGGTCGCGCCGTTGGAGCAATTGGACGAATCCCTGAACGGCCGTGTCACCACCATGCTTTCCTCAAACTACAATTTGAAACGGGTCGCCGAATTTACCGATGTGATGGTCGGCGCGGTGTTGACCCCCGGCCGGCGCGCCCCCACGCTCATCACCCGCGAGATGATCCAAAGCATGCGCCCCGGCGCGGTATTCATCGATTTCTCCATCGATCAGGGCGGCTGTTCGGAGACAAGCCGGCCGACGACCCTGCGCGATCAGTCCTACGTCATCGATGATGTGATCCACTTTTGCGTGCCCAACGTGACCGCCATGGTCGCCCGGACAACCAGCTACGGGCTGACCAACTCCCTGCTGCCATATTTGTTGGGCCTGGGGTCGTTGGGCATCGTGGGATTGCTCGAGCAGGAGCCGTATTTGGCGACGGGCATCAACTGCTTTCAGGGCAAGCTGGCCAATCGGGAACTCGCCACGGCGTTGGGGCGACCGGTTGATCTGGCATTGCCTTATGACACCGGTTTCTCGGGAGGTGGCTTGTGAACTGGGCATCGATCTACCGGCAGAAAGTAACCGACGCAAAGTCCGCCCTAGCCTGTGTCAAGTCCGGCGACTCCATTTATCTCGGTGGCGGGGCCGGCGCGCCGGCCGACCTGGTGGACGGACTCATCAGCCGGGCACCGGAATTGCGAAACGTCCAGCTCTTTCATATCCTGACCTTTATTGGTGCCCCTTACGTCGATCCGCAGTATGAAAGCTCATTCCGGTCCAACTCGCTCTTCATTGGGCATAATGTGCGCAAAGCCGTCCGGGAAGGCCGCGCCGATTTCACGCCCATCTTTTTGTCAGAGATTCCGGGGCTATTCCAGCGCAAGATTCTGCCCATCGACGTGGCCCTGGTCGCCCTGTCCCCGCCCGATGAGCACGGATTTTGCAGCTTCGGGGTGGAAGTCGGCACGACCAAGCCCGCCGCCGAATCGGCGCGGATCATCGTGGCCGAAGTCAACCAGCAGATGCCGCGCACTCTGGGCGACAGCTTCATCCACGTCAGCCGGCTGACCCATGTCGTTGAGGCCGACCATCCGCTGCCGGAAGCGCCACAGGGCGGCAGTTCGCCGGAGCAGATGCGCATTGGCGAGTATATCGCCGAGATGATCCCTAACGGGGCTACGCTCCAGATGGGGATCGGTAGCATTCCAGACGCGGTCCTCCAGAATCTGGGCAACCACAAGGATCTGGGTATTCACACCGAGTTATTTTCCGACGGGGTGGTCTCCTTGTTTGAGCAGGGCATTATCACCTGCAGCCGCAAAAATTTTCACGTCGGTAAAATGGTGGCCGGCTTTCTCTTCGGCTCGCAGAAGCTGTATGACTTCGTCGACAACAACCCCATCGTCGAATTGCACCCTACTGAATATGTCAACGATCCCTTCAAGATCGCCCAAAACGACAACATGGTCGCGATCAACGCCGCTTTGCAGGTCGACCTGACCGGGCAGGTGTGCGCCGACTCGATTGGGCCGATCTTCTACAGCGGGGTGGGCGGGCAGGCTGATTTCATTCGTGGCGCGGCGCGCTCCAAAGGCGGGGTGCCCATCGTGGCCCTGCCGTCCACCGCCAAGAACGACACCATCAGCCGCATCTCGGTGATGTTGCCGGAGGGTTCGGGCGTCACGACGACTCGCAACGATGTTCACTATATCGTCACCGAGTATGGGGTGGCGTCGTTGTATGGCCAGTGCATTCGCCGGCGCGCCTGCGAATTAATCAATATCGCCCACCCGAAATTCCGCGATGAGCTAACCCATTCCGCGAATAAGTTAGGCTACCTTTAATCTAAACGGTGAGCAATAAAAAAGAACCCCCATCGCCTCAGCGTTGGGGGTTCTTTGTTACGCAAATAACCACATCCTGTTCGTAGTAGGCCCTTCAGGGCCGTCTTTGAAGAACGTGACTGAAGTCGCAACTACGAACTCTGGAACCCTTTTGTTATAAAATATTCGCGCTTACGCCTTCTTGAGCTGGACTTCTTTCTGGTCCTGCTCTTCCGCTTTAGTGGTCCAAGACGGTCGGAGATAGATGAACCAGTAGACCAGGCCCACCATCATCGTCCCGCCGATAATGTTGCCGATAGTAACCGGCAGCAGGTTGACGACGAAGAAGTTGTACCAGGTCAGATTGCCGAAGGCCGCGGCCGTGGTGCCGATCTGGCTCCAAAATTCCGGCCCCGCGCCGTCTTTGATGAACAACCCGATGGGAATGAAGTACATGTTGGCGACACTATGCTCGAACCCGGCGGCCACGAAGGCGCTGATGGGGAAGATGATCGCCGCGATTTTCTCCATCGTCGTCCGGGCGCTCATGCTCAGCCAGACGGCAATGCAGACCAGCGCGTTACAGAAGATGCCCAGGAAGACCGCCTGTACAAAACTGAGACCCGTCTTGCTATTGGCGATTCCCAATGCGGTGGCCCCGACGCCACCGTTGGCGAACAGGTATTGCTGGCTCAGGAACATGGCATAAGCGGTCACGATGGCGCCGACGAAGTTGCCCAGGTAGACGATGGTCCAGTTACGCAATAGCAGGCGGGTCGAGACCTTGCGGCTGGCCCAGGCCATGATGATCAGGTTGTTGCCGGTGAACAGCTCCGCGCCGGCCACGATAACCAGGATGAGGCCGAGGCAGAAGACGACACCGGCCAGCAGGCGCGCGACGCCGTAGGATAGCATGCCCGTCGAGCCGGTCGTGACTGTCGTGGCGAAGATAGCGCCCATGGCGATGAAAGCGCCGGCCAGGACGGAAAGGGCGAACATATTCATCACGCCCAGATTGGCCTTGGCGACGCCGCCATTCTCTGCCTTTTTAGCCATGTCGGGCGGCAACAAGGAGTCAAACGAGGGCAAAGGGGTATTCTGATTCATTGAGGATCTCCTTCTCATTACAATTGATAATTTTTTCGATCTGCACGGCGCAGACTTTATATTGAGGGATTTTGGCGACCGGATCGACCGCGTCGATGGTCAACAGATTCACCGCCGCTTCGGCGTAGTGGAACGTCATAAAAACCGTGCCCGGTGAGGAACGGTCGGTGACGCGTACGGACGCGAGGACCGTCCCCCGGCGAGAGGACACCCGCACCATATCGCCGTCCACCACATCTAGGCTGTGGGCGTCATCGGGATGGATCTCCGCTTCCGCCTCCGGCGCGATAGCCTCCAGGCCCGGGGAGCGGCGCGACATCGTGCCGCCATGCCAGTGGAACAGGATGCGGCCGGTGGACAGGTAATAGGGATACGCCTCGTCCGGTTCTTCAGCCGGCGGTCGGTATTCGACCGGGCAGAACAACCCCAACCCACGGGTGAACTTGCCGGTATGAAGCACCGGCGTGCCGGGATGGTCGGGCGTCGGGCAGGGCCACTGGATGCCGCCCTGTTCCAGCCGTTCGTGAGACATACCGGCGTATTGGGGTGTGACCGTCGCCATCTCGTCGAAAATTTGGGAGGCGCTGTCGTATTGCCAATCCGCTCCGAGTTCATTGGCCAGGTCGAGGATGATCTCCCAATCCGGCCGGGCGATGCCCGGCGGGTCCAGCAGCGGCCGGATAAGCTGGACGCGGCGTTCGGTATTGGTGAAGGTCCCTGTTTGCTCGGCGAAACTGGCCGCCGGCAACACGACATCGGCCATTTCGGCCGTCTCGTTGAGGAAAATATCCTGCACGGCCAGAAACTCCACCGCCTCCAGCGCCTCGATGACGTGGTTCAAATTGGGGTCGGAGAGCATCGGGTTTTCACCCATGATGTAGATGGCCTTGATCCGGCCGTCCAGCGCGCCCTGGATGATTTCCGTGACCGTCAGTCCCGGTTGGGCGGCCAGCCGTTCATAGGGCACCTGCCAGCCGCCGGCGAACTTGCGGCGATTGGTCTCGTCGGCCACCGGCTGGTAGCCGGGGAAAACATTCGGCAACCCGCCCATGTCACACGCGCCTTGCACGTTGTTTTGGCCGCGCAACGGGTTCAGGCCGGTTCCGGGCCGCCCGATGTGGCCGGCCAGGAGGGCCAGGTTGGAGCAGGCCTTCACATTGTCGGTGCCGGCTGTATGCTGGGTGATGCCCATCGCCCAGAAAATCATGGCGTTTTGGGCCTGGGCATAGAGACGGGCGGCCGCGACGATGTCGGCCGCCGGCACGCCGGAGATGATCGCGGCCCGTTCGGGCGTCCAATCGGCGACAGCCTGTTCCAGGGCGTCAAAGCCCTCGGTTCGTTCGCTGATGAACCCCTGGTTGATCAGGCCGTCACGGATAATCACGTGGGCCATGGCGTTCAACACGGCGATATCGGTGCCCGGCTGGTGGCGCAGATGCAGGTGGGCGAAATTCGCCAGTTCGATCCGGCGCGGATCGAGCAGGATCAGGCGCGCGCCGTGCTGCCGGACGGCTTTCTTCATTTCCAGGGCGATCACCGGGTGAGCCTCGGTGGTGTTGGAGCCGGTGACGAACAGCACATCCGCCCGGGCAATATTGCTGATGGAATCGGTCATCGCGCCGCTTCCGAGGGTCGTGGCCAGACCGGCCACGCTGCTGCTGTGTCAGAGACGGGCGCAATGATCGACATGGTTGGTGCCGATGATCGCGCGGGCGAATTTTTGCAGCAGGTAATTTTCCTCGTTGGTGCATTTGGCCGATACCAGGACAGCGATGCTGTCCGGACCATGTTGTTCTCGAATCTGGTCCAGCTTGCCGGCTACGGTCCCGATAGCTTCCGGCCAACCCGTGTGGTGGGCTCTATTAAAGGGTTCATGCCGGTTGCGGCGGACCATCGGATGCGTCAGGCGGTCCGGGGCGTGGACGTAGTCAAAGCCAAAGCGACCCTTGACACACAAATTGCCGCGATTAACCGGGTTGTCAAAATGGCCGTCCACCCGATAGATGAGGCCGTCATTGACGTGCATGTTGATCTGGCAGCCCACACCGCAGTAAGGGCAGGTAGTCAGGACGACTTTTTCTGATTGGATCATGATTCTCTCCACGACGGCCCGCAGGAAACAAACGGCAATCGGCCGAATTTGGACCGCCACCTATATCATAGAGGCAGGCCAGGTGATTGGTTAGTGATTAATTTCACAAATGGGGCTGACAAATGTCATGTTATTCGGTGACAATCATCACTGTAGAGTCGGCATGGATAAATGTTATGCTTGGAATGGCAATCGGTATTAGACGCTGAAGTCTACAGGATATCCGGCGAACAGATTGATCGCCGGTTGATGGAGCATCCAATGGCCGCGGAGAAGTGGGTCGCCACCCGAACCAAACAGTGCGAGATTATCAAGCAAACCGTTGAATTTAAAGAGAAACGGGCCTATCCGTCGGCCGATTTCCTGAATATGGTCGACCGAGGCTATCGCGTGCGCGCTTGCACTTGCTCGATGGCCGAATACTGTAACCTGACCGGTATCTCCTGTGGTTGGGCTTATAATTGCCCCGCCGATTATTCGCGAACAAACTGAATCTATCTGGTTTTCGTCTCCGTCTCCGTTCATTTTACCCTCCAACGGAAAAGGCCCCGAACATCGGGGCCTTTTCTGTTTGACTATCACTTAAGATACTCACAAGGAGAAATCGTTAACTAAAAGTCGGTTGATAGGAACGGACGATCTGGATGTAGTTGGCTCGCTCGAAAGCGGCCGGCGCGGCGACATTGACCTGGCTCAAGCTGCCTTGCAATTCCCGCAAGGAAAGATACTCCCGTTCCTCCAGCCACAAAGTCATCTCGGTCAGGATGTCGTGCAGACGGTCGATCCCGTTAAGCAACAATTCCGAGGTCATCATGGCCACATTGGCCCCGGCGGCGATGGCCTTCAGGGTATCAAGTCCGGTGTGAACTCCCGTCGTCAGGGCCAGATCGGCCTGGATCCGCCCGTAGAGAATGGCGATCCAGCGCAACGGTAGCCGCATCTCCTCCGATTTACTCAGGATGAGGTTGGGAACCACCTCCAGATTTTCCAGATCAAGATCGGGTTGGTAGAACCGATTGAATAACACCAGCCCGTCGGCGCCTGCTTCAGCGAGGCGATGCATCATGTTAGCCGTAGCGCTGAAGTAGGGGCTGAGCTTGACGGCGATGGGAATATCGATCGAAGCCCGGACATCGCGCACCAGGTCGAGGTAAATTTGCTCGACCTCCGCGCCGGTCAGATCGATATGGGTGGGCATATAGTAGATGTTCAGTTCCAGGGCGTCCGCGCCCGCGCCTTCCATCTCCTTGGCATAGCGAATCCATCCGCCGGTGGAAACGCCGTTCAGACTGGCGATGATCGGAATGCCCACTGCCTGCTTGGCCCGGAAGATGTGCTCCAGATAGGCATCCGGCCCGATGGCCCGGTAGGCCGGCGCTTCGGGGAAATAGGTCAATGCCTCGGCATAGCTCTCGGTGCCGTCGCTTAGATAGCGATCCAGCGTGTGGCTTTCCTGGTTGATCTCCTCCTCAAAGAGGGAATAGAGAACGACGGCTGCGGCGCCCGCATCTTCCATGCGCCGCAGGTTGGCTATTTCCCTGGTCAGGGGAGATGCTGATGGGACCAGCGGGTTCTTTAGTTCCAGACCGAGATAGTTTGTTCTCAGATCCATGGTTGCTCTCCTTATGGTATTCGCTGCCTAGAGCTCAATTAAAATTTTATTTTTGCCATCTATAGCCGTTGGGGCGTAGCAATCGGGACGGTTTTTTTGGGTTAATCATCAACTACTCTCCCGATTGCCTCGCCCTTACACTAGGCAGGGTTATTCCTTGGCCTTATCGTCCGGTGCCGCTTTTTTCTGGTATTCACTCCACCGCTCCCGGACATCCGCCTTGGCCATCTTCAGCAATCGCTCGGCGGTTTCCGGGTTACTTTGTTGCAGCATCCGGTAGCGACCTTCGCGATAGATGTATTTCTCCAATGGCAGCGACGGCTCCTTGGAATCGATGTGAAGCGGGTTGCGCCCGTTGCCCGATGGACCACCGTCCGGTTCCAGCGCCAGTTCGGGGTTGAAGCGGTATAGGATCCAGTGACCGGAGTCGACGGCCGCTTGTTGTTGTTCCAGCCCGAACTTCAGATCATAGCCATGGGCGATGCAGTGGCTGTAGGCGATGATCAACGACGGGCCGTCATAGGCCTCGGCTTCCAGAATGGCCTGCACCGTTTGCCGGTCGTTGGCCCCGAAGGCGACCTTGGCCACGTAGACATTGCCGTAAGTCATGGCCAGCATGCCCAGGTCTTTCTTCGGCAGCGGCTTGCCGGCGGCGGCGAACTTGGCCACCGCGCCGCGTGGCGTTGACTTCGACATCTGGCCGCCGGTATTGGAGTAGACCTCCGTGTCCAGCACCAGGATATTGACATTGCGGCCGGAGGCCATGACATGGTCCAGGCCGCCATAGCCGATATCATAGGCCCACCCGTCACCACCGACGATCCAGACGCTTTTCTTGACGAATACATCGGCGATGCTGAGCAAGTCTTCCAGAGAATTCCGGGTCGCCACCGGCAAGGATTCGCCGTCCGACAGCACAGCCGAGATTCGTTCCTTCAACAACTGGACGCGTTTGCGCTGGAACAAGATATCGGCTTCGGTGATCTGATCCGCGAAAATGATATCATCCGTGCTGATGCCCTCGGCCAGCTCCGGCCCGATCGATTCGCGCAGGTTCCGCAACAGGTGGGTGGCGGCATCCAGGCGTTGATCGAGGGCCATGCGCATGCCCAATCCAAACTCGGCGTTGTCCTCGAAGAGCGAGTTCGACCAGGCCGGGCCGCGTCCGTCCGCGTTTCTCGACCAGGGGGTCGTTGGCAGGTTACCGCCATAAATCGAGGAGCATCCCGTCGCATTGGCGACCAGCATGCGATCGCCGTACAGTTGAGTGATCAACTTCAGATAGGGGGTCTCGCCGCAACCGGCGCACGCCCCGGAGAACTCGAATAACGGTTCGAGCAACTGGTTGTACTTGACCTGGTTCAGCTGAAGCGCTTCCCGGTCAACGTTGGGCAGCTCGCCGAAGAAATCCCAACTGTTTCGTTCGGTCTCGCGAATCTCCTCGGTGTAATCGACGAGGTTGATGGCCTTGTATTTCGGCTGGCGCTTGTTCTTGACCGGGCAGACTTCATAGCACAGCGAGCAACCGGTGCAGTCCTCGGGTGAAATCTGCAACGTATAGGCCAGGTCTTTATACTCCTTGAACCGTGCGGGCGGGGACCGGAACCCTTCCGGCGCGCCGATCAGCTCTTGCGGATCATAAATCTTGAGCCGGATGACGGCGTGGGGGCAGACAAAAGCGCACTTGCCGCATTGAATGCAGATCTCCGGGTCCCAAATGGGAACTTCGGTAGCGATGTTACGCTTTTCCCATTGGGTCGTCCCGCTGGGGTAGGTGCCGTCGACAGGCAGAGCGCTGACCGGCAGGCTATCGCCCAGTCCGGCCATCATCGGCGCGGTCACAGCCCTTACAAATTCAGGTGCCAGGGACGAAACAACCGGTGGTTTGGTGAACGTGCTGCTCGCCGTCGCCGGGATTTCCACCTGGTGCAAGTGGGACAACGCCGCGTCCACGGCGGCGAAGTTTTGCTCGACGACCGCCTCGCCCCGCTTGCCATAGGTCTTCTCAATCGCTTGTTTGATCTCATCGATAGCCCGCTCGCGAGAGAGCAAGGGCGTGGAAGTTGCCTGATCGATCAGGGCGAAGAAGCAGGTCTGCATGATGGTGTTGATGCGCCGGCCCATGTTCGTTTTGTGGGCCACATCCAGAGCGTCGATCACATAGAAGCGCAGCTTCTTGGCGATGATCGTCTCCTGTACTTCGCGGGGCAGGTGGTCCCAGACCTGGTCCGGCCCGTAATGGCTGTTCAGCAGAAAGGTCGCTCCCGGCTCGGCCAGGCGCAACATATCGAACCGCTCCAGAAAATGGAACTGGTGGCAGGCGATGAAGTTGGCTTTGTTGATCAGGTAGGTCGACCGGATGGGACGCGGTCCGAATCGAAGATGGGATACGGTGACCGCGCCGGATTTTTTCGAATCGTAGACGAAGTAAGCCTGCGCGTAATTTGGCGTGTTTTCGCCGATGATCTTGATCGAATTTTTATTGGCGCCCACGGTGCCGTCTGAGCCCAGGCCGAAGAAGACCGCCCGGACCACGTCCTCCGATTCGGTCGAGAACGTCTCGTCGAAATCGAGGCTGGTGTGGGTCACGTCATCATCGATACCGATGGTGAAATGATTCTTCATCTCCGTTTTGGTCAGCTCATCGTAGACCGCTTTGACCATGGCCGGCGTAAATTCTTTGGATGACAAACCATACCGCCCGCCGATGATGCGGGGCATGACGGCGAACGGCGCTGTCCCGCCGGCTACTTTCTCAACCAGGGCGGAGACGACATCCAGGTAGAGCGGCTCGCCGGTTGCGCCGGGCTCTTTGGTCCGGTCCAACACGGCGATGGATTTGGTCGAGGCCGGTAACGCATTGACAAATGCCGATGTGTCAAACGGCCGGTACAGGCGCACTTTTAGCACGCCCACTTTCTCGTCCTGTTGGTTGAGGTAGTGGACCGTTTCCTCGACCGCTTCGGCCCCGGAGCCCATGATGATGATGACGCGTTCGGCGTCAGGCGCGCCAGAGTAGTCGAACAGGTGATAGTGGCGGCCGGTGAGACCGGCAAACTTGTCCATCGCCGCCTGAACGATGCCCGGGCAAGCCTGATAGTAGGGGTTGGCACTCTCGCGAGCCTGAAAATAGACATCCGGGTTTTGGGCCGTGCCGCGGATAAAGGGATGGTCCGGTGAAAGCCCGCGCGAGCGATGAGCCCGAACGAGATCGTCGTCGATCATCGCCCGCAACTGGTCATCGTCCAACGGAGTGATTTTGTTGATCTCGTGCGAGGTTCGGAAGCCGTCGAAAAAGTGGATGAACGGTACCCGCGCCTTCAACGTGGACGCATGCGCGATCAGGGCAAAATCCATCACTTCCTGCACCGAACTGGAACACAGGAACGCAAAGCCGGTGTTGCGGGCCGCCATGACGTCGCTATGATCACCAAAGATCGACAGGCCCTGCGCCGCCAGAGATCGAGCAGCCACATGGAACGTGGTCGACGTTAACTCCCCGGCGATCTTGTACATATTGGGGATCATCAGTAACAGACCCTGCGACGCGGTGAAGGTGGTCGTGAGCGCGCCGGTCTGCAAGGATCCGTGAACGGCACCGGCGGCACCGCCTTCTGATTGCATTTCGACGACCAGCGGCACCGCTCCCCAGATATTGCGCTCGCCGGCCGCGGAGAACTGATCGGCCAGTTCGCCCATCCCCGAAGAAGGGGTGATGGGATAGATGGCAATCACTTCATTTACCTTGTGGGCAACGGCCGCCGCGGCCTCGTTACCGTCAACTGTGATCATATTTTTGGTCATAGCCAGTCCTCATTCATTCAGGAAGGGCGGCCCGACAGGCTGCTGCTTTTGGTTCGGCAGCAACCTGTCAGATTAATTAACTCCGGGGTGGGGTTTCCCCGTCCTTGCCTGCTTCTCTTTCGTAGAAACTATTTCTCGTCCCAGTGATTTCGGTCGTTCAGCACCGCATGCGCTGCGGCCAACCGGGCGATCGGCACCCTGAACGGCGAGCAAGAAACATAATTCAGTCCCATTTGGTGGCACAGCGCGATGCTCTTCGGGTCGCCGCCGTGTTCGCCGCAGATCCCAACCTCCAGGTCGGGTCGTGTCTGGCGGCCGAGCTCGACACCGATGCCCATGAGCTTGCCCACGCCGTTCTCATCGATACTGGCAAACGGGTTCTCGTCCAGGATGTGGCGTTGCTGGTATTCAACCAGGAACCCGGCCTCGGCGTCGTCGCGCGAGATGCCAAAGGTGGTTTGGGTCAGATCGTTCGTGCCGAAGGAGAAGAATTGGGCGACTTCGGCGATTTCGTCAGCGGTCAGGGCCGCGCGCGGAATCTCGATCATCGTCCCGAACTTGTAGTCGATCTTGATCTCCTGCTCGTCCATGACTTCCTTGGCCACCGCTTCCAGGGCCGTCTGCTGCACTTTCAATTCATTTACATGGAATATCAGTGGAATCATGACTTCGGGATGGACATCCACGCCGTCCTTGGCGCATTGGCAGGCAGCTTCAAAGATGGCCCGCACCTGCATCTTGGTCAGTTCCGGGATGAGGATGCCAAGACGCACGCCGCGCGTGCCCAGCATCGGGTTTTGCTCGCGCAAGGCCTCGACCCGCTCCAGGTAGGCCTGTTTGACGCGGATCTCCGACAGTGCTTCATCGATTTCGCTGAGGGTATGGAAGTGCTGCAATTGGACCTTCAGGTCGGCCAGTCGCAAGACCAGTTCTTCGTATGACGGCAAGAATTCATGGAGCGGCGGATCGATCAGCCGGATGATGACCGGCAGGCCGTCCATGGCCCGGAACAAGCCGTCGAAGTCGCCTCGCTGCAGCGGCAGCAGCTTTTCCAGCGCTTCGTTGCGCTCGGTAACGTTCTTGGCCATGATCATCTGTTGGACAATGGGCAGGCGTTCGGTCTCGAAGAACATGTGCTCGGTGCGGCACAGCCCGATGCCTTGAGCGCCATATTCGCGCGCCCGCAGGGCATCACGCGGGTAATCGGCGTTGGCCCACACCCCCAGAGTTCGCACCTCATCAGCCCAACTGAGTAGTTTGATCAGGTAAGCGTTCTTGATATCGGGAACAACAGTGGCCAGTTTACCCATGTAAACATCGCCTTGCGTCCCATCCAGCGAGAGCCAATCCCCTTCCTTCACGGTGACGGTCTCATCGCCGGGCAGATTGACGATCATCTCCCGCGAATCGAGGTCGATTTCCAGTTCCATCACGCCGACAACGGCCGGTTTGCCAAATTGGCGAGCGACGAGCGCGGCATGGCTGGTCCGGCCGCCGCGACTGGTCAGGATACCCTGGGAGGCCAGCATGCCGTGGACATCATCCGGTTTGGTTTCCGGACGGACCATTATCACCGGTCGGCCTTCCTCTTTGGCCCAGCGCTCGGCGGTGTCGGCGTCAAACGCCACCATGCCGACGGCCGCACCCGGCGAGACATTCAAACCGGAGGCGATCTTCCGGGCGGCTTTGATGGCCGCGTTGTCCAGTTGGGGATGCAAGAAGAAATCGACCTGGGCCGGCTTCACCCGCCATACCGCTTCTTCCTGCGTAATAAGTCCTTCATCGACCATGTCGACGGCGATTTTGACTTCCGCCTGGGCCGTGCGCTTGCCGTCCCGGGTCTGCAAGAGCCACAGCTTGCCGTTCTCAATGGTGAATTCCATATCCTGCATATTGCGATAGTGTTGTTCCAGTTTGTGGGCAATATTCAGGAACTCCTGATAAGCAGCCGGCATAATGTCATTCAGTTCTTCCAACGACTGTGTCTGGCGAATGCCGGCCACAACATCTTCACCCTGGGCGTTGACCAGGAAGTCGCCTTCCGGGGTTTTTTCGCCGGTCGAGGCGTTGCGCGACATGGCGACGCCGGTGGCCGAGTTGTCACCGATGTTGCCGTAGACCATCGTCTGAATATTAACGGCTGTTCCCAGGTCGTGGTCGATGCCGGCTGCGTTGCGGTAATCGATGGCCCGGCGGCCGTTCCAGGACTTGAACACGGCTTCGGTGGCCAGCTTCAGTTGTTCATGGGGGTCGGACGGAAATTCGCCGCGCGTGAAGGTGCGATAGATCTCCTTGAAACGGCGCGTGACGACTTCCCAATCCTCGGCCTTTAATTCGGCGTCGGTCTCCACCCCGGCCAGCTTCCGGCGGGAGGTGAGAACCGCTTCGAATGCCTCGTCCGGCACGCCCATGACGACGCTGCCGAACATCTGGATCAGGCGGCGATAGAGATCAAAAACGAAACGGCGGTCCTTTGTCAGGCCCACCATGGTCTCGGCGATTTCGTCATTTAGGCCGATGTTGAGAACCGTATCCATCATGCCCGGCATCGAGAACTTGGCTCCGGAACGGCAAGAAACCAGCAGTGGATGTTCCGTTCCCCCAAATTTCTTGTCGGTCAGCTTTTCAATTTCCTTGACGGCGGCCAGTTCCTGTTCCCACATACCGGCCGGGAATTCGTTGCCGGCGGCCAGATAGGCGTTGCAGGCTTCGGTCGTCACGGTGAAACCGGGCGGTACAGGAATACCCAGCCGGGTCATATCGGCCAGGTTGGCTCCCTTGCCGCCCAGAAGGGTGCGCACATCTTCCCAGACGCCGCCAACGTATGATTCCGCCTCGGCGACTTCGCCGAACAAGTAAACCCATTTGGATGTGGCTGAAGGGTTCTGCCCGTTTCCGGATGATGTGACCGGCATTGCTGTTTCAGGTGGAACCAAGATTTGCTCTGTCATGTTTGAATCTCCTTGAGAGTTGCCCCCGCGCAGACCACCTGTCTGGTTCGCTCAGGCAAACTTATTTGTCAGTGATGTTGAGTCAGTAGTATTTTAGGGAGGAAGTACCGGGCTGTTTAGTGACAGATTGCACCTCTATCGATGACAAAAGTCATAGACCCGGTGGTTATGAATCTTGTGAATGAGGCGGCCGTAACCTGCCGGCCGGGTTGCCGGCCGTCGCCATCGACGCTATGCTAAGCCTGTGAATCAGGAGGAAGTACGCCAATCTAACCCTGGCCGTCGGTGGTGGCAGGAAGGCAGCCCCAACCGGCCCGATCAGAACTGTGAGGGTTTGATTCGGGAGGGTGACGCCTGTCCGTCCTGTTTGCTGGGCGAACTCAGTTATAACGGCTTGTTTCAATTGATTTGCGATACCTGTGGCCGGGTGGCCGAATTCACTGTCTTTACCTGATAGCACCCCCCGGCAGCCGTGCGCTGCCGCCCCCCTCACTCTGTCCGGTCGACTCTCCGCGACCGTTTTTGTGTTAGGTTTCCACATTCGCTATACTCTTAATACATGAATGAGATGCTCAGGTTACTGCTTGTTGATGATCACGAGGTCGTTCGTTTGGGAATGCGGGCCTTACTGGAGCGCCATCCAACCTTTACGGTTGTCGGCGAAGCCTCGACCCAGGAAGAAGCGGTCGCGATGGCCCTCGAACACAAGCCCGATATCGTGCTCATGGATATTCGACTGGCCGGCGGCAGCGGCATTGAAGCCTGCCAGCAAGTCAAGGAAAACCTGCCCGAAACGAAGGTCATCATGTTGACCTCCTTTGCGGAGGACGAATTGCTCTTCGCGGCCATTCGGGCCGGGGCGACCGGCTATCTGCTGAAGCAAATTGCCGCCGGCGACCTCATTCGGGCTATCGAAGGCGCCGCTCACGGCGAATCGATGCTGGACCCCTCCCTGACTCAAAAAGTCTTTTTTGAGGTCCGGCGTTCTATCAAGAAAGAAGAAGCGGCCGCCTTCCAGGACCTGACTAGCCAGGAAAGGCAGGTGCTCTTCCTCATTGCCGAAGGCAAGACGAATCGGGAGATCGCCACGGAGTTATTCCTGAGTGAGGGAACGGTTCGCAACTACGTGAGCAGTATTCTTTCCAAGCTGTCTGTCTCGAATCGAGCCGAAGCGGCCGCCTATGCCATCAAACATCATCTATCAGACCACATCTAAGCCAGGCCCGGCGAATCGGCCGGCCATTCATCAAAATCTAGCATGATACCTCCCTCGGAATCGCCGGACGAAAAAATAGATCTGCGTATCGCCGAACGAGCGCTGGAAGCGCTCAACCAGGCCGCCTTAGCGATCGCCGCCGAGCTCGACATCGACAAAGTTCTGCAGCTCATTGTTGACCTGGCACGCGATCTCGGCCGGGCCCGCTACGCAGCCCTGGCGGTGGGCGATTGGCGGATGCCCGGGGCGCTTGATGTCCACCGGTTTATTTATAGCGGCATGGACCCCCAGACGGTAAGGGCGATCGGTCATTGGCCGCGCGGCAAGGGCTTGCTGGGCGCGGTAATCCATGAACAACAGGTGATTCGCCTGGCGGATATGTCCCAAGACCCGCGTTCGACCGGCTTCCCACCCGGCCATCCGCCCATGAAGAGCTTTTTGGGGGTGCCGATCGTCGGGGCCGGTGAAACTTTAGGCAACCTGTATCTGGCCGATAAGCTCGAAGGTGAGGAGTTCACAGATTCGGACCAACGCCTGATCGAAATGCTGGCCGCCCACGCCGCCGTGGCCATCCAGAATGCCCGGCTCTATTCCCAAGTCGAACGACTGGCGATTATGGAAGAACGGACGCGCATCGGCATGGACCTCCATGATGGCGTCATCCAGTCGATTTTTGCCGTCGGGCTGACCCTCGAATCGACCCGTTTGGCCCTGCCTGAAGAGGCCGGTGAAGCTAACTCGCTCCTGGGCACGGCTATCGAAGGGCTGAACGAAGCCATTCGCGATATCCGCAATTTCATCCTCGATTTGCGGCCGCGCCGTTTCGCCGGTGATGTCCAGCAGGGCATGGCCCAACTGGTGCGGGAGTTCCAGGCCAATACGATGATCCCGGTTTCCCTCAGCATTCCCGAGCAACTGGTGGATTTACCCCTGCCACTGGGTCGGGCCATATTTTTAACGACTCAGGAAGCGCTGGCTAACGTTGCCCGTCACGCCCGCGCCGGGAAAGTGAATATCGTCATGCATTGCAACGAACGGCGGGTTAAACTGAACATTCAGGATGACGGCCTCGGTTTCGATGCCTCGAACGAGGCCTTGCGTGTCGGGCATGGATTAGCCAATATGCAATCGCGCGCGGAAGGTCTGGGCGGCACCTTCACCTTGAGTTCAACCCCCGGCCAGGGCACAGCCGTCGACCTCGACCTTCCCCGGTAAGCGACCTGATTTCCTCGAAATCAAACTGAATACAATTTGACCAAAAATATCTTTCGTTCGTAGTAGCGACTTCAGTCGCGTTCTTCAGCGGCGGTGCTGAAGCGCCAACTCCGAACAGGTTGTGGTTACTGGCGTTACACTGGGTTGGGCAAGGGTTAAGGAAGTGCGTGACGGAATCGCAAGAGTACGTGATAGATGTCGCTATTATCGATGACTTTTGTCATTGAGAGGCGGCCTCGCTTCGGCCTATACTGCATAAAGTAATAAATGCCGCCTGTCAGGGTCAATAGGCCTTGACCGGTTGAGGATTTAAGAACCAGAGGTGGAAACCAAACGTGCAGTACTTATGGATGGTGTTCGGAAATGTTACAAACACCTCTTGAAGCTGGAAAAATGTGCGGCCCAACTGCCCCTCACATGATTCGAGTCCTCATAGTCGAAAAGCATGGGGCGGTTCGTCAAGCGTTGTGCAACCGTTTAGGGGCCACCAAGCACCTTGATATTGTTGCCGCGGTCGATGAACCGGTGGCGGCTTTCCCCTATCTTGAAAACCAGCCGGTTGCGCCGGGGGGAAAAGCCAACTCGACTATTGTGTTGCTCGGCTTGCAAAACGCGACGGATGAGGAGCTGTTTTTGACCCTGGACAGGGTCCGGCAGATGGTGCAAATGTCGGCTACGATCGTCGCTTTGGCTCCCTATGCCGACGAGATCGAACGGCTGTTGCTCCACCAGGCGGGCGTCAGCCGCTATCTGCTCAAATATATCGATTCCAACAGTCTGATTCGGGAAATCGAGTCCGCCGCGGAAATGAACCCCTTTCGCCTGACCGGCAACTGAACTGGTCGCTATCCGGCCGTCTTTGGGCCATAAGGCCGAATGAGGAGGACGGGAACTTCGGACATCTGGAGGACACGCGAAGCCACGCTGCCGAAAAGCCAGCGACTGATCCCGCCCCGGCCGTGGGTACACATGACTACCGTGTCGGCTTCGCCGCTTTTGACGGCGTTGATGATCTCCGCTGCGACATCGTCGGACTCGGTCACCTGGAAATTAACCTTGAAGTTCTGTTGTCGCAGCGAGCCTTTGTGCGACTTCAAATAGTCGATCGCTTCCTGATAGAGGTCGTCGCGAAGTCTGATCACCATGTCGGCCGAATCAGGCGATAGCGCCACCTCACGCGCGCGCGGTGGCTCGATAACCCGCAACAGGGTGATCTGGCTCTCGAACCGCGCGGCTAATTCAAGGGCATAGGGGATGGCCGCCTCGGCGAATCCGGAACCATCCAACGGCACGATAATATGGTTGTACATGTCAGCCCTCGCTATTCGTAGCGGGAATAAGGTTCGCCGGTTTCGTCCTGGGAATGCATCCAATCCCGCACGACCAGACGGAAGATATCCGATTCGGTGATAATCCCCACCAGTTGGCCGTCATGATCGAGCACCGGCAGGCCGCCGATCATGTGTTTGAGCAGCAATTGGGCCGCCCGACCGATGGTGTCGTCGGGCGTGACGGTGAGCGGATTGGGAGTCATGATCTCGCCAATGGTCATTTGGGAGACCATCAGACTGAGCTCCCAGATATCGACGGCGGTATTGGTTGTAGACCGAGCGCCGCGTACATCGCCATAGGTCACGATCCCTATCAGCCTCCCGTCCTCGACCACCGGCAGCCGGCGAATCGAGCGCTCGATCAGTTTCTGGCCGGCCTCTAAAACAGTCGTGTCCGGGGTTACCGTGATGACATCACGCGACATCCAGTCTTTGACCAGTTCCAGTCTCATCTTGACCCTCCTCTATGACTATCTCCTCGGTAGACCGGTTCACTTTACGCAAGTAGCTGACGGCCAAAATGAACATCACGATGATAATGGCCGCCGAAATGAGACAGTAGCGGCACACGGCATGAATCACAAAAATCTCCAGAGCGGTAAGGGCGGCGGTGAAGATCAAGGCCAATCCAATGGTTCCCAGCAGCAACTCCGGGAGATAATCGTCGAGGCGGCTGATCCAGGCCGGCAGCCAGGTCAACAAGAAGATGACCGCGTAGCCGACAAACCCGATCAATGCGACCGGAACGGGCCCAATCGCGGAATAAGGAGCGCCGGGGCCGCTGACCACTCCACAGTCATCCCAACCGCTGGGGCTGCAGACGCCCACCAGATTGCCGTTGTGGTAGAGTAGCAAGAAATAGGAAATAATCAGGCCCGGAATGGCCAGAAGTTGAATGATCCGGACCTGCCAGTTGTCAGGAAGTTGTAACATCTCTGCCTGTTACTGTGATTGGTTGAGAGAAGCGTTGATCGCCTGCGAAAAAGCGGACAGCGGTTGCGCGCCGGCCAGCTTTTCACCATTCACGAAGAAGGTCGGTGTGCCGGTCACATCGGCCGCTCGCGCCGCTTCCCGGTTCTGGTTGACAATCGTCGTGAACCGGCCGGACGCCAGGCAGTTATTGAATTCGTCTAGATCCAGATTGGCCGATTCGGCGGCCTGCCTGAACCCGGCCGAGGAGAGGCGCACTTCGGTCGACTCGATGGCGAACATGGCGTCTACGAATTCAAAGAATAGTCCCTGGTCGCCCGCACACATGCCGGCAGTGGCCGACGGCACGGTGGATGAATTGAGGGCGTAGGGCAGCCCGACCCAACGGACCGTTCCCGGTTCGACGTAGGTCTCTTTGAATTGCGGGGCGGTATCGAGATGGAAATTCCGGCAAAAACCACAGCCGAAATCGGAAACTTCGACCATCGTCACCGGGGCGTTTTCGTCCCCCTGGGCAAAGCAGCGGTCGGGATTGGACTCACAATAGTCGGCCAGAGACTGTCCGCCGCCAGTCAAGGTAGTCGAGGGAGGGGTTCGCAGTGCCAGAAACAACAATAGGCCAAAGGCGATGACGCCGGCGGCGATCAGACCGCCGATCACGACCCAGTTGGTCTCTCGTTTTTGTTGTTTGCGACGTGGGGCTGTTTTGGCCATTGTACTCCTGTTGATTCAAAATACGGCTGTGGATATGGTGCCTGAGTTTAGCCAGCGACTCAAAATCTGGCAAACCTTCATCTTGCCTCCCAACAAATGTCGCCCAAAGGCTTATCGATGCCTAATCAAAAACGACCTCACTCACCATGTTAATGACCGGGTGGAATGGTAGAAAGACCAAGGCCGCGATAGGGGAATCGCGGCCTTGGTCAAGAAGGAGGAAACTGCTTCTACTGCCTACAAGTAGAATAGGCGATATCGCGGCGAATAGGCGTTAATCGAAGGCCAAAAGTCCGTTTACTAGGCGTGAACAGCCGTCGGGCAAACAGAATAGTCTGCGTCGGACAACACTGTCCGCGCCATCACTAGAAGGGCCAGATGAGCGGCACCAGCAGCAACGTCAACACGAAAAAGACGATCGTCAGCGGCGCGCCTACCTTGAAGTAGTCGGTGAAGCGGTAGCCGCCGGGTGTATAGACCATCAGGTTGGTGGTCGTGCCGATCGGAGTCAGGAAGGCATTGGACGCGGCTACGGCGACGGCCATCAAAAGCGGGTAGGGCGAGAGACCCAGCGTCACCGCCGTCTGCAAGACGATCGGCGCGACCAGGACGGCGGTGGCCGTATTGCTGATTACCTGGCTGAAAGCCGTCGTCAGGATGAATACCCCGGCCAGCAACGCCAGCGGGCCGATGGACCCCAGGGTGCGTACCAGCGCGTCGGTGATCAATTGCGCCCCACCGGTGATTTCCAGCGCCGTCGACAGGGGAATCATGGCCGCGATGAGCACCACTGTCTGCCAGCTGATCGAGCGGTAGCCCTGTTCCATGCTCAGGCAACCGGCCAAGACCATGGCCACGGCGGCGATGAAGGCGGCGATGACGGTCGGGACGATGCCGGTGACCATCATGACGACCATGGCCGTCAGGGCCACCACAGCGAATATCGACCGGGGCGTCAGTTCCACTACCTGGCGGGACAGCGCTTCCGGGCTGCCGACGATGACGAAGTTGCGCGGCTCGTTCTGAAGCATCTCGATGTCGGACCAGCGGCCGCGCACCAGCAAGGCGTCGCCGAATTTCAACGGCTCGGTCGCCTTTACCAGTTGCCGGTCGCCGCGCCAGATGCCCAGCACCTGGACGCGATACTTGTCGGCGAAGCGCACCTCGGCCAGCGTGCGCCCGATATACTGCGAGCGCACGGCCAGCAAAACCTCGGCGATGCCGATCTCCGACGATAATAACTCGGCCGACAACGCCTCGCCGTCGCCTGTCACCGGCTGCATGCCCAGCGAATAGTCGAGAGCCAGCCGCTCGACGTACTCCTCACGGCCCTTGACCAGCATGCGGTCTTGGCTGCGAATACGAGATTCGGGACCGGGCAGGCGTGGTTCGGCCGAGGGTTGCAGGTGGCCTAATTGGTCGCGCATCTGGTAGCCGAGGCGCCGCAATCGCCGGGCTGAAGAGTCGCCGTTGGAGCCGTCATCGTCTTCTTCCGGCAGGTTATGGTCGATTCGTAACGCGGTGACGGAATAATCGCGCCCCAGGGCGGCTTCCTGCAGCGTCTTGCCGATTAGCGGCGATCGGGCACGGACCCGCAGGGAATAAAGCCGCTCTTCCAGGCCGAATGTATCGGCCACTTCGCCGACTGCCTCGCCCAGGTCGAGCGGGCGCTGGTCGGCGTTGCGTCGCGGGAGCAGCCGGCGGCCGATGAAATACATGTAGACGATCGTAACCACCAGCAACGGCAGGCCGATGAGAGAGAACTCAAAGAAGCCGAACGGCTGGTAGCCGGCGTTGCGCAGGGTGTCGCTGACGATGATGTTGGGTGGCGTGCCGGTCAGGGTCAACAGGCCGCCGGTGTTGGTCGAGTAAGCCAGCGCCATCAAGAACTTGGAGGGGACACTGCCCACCCGCCAGGAGGCGGCCGAGATGGTCGGCAGTAGCGTGGCCACGGTGCCGGTGTTGCTGATGAAGGCCGACAGCCCGGCCGCGCCGATCATCATGACCACCAGCAGGCGGGCGGCGCTGTTGGCCGCCAGTCGCAAGAGAACGGTTCCGAGCCAGGCAGTGACGCCGGTGCGCGAAAGGCCTTCGCTGACGACGAACAGGGCGGCGATGAGCAGGACGGTCGAATCGCTGAAGCCGGCCACTGCCTCCCCGGCGGTCAGGATGCCGGTCAGCACCAGGGTCAGCAACGACAGCAAGGCGACGACATCGGCTCGCGGCCGGCCATAGATAAACAGGGCGATGGTGATGCCCAGAATGATAAAGGTGATGATCATAAGCTCCACCTGATTGGTTACTCAGTAAAAAGAAACACCCATCCATAGAGTTGACCGATTTGGCAGATATTTTAACGGATAGTGGATGGGGTTGATAATCTGAAATATCGTGGTATATCAACGACGGCCGAGCCGACTACTGGCCCGCGATTGGCCGCACATCAGATCAATTTAAGTTTACGCGGGTCTGGTTATTAAGGCCACTATCTCCCCCTCCTCGCACTGAAACTGCGTTGCCCGTCGCGGCAAGTCGAGGGTCACAAGGACACAGTGGTCGATTGGGACCGCAACGCCGAGCTATTGGACAACGATGATTACAGCGAGACGATTTTCCTGGAGAGGGAGGGCCGATGGGAGATGTGAGTGGCGAACTATCAACTGTCTCCCGGCAATGACTCCCCGGTCACCCCCCGAAAGGTCGCCCACTTCGACAGGTAGCGCTCAAGATGGGTCTGTCCTTTTTCAATCCGCTGGACCAGCACCTCCCTGACCCGCTCCTCCTCATCCGCGTGGTTCTCGGCTGAGAGCAGCCCGGCGAAACGCGCCGTCCGCAGCCAGAGCAGGTAGGTCGTCAGGGCGTCAAACTCGTT
Organism: Chloroflexota bacterium; assembly: GCA_046485205.1. Taxonomy (GTDB): domain Bacteria; phylum Chloroflexota; class Anaerolineae; order Promineifilales; family Promineifilaceae; genus Promineifilum. Next base: position 6,374 of record JAWOHK010000283.1, on the reverse strand, counting down.
GTACTCGACGATGCGCCGGATGTCGCCGGCCAGCCACAGGTCGATGACATTGTCGCCGGTCGTGTCGATCTTGCCAGGGATGCAGCAGGCGGCGGCGAACTCGTGCAGCTTGGGCGTCGCCTTGCCCCAACCGCCGACAATATCCTTCAGGTCGATGTGACCATCCGAATTTTTATTGAAGTAGTCGATGCCGTTCCAGGGCTTGTCGGGCCGGTGGCTGAAACCGGCGGCCTCAATGCCGTTGGCGATGCCGCGCTGGATGAGGATCGGCAGGTCGGATTCGCGGGAATTAAAGCCGACCAGCTGCGGCCGGGGGTGGGCGTCGCCGATGCCGCGCAGGAAGCGGCCGATGAGCTCGGCTTCCGGCAGCGGACCGTCATCGGGCAGGGACATCAAGGTGAGCGTCACCCGGCCGTCGTCGTGGACTTTCCGAACCACCGCTGCCAGCGAAACAACCCGGCACAACATCGTCTTAAGATAGGGGCGCGGGACGTCGGCCGTCGCCCCGCCGTTGGTCCACATCGCCTGATAAACTTGATCCTCGGGCGCCTCCGGCGGCAGATCATAGGCCCGGCGGCCGGAAGCGATATCGGGTACCCACTCCAGATCGAAAGCCCAGACGTTAGGGGAAATTGACCTTAACATGACCGTCACTCCCTGGATGACTTCATCCGATTGTAGCCAAAACAAGAAACGTGTGCCCGCAATCGACCCAGTAATCGAGAAATTGAGCCAGCCGCTTGGCCTCTTTCGATGTATAGTAAAGTGGTATATCGTATGGAAGGTGGCCGGCAACTAACATGGCCCCACTCGGAAGGATTGGCTACCGGTCATCCACCATCCGGCGACACACCTATTGTATCGCCGGACATCACTAACCGGTAATTTGACCGGTGATCGGGAGGTATGATCATGGCCAGAGTGAGAGGTGTGTCCGTCGGGGCCGATGTAGACGGCGTCAATGCCGCCGTGTGGTGTGTCACCCAGGACGGCCGGCTTTACAAGCTCGTCAGCGGCATTTGGCAAAAGAACCACGATGCCAATCACGTCGAAGAGGTGGCGGTTGGCAACGAAGGCCACGTCTGGTGTCGCAATCGCAGTGGCCATCTCTTTAGGGCCCGCTTCCCCCGAGATTTTTATACCCAGTGGGAACCAGTCACTTATCCGGGGAACGGGCTGCGTTCTATCTCGGCCGCCGGCGACGGTACGATCTGGATCGTGAACGGTCAGGGGCAGGTGGCGACCAGGGTGAACGGCCAATGGAACACCCATATAAATGTGAACACGGCCGAGGTAGTGACCACCGGCGGCAGCGGCCGCGTTTGCTACGTCGACAACAACGGCTTTCTCCTCGAATTATTGTCCGGGACCGGCGGCCCGAAATGGACCCGCATGCCCAATCCGGAAGTGGGAGGCGAGGCGATTCCCTTGAAATCCATCTCTCAGGGCCCGGATGGCGTTGTCTGGGCGGCCTCCATGAACGATCATTTGTTCAAGCGCGGGGCAAATGACCAGGTCTGGCGCGCGAACCCGATCGGATTGGCCGTCCAGATTTCTACGGCCAGTCGAAACCTGGTCTGGTGCGTCAATCGCGACGGCTATATATTTAAGGCTGAAACGAATCGATTCGACACCAACTGGAAGCAGGTCAACAATCCCGGGGCCGGCGTCTATACGGTCAAGCAAGGCGACCAGCTATTGGAGATCATCCGTGCATTGTGCCCGGCCAGCAGTTCGGATGCCCTGGCCAGCATGAAACAGGAGGCGGTCATGTTAAACAACCTCCAGCGTGACGGCGATCTCATCTTTCCGGGACAGGTGCTGTTGATCCCAGAATGCCGGTGATGCTTACCTGTCCAAATTATTGCATGGAGTGGACCAATAATTGCAGATGATGTGGCAAATTAAGAACCCTCTCTGCATAGCATGTCGCCATGCTCAAGGCCACCATTCATCTGGTGGCTTTTTCATGGGCCAGTATGGTGTCCTTGAGGAAATGTAAATGGGTTTACTTTTTTTTCGTAACCCAGGTATTTGACACCCCTGATCGATTTAGTTAAGGTAAATATCAAGTTTTACAAGCAAAAAACCCCGGTATCTGGAATTGATCGGAACGAATAATCCAACCTGATTTCTCCTCAGTCCAGGTCTCAATTATTCTCGCAAGGAACCGTTGGCCGGGTTCGTTTTAGTGATTGCGGCGGATGAGCTTGTTACCATTCGGTTCGCAAGGGAGAGCCTATCATGAAGATATTCCACTCGTTGATGGCCGGTATGGCCTTCATTATCCTGCTATCGGGTTGCCAAGCCTTTCAGGCGGGTGAAGAAGTCCCTGTCCGCGACAACCTCGTTACTTTCATCGCCGCGATCAAGTCTAATGCCGAGGGCAAGATAGCTATCAAGCTTGGCGTCTCAAATGCCGGCAATCGGATTCCGGCTGATGATCAGTTTATGGGTACATGGCAATTGACCAACGCCCAAGGCGACATGCGGGCCGAGGGGATAATTAACGCCTTGCCGGAGATGGTTTCCAACGAATATTGGCTGGCCGGCTGGTCCAGTGAACTGGATCCCGGCACCTACCAGCTACTATGGGGCGCACCAGGTTACGGTTACACGACCATTGAATTCGACGTAATAACGGCTGAGGGCGATGGGGTGCGGGTTGGCGACCAGCGTATTTTCTTTACGACGGCCGATCCGCCGTCAACCGGTAATTGATCTCGATCGTAATCGCGTCGAGCATCATTGAGTTAGGAGATACACCGCATGGGCGATTCTCTTGTGATCCAAACTCAAGGTCTGGGTAAGGTCTATGGCGATGTGGTCGCTTTGCGCTCGCTCGACCTGGCCGTGCCGCGCCAGGCCATCTGTGGCTTTCTGGGGCCCAACGGCGCCGGGAAGACTACCGCGATGAAGTTGTTGCTGGGTCTGTCGCGACCGACAAGCGGGCGGGGGGCGATCTTCGGTCTGGACATCGGGCGTGACAGCCTGACCATCCGCGAGCGCGTCGGCTATTTGCCTCAGCAACCGAGTTTTTATGAGACACTGACGGCGCGGGAGACGCTTCGTTTCACCGCCGGGCTGTTCTTTTCCGGCTCCCGGGCCGGCATCGACGCGAAGGTTGATGAAATGCTGGCCTTGGTTGGGTTAACCGAATGCGCTGATCGACCGGTGCGCGGTTTTTCGGGCGGCGAAAAGCAGCGTCTCGGCATCGCCCAGGCCCAGATCAATGACCCCGAACTGCTTATCCTTGACGAACCGGCCGCCGCCCTCGACCCGCTTGGCCGGCGTGACGTGCTGGCGATCATGGAGCGCCTGCGAGAGCGGACCACCATTTTTTACTCAACCCACATACTCAACGACGTGCAGCAGGTGAGCGATACGGTAGTGATTCTGAACCGGGGCGAGTTGGTCACCCAGGGGCCGATTGAAGCGCTGCTCATGGGCGACGGTCACGCTGTTTACTCGGTCGTGGTCGGCGGTGAAACGGAAGCGGCCCGAGAGTCCCTGGCCCGGCAGCGCTGGGTGGCCGGAATTGTCACCGGCGAGCAGAACGGCCGCCTGGAATGGAAGGTGAGTGTCAGCGATCCGGCGGCGGCCGAGGAGCAATTGCTGCGGGTCGTCCTGGCTCATCCGGGCGTGACCGTCAGCGCCTTCAACAGGCGGCGATTCGATCTGGAGGAGATCTTCGTCAACCTGGTCGAAGGTGGCCAGTTATGAGGGAAACCACAACCTTGCAGCGGCGAACCGGCGGCGGGTTCATGCGCGGTTTCTCACCCCTGTTCCAGAAGGAATCAAAGACCTGGTGGGGCGGGCGGCGCTGGCTGTTCCAGGCCATTCTGTGGCAAGTCGTCATCAACGGCCTTCTCTTTATGGTTTTGTTCGTCCTGCCGGGCGTTGTGCCGGCCGATTCCGGCATGACCGCTGATCCGGTATTGAACGGCCTGCAGGGATTCTTCAATATCGGGGCTTTAGTTCTGGCCATCGGCGTCATCACGCTGGCCCAGGATGCGCTGACGGCCGAGGTGCAATCGGGCACGGCCGAATGGTTGCTGGCCAAGCCGGTCACCCGCCAGGCGTTTATCCTGGCCAAATTCGCGGCGCAGGCGATCGGGATGCTGGTTGTTCTGACTCTGTTGCCCGGTCTGGTGGGCTACATCTTGCTGTCGGTCGCCGGAACGGTCAGCCTGAGCGGGTTTGTGGCCGGGCTGGCTGTCCTGGCCTTGCACACCACCTTCTATCTGGTTCTGACGTTCCTGTTAGGCGCTCTCACCCGCAACCGGATGATCACGCTGGCCGGCGGGCTGGTGGTCCTGTTCACCGGTCAGGTGGCGATGTCGTTGGCACCGTTGCTGGGGGTCAATATGGCCTTGCTGCCGACACCCTGGCCATTGACCGCGGTCGCCACCGCTCTGGCCGGCGGGCTAGACCTGCCGGCGCAAATGTTCATTCCTATTGGAGCGACAATTATCGGATGCGTCCTGGGGCTGCTGGCGACGATCGTTCTGTTTGACCGGCTGGAGCTGTAGAAACCGCCGCCGCACTACGGCATCTGCCGTATAACACAGACAAGGTTCACGTGACTGTAGCCGATTTTACAGCCGGGATGTAACCTGGCCGGCTGCGAAAACCAACCAAAACACCTATGATTAATAGTAGGCAGCAAAAAGAATTTTTCCTCCTCCAACAACCCCGTTTTCCTTCTTGGCTTAGCGCCACCGACCCCCATCGGTGGCGTTTGGCTATAGAACGTCGATAACGCTGATTTCAGCACTGAGATTCGTAGAAAGGTTAACGCTTAGACGCCAGGCCCCGAGGGCAATTTGCGTGATGGCGTCTTTGCGGCTCTGCGTTAATGATCAGGATCGCTGATGACGCTGGTGTCAAGTAGGTATTTTCTGAGTCTGCGAAATCTGCGCAATCTGCGGATAATACGCCCTTATGGAACTACTCACCATCTTCACCGGCCTGAGCGCGGCCGTCGCCTGGGGGGCGGGCGACTTCGCCGGGGGAATGGCCAGCCGGCGAGTGGCCGCCGTCCGGGTCATCCTGGTGTCGCAAGTGCTCGGCTCGCTGTTGATCGCGGGGCTGGTCCTGGTTCGTGGCGAGCCATTGCCGCCGCCAACGGACCTGATGCGCGGTGCGCTGGCCGGGGTGGGCGGAGGCCTGGGCCTCTTCTTGCTCTATTACAGTCTGGCGCAGGGCAAGATGGGCGTGGCCGCCCCGCTGACGGCCGTCGCCGCGGCCGGCATCCCGCTGGTCGTGGGCGTGTGGGTCGACGGCGCGCCACCGCCGGTGACGCTGGCCGGCTTCCTGCTGGCCCTGGCGGCCATCTGGATGATCTCCCACCCCGACGGCGGCGCGCCGTTGCGAACGCGCGACGTGGGAGTGCCGCTGCTGGCCGGGGTTGGTTTCGGCCTGTATCTGACGCTCATCGGGGGCATCGAAACCCCGGGGGCGTTGTTCTGGCCGTTGCTGGCCGCCCGCGCGACCAGCATCACCACCCTGGCCATCGTTTTACTGGCCTGGCCCGACCGGGGCCGGGGCGGGGCCGCTTTCCCCTGGGCGCTGGCCCTGCTGGCCGGGATGGGCGACACGATCGGGACATCTCTCTTCGCGGTCACGGCCCAGATCGGCCGGCTGGATGTGGCCGCCGTCCTCAGCTCGCTTTATCCGGTGGCAACGGTGTTGCTGGCCCGGCTGGTGCTGGCCGAGCGGATGACACGCCGCCAAAACGCCGGGGTAGGGCTGGCGCTGGCGGCGGTGGTGCTGATCGCGATCTGAGGGAGGGGCGAGACATCGGCTGGTGGGTCGACGATCGGATGACTTTGGTGAATTGCCGTTGTCCCACCGTACAACGAACGCCGGGCAATCAAAAAGGGCGGCCGCCCTCGCGAGCCGCCGCCCTTTCACTCATAACCGCAACGGATCGTTACGGAGCCATAAACAGCAAGCCTTCGGTCGCCTGTGTCGCACCGCCGCGAGCGCCCGCGCCGCGGTCGCCATTCGTGACGAGCATCAGGCCCAGTTCCGGCGAGTTGCCGGGGAACAGGCCGAAGTCATAGACTGCCAGACCGGACGCGTTGTAGGTGTTGCCGGTCACGTCAACGGGTACACCGTAGAACCGCTCGCCCAGCGGCGTTACCGTCAGGCCTTCGACGATATCACCAGGACCGCCGTGATAGAAGTCCTGGGCGATGACGTCCACATCAACATTGGTAGACAACAGGTCGGTCCCAGTCAAACCAATCTGCTCGCCGCATAGGAGCAACACCGTATTACCGGTGTTCATCGAATGCTCGGCGAAGAAGAAGGCCGACGCTGCACCCGTGGTCAGGTTGAGGGCCCAGGTCAGCTGCCTCCCGTCGGTA
>JAWOHK010000278.1:0-38915 GCA_046485205.1 Chloroflexota bacterium | reverse complement strand
CCCAATGATACGGCCCGGCTTGGGGGCAGCGTGGTTCCATATGAACAGGTCTTTGGCAATTACCGGGCCACGGTCAACGAAGCCCTATCAAGCGGCAATATTCCATTGGGCCTGCAAAATCTGGTTCGCGATTATTTCACAGCTCTAGAACCTTAAGATTAATTAGGCGCCAAATCGATCACAGGTTCAGCTCTGTTTCGCACTAGGTTTATCGCCCCACTCTCAAAGACCTTGCCAGTTGTTGCGCGAAAGCAGCTTGCCCGCCGTGTCCGGGATGGCGAATTTTCTCGGCTGCTATTCCCCAGCGGAGGAAGGCCTGGTGAGCGACATTGCCGACGGCGATTACCTGCTGGATCGGGAACAGGTCCAGCAATTCGATTAAGGCTTGCTGGCCGAGGTCAGTTTCTTTGGCTCGGGGAGTTCGATTGGAAAACGGATCGTCCGGCCGGTGTGGATGAAACGGAAAGGCATTCCACAACAGCGGGCACTCCCCCAGGGTCAAAAACACCTTCCACACCGTCGAAGCGGTTGCTTCGGCTTGCGGCGAGTTGATCTCATCGCTGGGGACAAAACCGGCCGCAAGGCCAAACAAGCCAAACGGCGAGGAATCAGAAAGAAGAATTTTTTCACTCGTGAAAGGCACGCCGGTAACACGACAACCCCGATAACCCGGTGCTTCGCCAACCAGTATGGTCACCGGATGACGGGTCGCCATCCGGGACAAGTAGCGCGCCAGATTCGATTGCCGTATCGCGCCGCCGGGATGTTCCTCCTGATAGGGGTTGAACACAGCCGGCATATCCGGCACCAGGGACAGCCGTTCGACAAACGATTGAATCGGGGACATGCAAACAAAAAAGGTGGTCACTTGTAACGCGCGACCACCTTGTAATCGAACCGGTTGCTAGAAGCGCAGTATCGCGCCAATTTGGCCGGCGACTTCCAGAGCCGGATTTTCGGCGATGATCTCGACGTGAGCGCCCTGGTTCACGGTCTGGGCGACGGCCGCGTCAACCACATCCTCAACCTCGGCTAATTCACTCTCGCCTAAGGGGCTTAGGGCCAGATTGGCGACGACATAGCCTAATTCCTCGTTCACATAACCAGGCGCACGAAAGCCGTCGCTGATGACCAGCACTTCAACCCGTTTATCGGAGACGGCTTGCAATGTGTCGTCCAACCCGATCACACCGTTGCCGCCCATCGCATTCAGGTTAACCAGACGCTCAACCAGCCGGTTTTCTCGTTCAACATTGACTGCCCTTAAGGCCTGGAGCGCATTGCGGCGCACCTCCGCCTCTCCGGACTCAATATCGATGGCGAACGTTCCCGCCAGGCAACTGAGCAACTGCTTGGACAATAGATCGCGGAATTGGGCCAGGGTCTCGGACGTGCCGCCCAAGAATAATCGTCGGATGGGGCGAGAGGCAAAAAAGCGCCCGGCGGCGGTGGCACAATCTTTCAGGTTTCTTGTGGCTACCTCTTCCTCATGTTTGCTGCCGTCAGATCCGCCACGTCGGCCAACGGCCGAAGAACCGGCGCCGCTCTTTTGCTTGCGAACTTCTTCGCCTTGAAAAGTTTTGGAAGCCTGAAGTTCGCCCAAGTGGTACTCAAAAAAGCGTCCGTTAACCCGATCAACCAATATCACGCCAAAGTGGGCGTAATGGTCCAGCAGATGAGCAAGCGGCTTGACATAGGGGCGATTACCAAGGCGAATGCGGTTCCGAAAGGCAACCGGCGCAGTATACGCCCGAAAAAAACTTCCACCTTGGCTGCTGAAAAGAGCCAGTCCCGGCTTAGACCAATCGTAACTTAAGTCGAGGTATCGCTCAATGGTTTGCGCATCCTTTTCATATTGGGGTTGAACCTCCTTCAGTAGACCACGGGTAAGCAACTTGATCGCTTCGGCCGATTGCCGCGTGCTGTCCGTGTCCAGATAGACACTGACCACACCATTGCCGTTGCCCTCATAGCTGAGCAATTCTTGCATGTGCTCCTGGCTAAACATGAAGTCCTCCTACTCTAGATGTTGTCGAAATCACCAAACTACTGTGCGGCGATTGCGCCGGTCTTACGACCGTCGACATAGCGCCTAATAGAAAAGGAACGACCAGACAGTCATTAAACAAGGATAGACTCTTTCAAGGACGTTGTTCGAGAATCAGGGGTACGGTCATTTGCTCGCCGTTCCGAATGATTGTCAGGTTAATCGTCTGGCCCACCTCCGTTTCAAAAACCAGGTAGCCGATCAGATCGTCGGAATTGGCAATTGGTTGCCCATCGACGGCAATAATCAGATCGCCGTTTGTAGCAACTTCCCCAGTGATGGGATCGAGCTGAAGGGGGCGGACCCCGGCTCGGTCGGCCGGCGTACCAGGCGAAACACCGGCCACGAAAGCGCCGGTTACCTGCGGCAGGTTATACTGCTCCTGGGTCTCAAGATCCAGGTTGGTTAAACGAATGCCCATGAAGGGGTAATGATACACTCCTTCGGAGATAAGCGCCGGGGTTATCCGCTTGACAGCATTCACCGGGATAGAGAAGCCCACGCCGGAGTTGGTGCCGGTGCTGGTTCGAATGGCGCTGTTCACCCCGATCACTTCTCCATTCAGATTGAGCAGGGGGCCGCCCGAGTTCCCAGGATTAATCGCGGCATCGGTCTGGATGACTTGGGGCAATAAATATTGCCCCCCACCGGCAGCCACCCGATCTGATCGCAAGGACCGGCCCAAACCGCTGACTATACCGAGTGAATAGGATCCGGACTGGCCAAATGGATTGCCGATAGCTACAACGAGCTGGCCAACACGAACGGAACGTGAATCACCTAATGGAACTGGTCGAACTCCTTCAGGTAATGATTCAATTTTTATGACCGCCAGATCGCTGTCAATATCCGTGCCTACAACCTCCGCTTTGCTGCGCAAGCCGTTTGTAAAGACAACCTCCAAGCCGGACGCACCAGTGACGACGTGGTTATTGGTAACAATATGACCGTCAGCGTCGTAGACGAAACCACTACCACCACCAATCTCAATATTACGGTTATCCAACACGAAAATATTAACCACGGCAGGATTTATTTGGTCGTAGAGGGCTACGAGTGTTTCCTCTAGATCGCTACTAAGAATTACCGACGGAACCTCGGACACAATCGGGGGAGAGGATTCGGCCGTCCCTGGCGTGGTGGCGGGCATTTGAGCGCTTATTGTCGCTACGGCCTGAGCGACAATTTTCTGCTCATCGATAGCTATCTCAGCAACGGGCGTTTCACTTGCGTTGGATGAAAAGACTGACAGCCCGCCGCAAGCAAGGGATGTGAGTATCAACACAGAAATGAGAATAAGGATCGGATAGCGATGATTATGATGCATAGAATAAGGGTATTTCATTGAGGGAATATATTACGGCAGAACCGGACCCATCGACCAAGTTTGATTATATTCTAAATATTGCCTCCATAGATAGTCAAGTGCCATTGATCACGTTTCACCCTCCTATCACTTCCCTTTCTAATTCAACAATCAAAAAGCGCGCCATCCTCGAAAGATGGCGCGCCAGTAATCGATCGTAATTCGAAACCCCGGATCAATACAGGAACATCGGCTTGCCAAGAACGTGGCGAATCTTCGGCCGATAGTTTTCAGAATCATACAGTTCGTCGACATCGACCCGTTTGACGCCGCTGGTCACAATACTCATCGCTACGTGGGTGTAAGTGCCATCCCGCAGGGCAACCATTCGGCCACTCGTGCCGGATACAATGAGATCAACCGCCAGTTGAGCGTAGTTCGTCGCCACCATCAGATCCAGCGCGTCCGGCGCGCCGGAGCGCATCAAGTAGGCGAGTTTCTGGGAAATGATGTTCTCCCCGGTCAATGTCTTCATAGCTTCGGCAGTAATCTCACCGATACCGCCGAGTTTGCGATGTCCGTAGGCATCCGTCTCGCCATATTCAATAACCTTGCCCCCCACCATGTGCGCGCCTTCACTGACTGTGACCATCGCATAATTACTGGGATTCGTCTCCTTGTCGCGACGGACCAGTTCCGCCAGACGCTCTGGATCAAAGGGAACTTCTGAAATAAGCGCACGATCGACACCGGCCAAATAGGAACTGATTAGGCTCGTCTCACCTGAGTTACGACCAAATAACTCGATCACGGCGATACGTTCGTGTGAGCCGGCGCTGGTCCGCAACTGGTGGATGAACTGGACACTGCGGGTGACGGCCGTGCTGAAACCGATGCAGTAGTCGGTCCCGTAGACGTCATTATCCATGGTCTTGGGAATAGCCACCACTGGAAAACCCTCCCGGTGGAGTCGTTCGCCGTAACTGAGCGTATCGTCACCGCCTATGGGAATCAACCGGTCGATTTTCAGGTATTCCAGATTCTTTAATACATGGGGTGTGAAATCGCGTAGATTTGTATCGGCCGCTTCGGCTTCCGGATGTTCGGGATCTTTCAGGAAATCAGGGACATCTCCAGGTTTGACTTTTCCGGGATTCGTCCGGCTGGAGTGCAGCATCGTGCCACCGGTCCGGTCAATAGTGCGGACAGCATTTTTATCCAATTTCATGGTGTACTTATCGATGGTCTCCGGATCGTCCTGGTTAATCAATAGCAGTCCACCCCATCCACGGCGGAGGCCTACTACATCATGACCCGCGTCTACTGCGCGATTGACCACCGCTTTAATACAAGGATTCAGGCCGGGCACATCACCCCCACCGGTTAAAATTCCAATTCTCATACGACATCTCCTAATAAAATTATAACCTTATAAAATTTAGCCTTGATACCCTTGACCCCTCAGGCTGCCCGCGGGTTTGGCCAAAATGCTGGCAATCGGTCGCAAATCTAACCACCACTGATTACGCGGCCGGCTGTGCTCGTAATCCATCAAGCGCGGCAACTCTTCGAGGCTGGTATAATGAACTTCGCCCTGAATTTCGCCGATACACACGCCGGTCGATTCCCCGGCGGATTTGATTTCACTCTCGATAAAATCGATGCTCCGCACGGCTAGCCGGGTTGCAAAAACGCGATCGAAAGGTGACGGTGTACCCCCTTGCTGCATATGGCCCAGTATTGCCTGCCGGACATCGAACAAATCCCCTCCCTCTTCCTCAAAGAGCAACCGCATGAAACTGGTGGAATAAACCTCGTTAGCTTTCTCGTTCCGAATCACCAATCCTAGCCGCTTGCCGTGTTGGAAGGCATGGCGAAATTCTTCCACGTCACGAACTAGATCGTGCATGGTCACCCCTTCTTCGTGCATATAGACTCTTTCAGCACCGGTTGCCAGCGCACTCATCAGTGCCAGATAACCACAATAGTAACCCATTACCTCAACGATGAAGGCCCGTTGAGACGCGACGGCCGACTGCTTGATCTTGTCTACGGCTGAGATGATGCTATTCAAAGCTGTATCCGCGCCGACACTCAGTTCAGTGCCTGGTAAGTTGTTGTTAATGGATGCCGGGAGGCAGATCATCGGTATATCGAACGCCGGGTAGTTGTTTCGCTGGCTGAACAGCTCCAGAATGGACGCGTATCCGGCCCAACCGCCAATCATGAGAATGGCGTCGATTTGATTCTCTTCCAGGTTGCGGGCGATGGCATAGAGCTCGCGTCCCTTGGGAATCGTCCGGTTGGTCCCGAGTTCCGAGCCACCGCGGGTCGCCCAGCCACCCACACTCATCCATTGTAATTCTTCGATCTCGTTATTAATCAGACCGCGAAACGCGTTGCGGACACCCAGAAGGATATGTCCGCGATCAATGCCAATACGCACGGCCGCGCGTACAGCGGTGTTCATGCCTGGTGCCGGCCCGCCACCGTGTATGATGGCGATCCGTAATCGCTGTTGATCGGGCGCGGGCGGATGGGGTAAGGCTCGGACCAACGTGCGTACGATCTTGAACGATTCACTGAAGTTCTGCCCGCGTAGGGCCAAGGCTTCATCAAAATTCCTGGCAGCCACCGCATCGGCCACTGCTTTCGTTTTCGCCAAGGCAATACTAAGCGGAGTCCGCGTCAATTTATTGCCCTGCATCCCCACAACTTGTGGTTCGCCGGCCGCGTCCATTGTGGTGATAGTCGCAACCGCCTCGGCCCCCAGAAGCGTGCTCAGATTCCGGTCAAACGCGCTTGGCGAACCACCCCGCTGAACATGGCCCAGCACCGTAATCCTTGTGTCTTCACCTAGTCGTTCTTCCAGCACCTTCTTGACGTAATCGCTGGTGATTGGCTTGCCGTTACGGTCACGAGCGCCCTCGGCCACAATGACCATACTGTCGCGCCGGCCCATTATCCGACCGTGGTGCAGCACTTCGCACATCTTAGATTCCCAATCCTCCACATCCGGCGGAGCCTCGGGAATCAGCACCCAATCCGCCCCGGAAGCCATCGCGCCCATCAGGGCCAGGTAACCACAGTTGCGGCCCATAACTTCAATGACAAAACTGCGCTGGTGGCTGGCGGCCGTGCTGGAGATTGCATCTGTCGCTTCGACAATGCGGTGCAAAGCCGTGTCCGCGCCGGTGGTAATATCAGAACCGAACATGTCGTTATCGATCGAGGCGATGATACCGACGACTGCCAGTGAAGGGTGACGATCGGCGATTTTCTTGCTCAACTGGCCTGTCTCAACCAGTTCCTTGACTAGTCCGGGCCATTCGCGATGCAGCACATCGGCACCGGTCAAGCTACCATCGCCACCAATGACCACAAGTCCCTCAATCTGGTGTAACAGCAAATTTCGCACCACTCTTAAACGTCCGGAGCGCTCGCGAAACTCTTTGCAGCGCGCAGAACCGATGATTGTGCCACCCAGGTGAAGAATTCCACCGACATCTTCCCAATGTATCGGTTTAATGTAGTCCCCGCCATCGACCAACCCGGAATACCCCTCGTATATAGCATACACTTCTAGGCCTATATCGAGACCGACACGAACAACCGCGCGCAATGCCGCATTCATTCCCGGCGCATCCCCGCCGCTCGTAAAGACGCCAATTCTTTTCATGAAATCTGCACCCTTGTCACTTTATAAATGAGAGCATCGTTTGTGGAAAACGTTTGCTGCCATTCTTCTTTCCATTTATTTCGTTCGCCGAAAAAGGCAGATGGCGCAAGAAATAAGGATTGCACGGCAGTGCTGTCATTGCCTGTATATTATCGATAATATCAACTATCAACGGTGTGGGAAATTACCTTACCAATACTACAGGGTTCGATTTGCGCGGCAACCATTTAACAGGTTCTTAACAGCTCTCAAGCCGCTTAGAAAAGATTTTTCACCGAGCCAACCCCTGCCCACTAATTATCAATCGTTTGCTGGCGTGATTCGGCATAGCGATTCCAATCACCACCAATTGAACGCAGGCGCTCTCCCAGCTCCTTTCGCCCCACGTAGACCAAGGCAACCACCTGATAATCGGTAGCCAGTCACACAACGCGCTTTACTCGTTTGAAATCGCTCACGTTGGGTTGCTTCGGATTATAGCCTTCCAGATAATCGCGGTTCCGAAGTATCGATCGATGAAGCCTCGATTGCACATGGACCATAAGCCAGTTGACTTCTCCATCCATTTCCTTAATCATCACCGGACAAAAGCCTTGGTCAAAAAGACCCGTCTCGGCTCAAGTCGCCGGTCGGCAGCGAACAATTGCATATTGTCATAGCGCATAATTGGGCTGGCCGGGCAACAGGATTTCGTAAACAAAGAAAGGGTAGGTAATGGCTCGCTCATCCATTTCGTCACAGACAGTCACTTGGGCTAAAATTAAGATAAAAGTCCTCGTAGCTCAAAGGATAGAGCAATCGCCTCCTAAGCGATAGATCACGGTTCGAGTCCGTGCGGGGACATCTGTCCACGACCCCTTATCCTCTCTCCAGATACCATCATCATCTTATAAGGTGCTCTCCGGATCGATGTCGATAACCCACGAGCGGGGAAATGAAATGCCAGCCAAAACTCGGTAGGGGTCTGGCGAATGAATGAGAATGTGCCAGCGATAGCGCCCGTCCAGACGGCTGAAGAAAGCGGGGGTTGGCCCCATAATATCGGTCGCCGCCAGCGCCTGTTCACGTACGTTTTGCCGCAGTTGCACGGCCATCGCCTCAGCCATCCGGCGAGCTTTATCCTCCACCGGGTCGGCCACGAGCAATCGGGCTATGCGACGAAAAGGTGGGAGCGCCCTTTGGGTGCGAAATTCCATTTCTTCGACGTAGAAACCGGCGTAGTCATGATCGGCCGCGGCCTGTATAGCATAGTGATAGGGTTGATAAGTCTGCATGATGACCCGTCCGCCTAATAAACCGCGACCGGCTCGCCCAGCCACCTGGGCAAGGACCTGAAATGCCCGCTCGCCGGTATTGTAGTCGGGCAAATTGAGCGAGATGTCGGCCGAAATGACCCCGACCAGGGTGACAAAAGGCAAATCCAGACCTTTGGCAATCATTTGTGTACCGACCAAAATATCGGCCTCATGATTGATGAATCCAACTAACAGTGCCTCATGGGAACCTTGCTCGATCGTGGTATCTCTGTCCCAGCGAATGATGCGCGCATCCGGCCACCGTTCACCCACCAATTCAGCCAGCCTTTCTGTCCCCAACCCAAAGAAACGAATCCGGTCAGATCGGCAGTTGGGGCAAGTTTGTGGATTCGGCTCGCGACGGCCGCATTGGTGACAGACCAGCATCAATTGGGAACGATGATAAGTCAACGGCGTGCCGCATCGCGTACATTTCATTACATGACCGCAATTGCGACAGTTGACGAACGTCGCGGAGCCGCGCCGATTTAGAAAGAGAATGGCCTGTTCGTTGCGTTCCAGTGTCTCCACAATCGCCGACTCCAGCGCCCGGCTGAAGATGGTACGATTCCCCGCTCTTAACTCCTGACGCATATCAACGACCTGAATCGGCGGTAGCGGGATCGTCAGGGCATCATCGAGATCGAGGATATCTTCACTCGACGTGACATCTACGGTCGGTAGTGCCACGGGCTGGTAGCGGGCCGTCAAATTCAGTCGTTCAGCCTGGCCCATAATTCGCTGCCGGTGGCCCATGATACGCCGTGGCAATTCCAATAAACGATATCGTCCGCCTTGTGCCCGATGGTAGGTGACGACATCCGGCGTCGCGCTGCCCAGAATAATCACCGCGCCGGTAAATTGGGCTAGGGCAATCGCCGCCTCGCGGGCATGATAGTAAGGCGGCGGTACGGGAGGCGTTTGCTTGTAACTGCCGTCATGTTCCTCATCAACAACAATCACCCCCAAGTCAGGCAACGGCGCAAAAAGAGCGCTGCGCGGGCCAATGACTATATCAACCAGACCACGTCTTATACGCCGCCAGGTATCGTAACGCTCGCCATCGCTCAGCGCGCTATGAAGCACGGAAACCCGTCCCGGAAAGCGCGCCGCAAAACGCCGCACAGTTTGCGGCGTTAGGGCGATTTCCGGCACCAGTACAATGGCCCGGCGCCCCCGCTCCAGGGCGAAGTCAATCGCACGCATGTAGATTTCGGTCTTGCCGCTGCCGGTGACGCCATGAATCAGGAAGGGCTTGGCCGCGTTTAGCGCATCGGTGACCTCGACCTCATCCCCGTCATCCTCGAGCAGATCATCACCGTCCTCAGCTGGTACCTCATGGCTACCCAAGTCAAAATCCATCATGGCAAGTTTGATGCGCCCCCAAACCCGGGCCTGGTCCAGCGTCAACTCCGGTGGTTCTGACGGTGTGAAATCCTTGTCGGCCAGCGAATCGCGCCATATTTCTTTGGCGCTCAAACGTACCAGTTCCAGATCAGCCAGCCGCCTCAGGTGGCGGATGGCGGCGCCGGTTTCCATATAAACCTCGCCCACCGGCACCGCTCTAGCTTCACGCCTTAGCATATCAAGAATGTGGCCATAAACTTCCCCCCCGCGCAATCGCAGGATCGCATTCGCCAAGGAGGGACGCGGGATGGCCAAGCTCACTGAAGCGGGCTGCTGCTCAATGCGTACCAGCCCGGCCGCCTCAAGTTCCGGTAGCAGTTCGCGTTGGGGCATCGTCTCAAGCGAACTCGGTAAAGCGCCGATCACCATCGCGTATTCCGATGGAACATTGTCGGCTGCCAGGGGTACGACAACCTGTTGGGCCGGAAAGCGGCTGATCAAACTTTTTTCTGCCAGGTCACGCAGGTTCGCCGGCTTGGCACCGGTGGCGCTCAAGACGTCCGCTTCACTCGGCAGAGGATCTGGCAGGCCGGCCAGATAAACCATGACATCGGCCGCCTTGGAAGCCCGGCCTAGTTGCCCTACCGTCATCATTATCCGTTCCGGCCCGGCGCTCAATTCGACTACGCGCACCTGCTTAGGCCGCGCCCGCGGCGGGTCTAATACAGAGGCCCGGCTTAAGATATCGCGTTGAACCAACTGATTGGTGGTCATTCGCCAGTCACCCTTCACCGCCCGGCGAATCGCATTACTCCGTAATTCGCCACGCTCGCGCAACAGATCGACGATCGCTTGCTGGGTTTCGGTGAGCCGGCCCGTTCCGTCCCATCGTGGGTTGATGGCATAGATGCTATCCGCCCAACGGGTCAGGCCGGGCGGTAACATGAGTCGCAGGCAGGCGTTCAATGGGGCCAGGTAACGCCGGCTCAGCCACTGTGCCAATTCAATCTGCCATGGCCGGACCACCGGTTCAGGGTCAATGATGGCGATGATGGGCTTTAACTCTTCGACGGGCGAAGTGTCGGTGAAGCCAATCACAATGCCCTGGGCCATCCGGCGGCCGAACTCTACTTCGACCAGGTGTCCGACCTGGAGCTGAGCGATCAAGTCACGAGGTATTTGATAATGAAACGAATCAGCCAGCGCCGCCTCAATGTTGATGGCTACTTCGGCGAATTGCCTGGAATTCATAATAACGATTTTAGCATGGATTATTGCAGGAGTTCAGAGATAATCGGTCGCGATAGTAGTTACCGGCTATGTCCGGTCCTAAAGGAGATGAATGCGTGAAACTGGTAACGTACGAATATGCGGACAGAACGGCTGTTGGCCTGGTTCAGGACGGCGTCATCGTCGATCTTTCGGCCGTTGCGACTGATATGGTGCGCTTGATCGAAGGCGGTGTGACCGCACTCGATCGCGCCCGCAAGATCGCCGGTGTAGCTTCTGATACAATTCCTTTGGAATCGGTCCGCCTGTTAGCACCTATTCCGTCACCGCGCCGCAATGTCATGTGCCTGGGTAAGAATTACGCCGAACATGCTCGCGAATCAAATGAGGCACGGGGGGAAAATGTAGAACTACCGGAGTTTCCAGTCATATTTACCAAGGCCACCACGGCGGTGAATGGCCCATTTGATGATGTGGCCATCAACGCGGCCATCTCCGCGAAAATGGATTACGAATCAGAACTAGCGGTGATCATCGGCCGGACGATCAAAAACGCCGGCCGCGGTGAAACCCTTGCGGCTGTATTTGGCTATATGGTGCTGAACGATATAACCGCGCGCGACCTGCAAACCCAGCACAAGCAATTTTTCAAAGGCAAAAGCCTGGACGGCTGCTGCCCGACCGGACCCTGGATTGTGACCGCTGATGAATTACCGGATCCCCACAAGCTTAGAATCAATTGTCATGTCAACGGCGAATTACGTCAGGATGACACGACCGCGGAGATGCTTTTTGATATCCCGGCCATTCTCGATCATTTGTCCCGCGGGATGACTCTCTTGCCGGGCGACATCATCGCCACCGGCACGCCTAGCGGCGTGGGTTTTGCCCGCAAACCTCCTGTCTACCTTCAGCCGGGCGACCTGGTCGAATGTGCCGTTGAAGGTATTGGCGCCATTCGTAACCGGATCGTGGCTGAAAACCAGCTCAATCAGGGCTGACCAGTGCCGCCGTACCCCCTTGATCAGCCAGATTGACAGAATGTCGGGGAATGGTATAATCGGGAATTGGCTGAGTGGGTCAGGGTCGGACGGCTAGAGACAATCGACGAAACCACAGGATGCGACTCGCATGTCTGTCTGGAGGTTTCTTATTGCAACTCAAATAAGCTCCATGCCGCAAGCATAGCCGGCCGTCAGGCTAGAATTGACCGGTGTTTTGTATCATACGCTCGGCCGTATTTCGCGAATAATTGTGAAAGCGGTCGATTTTTTATTTTATTATCGGTTAGCCCCACAAAATTGAGCCAATGGTTAGGATTTAGAGAATGTCTGACGAATCGATGAAATCCCTCGAAGATCTGCTTGATCAGCATGACTACGAGATGCCCCAGGCTGGAGATATCCGCACCGGCGTAATTGTGGCGAATACGGTCCAGGGACTGATCATTGACCTCGGTCTAAAGCGCGACGGTATCGTACCCCAGTCTGATCTGGCGAAATTGGAACCCGGCGAGCGTGAAGCCCTGAAGGTCAATGATGAGGTCCCGGTGTATGTCGTCCAGACCGAGGATCCCGAAGCCCTGGTGGTGTCCATTCACCTGGCTCGATTGAACCAGGACTGGTTTGAGGCTGAGCAAAAGATGGAAAGTGGCGAGATCTTTGAGGGCGAAGTAATAGGTTACAATAAAGGTGGAATCATTGTGCCCTACGGCCGCGTTCGTGGTTTCGTGCCGATTTCACACCTCAGTGACGTAACCCCTGGCATGGGTGAACGGCGGCGGCAGCAAAGACTGGCCCGCTTGCGCGGTGAAACGGTGGCCGTCAAGATCATTGAAGTTGACCGGCAGCGGCATCGTCTCGTGATGTCGCAGCGCGAAGCCCAGAAAGAATGGGAAGAGAAAAAGCGCGGCGAATTGATGGAAACCCTCAGCGCCGGTGATATTCTGACCGGTCGCATCAGTGGCATGCGTGATTTTGGCGCATTTGTCGACCTCGGTGGCGCCGATGGGCTGGTCCATATTTCTGAGCTATCCTGGCACCGGATTGAACATCCACGCGAGGAAGTGAGATTAGGCGACGAGGTCGAGGTCCAGGTATTGAGCATCGATCAGGAATCAGGTCGAATCAGCCTCTCCCGTAAGAAGCTGTTGCCAAATCCGTGGCATACCGTCGCTCAACGCTATTCCCAGAACGAACTGGTTGAAGGAAAGATCACGCGTATTCTGGACTATGGCGCATTTGCCGAGATTGAACCGGGTGTCGAGGGGCTTTTACATGTCTCTCAACTTTCCCGAAACACGGTCGAAAATCCGCGCGAGGTGGTGCAGGAAGGAGAAGTGCATCTGCTGCGCATCGTCAGCATCGATCAGAAACGCCAGCGCATTGGACTCAGCCTTAAAGCGGTAACCCCCACCGAACAGATTGAGTGGATGGCCCAAAAAGAGTTAGCCGATGATATGCAGCGTGAGGAAGAAGAAGTCGCAGAGGCGGCTCGCGCATCACGGCAAAAACCAGCCGAACCTTCAGCCGACGTAGAGGAACCGAGTGAGCCGGTTGCGGAAACAGATGAACAGGTTGAAGAAGTTTCTGACGAACCCCAAGACTCTGCGGCAATCGAAGCAAGTGATACGATTGAGGAATCAACGAGCGAAGAGCCCGTCACAACCGAAGAATCCGTTGTGACCAACGAAGCGGTCGAGGTCAGCGAAGTCGATCAAACGATCGGTGAAGTGGCCGACGAGACAGTGGAACCATCGGACGAAGAGCCTGTAGCAGCGCAAGAACCCTTTGTAAAAACGGACGAAGAGACCGGGGTTAGCGAAGAAGATGATGCGTTTGAAGTGGTCGAAACGACTACGGAGGAAACAGCCGCCGAAGTTGATCTGGTCGTTGAAGAAGTGCCGGCTGAAACCGGCGCCGCATCAGACCCTGTCGAAGAGGCTATAGAATCGGTAATTGAAGAAGAGTCCGAAGTCGTGGTGCCGGCCGATGAGGAAGCGTCATCTCAAATCGACGATGGTGAAGACGCGAGCAGTGAAGTTGGTTCATCAGAAGAAGTTGAAGAAAGAGTAGAAGAATCCGAATCAACAGCGGAACAGGCCGAGGTTGAGGACGAGGAACCTGTCAATCAAGAGTAGGAGTTTATGGCTAATAAGGAAGACAAGTTAGAGGTTGAAGGAACGGTTATCGAACTGTTGCCCAATACACAGTTTATGGTGGAGTTGGATAACGGACACAGGGTATTGTCCTATCTGTCCGGACGGATGCGCAAGCATTACATCCGTATCTTGTTGGGTGACCGCGTGCGCGTGGAAATGACCCCATACGATCTGGATCGCGGTCGCATCACCTACCGATACCGCCGAAACGTTCCCAGCCCTACAGATGCTTAAACAGACACCGGCAGATGCGCTCGCATCTGTTCCCGGTTCCGGCCGACTGGCGTTTGGGAACCGACATTGCCGGGCTCTTAATTGTAACCGGCAATATAGGTCACCCAATCGCCAAAGGTGATCGTATCGACCACCTCGCCTCCGGCCATTGCAAGCGCTTGGATAACCCCAGGCCCTTGTTCATGGATGATCCCGCTCAGAATTAATCTTCCACCTGGCTCCAAGTAATCCAACAACCCCTTCGCCGATAGCAACTGAATTATTACCGGTGCCAGAATATTGGCCGCGACAACGTCCCATCGTTTGCCCGGTGTTTCCACGATCAGACTATCAATTTGCCCTTGCCAGACACGAATGCGATCGGCTACGCCATTCTGACGGGCGTTATCCTTTGTCGCTCGCACAGCCAGGATATCGGTATCAAATGCAGCAACTTCGGCTGCGCCCAGCTTCGCGGCGGCTATAGACAAAATGCCCGAGCCCGCCCCGGCATCCAGCATAGATACTCCAGGAGTGATCGTCATCTCTAGTGCCCGGAGACAGCTTTGTGTTGTTGGATGCAACCCCGTACCAAAGGCCATGCCGGGATCGAGAACCAAAACAACGTCGTCCGGATGCGTATCCGGATCAGGGTTGTCTGCCAGCCAGGTGGGCACGATTTTCAGCTTTTTGCCCACTCGAAACGGGTGGTAGTGATCCTTCCAGGCATTGGTCCAATCTTCATCGGCCAACTCACGAAAAACCGGCTCAGGTATCGGATACAAACGACCCATATGGTAGATGATTTCCTGGATTCGACGGCGCAGCGCCGCCGAATCATCATCCTCGGGAATATAGATCTTGACAGTGATGACTGGTTCGAGCCCTTCGGGATCGATTGTATGCTCATTACCCAGTTGCTCGAGGACGACGCTTCCCTGATAGGCAAAAGGCCGTAGCACCTCCGCTACAGCCTCTGCGCCTTCACCATCTGTTTTGACACTGACTTCCAGCCAGTACATTATAACCTATCCGAAGAGGTCTCCGAGAGCATTCTTTAACTGACCGAGCAAACTTTTATCTTTTTGAGGGATAACCTCTTTTCCAAGAGAGCGAGACAACTCCTTGAATAACTGTTGTTGCTCATCAGTTAAATTCCTCGGAATGGCCACGGTGATGATAACCAGCTGATCGCCGCGGCCAACATTTACCCCTCGACCCGTACGGTCCAACTTCGGTACACCAAGGCCACGCAGGCGGATCACCTTACCCGATTGAGTTCCGGGCGGTACATGAAGTGTTTCGCTGCCGTCCACGGTTGGTACGGTAACCTCATCCCCCAGAGCAGCCTGGGAAACATTGACCTGCAAATCGAGTACGATATCGTCCCCACGTCGCTCAAAATAATCATGCGGAGCAACGGTCAGAACAACAAACAGATTGCCCGGTGGGCCGCCATTGATGCCGGCTCCGCCTTCGCCTGTCAGTCTGATCTGGGTGTCGCTATCTACTCCCGGCGGGACTTTGACTTTTTTGGTGACGTTTTTTTCCACCAATTTATGTCCATAACATTCCTCGCACAAGTGGGGAATCAGCTCACCCGTACCGCCACAGGTATGGCAGGTGGCAACATTCACGAACTGGCCTAAAATCGATTGTTGTACCCGGCGAACTTCGCCCGAGCCGTTGCAAGTCGTGCAGTTAATCGGCCGCGTACCCGGCTGTGCGCCACTACCGTTACAGTGCGAACAAATTTCCGGCCGACGATATTCTATCTCTCGTTCGGCCCCAAATATCGATTCCTCGAAGGTGATGGTCAGATCATAACGTAGGTCAGGACCACGACGCGGGCCTTGGCGCCGGCGCCGATTGTTGCCCGTGCCACTGAACGATCCAAAGAATTCCTCGAAGATATCGGCGAATCCGCCAAATCCCTGTTCGAAGCCTGAGAAGCCGGTGCCATTTCCCACTCCGGCATGGCCAAAGCGATCGTAAGCCGCCCTTTTGTCATCATCGGCCAGAATTTCATACGCTTCGCTGATTTCCTTGAAACGTTCAGCCGCATCCGCTTCACCATTCACGTCCGGGTGATATTGACGCGCCATACGGCGGTATTGCTTTTTAAGTTCTTCTTTCGTGACGCTCCGGGATACACCCAGCACTTCGTAATAATCGCGTTTGACGGCCATAAGGATTTTATAAAACCGGGTTCAGGAAGACCTCTCCCGTGAACCCGGTTTCGACTTTTTTAAGCGGCGTCGCTAAATTCGCCTTCAACGACGTCCTCGTCGCTGGGACCGGAGGGCTCTTCGCCTGGTGGTCCCTCATCCGGTGTAGCCCCTTCATACATCGCCGCACCCGCCGCTTGCAAGGCCTGCTGCAACCGTTCGGCTGCCTGGCGCATGCCGTTGAAGTCACCGCCGTCCATGGCCGACTTGACCGCATCGATTTCAGCCTGAACGGCAGCTCGGCTCGATTCGGGAATCTTGTCTCCATTGTCGAGCAGGAACTTCTCGGCGCTATAAACGGCCGAATCCGCCATATTGCGGGACTCGACCTCTTCCCGGCGTCGGGCGTCCTCGGCCGCATGGCTCTCAGCATCGCGAACCATACTCTCAATTTCATCCTTGGCCAGACCACTAGACGGGATGATTTGCATAGCCTGCTGTCGGTTGGTAGCCTTGTCGCGTGCGCTGACATTCAGGATACCGTCAGCGTTGATGTCGAAGGTAACCTCGATTTGCGGCACACCACGCGGCGCCGGGGGAATGCCATCCAGGATAAAGCGTCCCAAACTCTTGTTGTCGTTAGCCATCGGCCGCTCACCTTGCACCACGTGGATTTCTACCTGAGTTTGGCTGTCGGCCGCGGTCGAGAATATCTGACTCTTCTTGGTTGGAATTGTGGTGTTGCGCTCGATTAATGAAGTCGCCACGCCACCCAGCGTTTCGATGCCTAGCGTTAGCGGGGTCACGTCCAGAAGCAAGACATCCTTCACATCGCCGCCCAGAACACCAGCCTGGATAGCCGCGCCTAAGGCAACTACCTCGTCGGGATTAACCCCCTTGTGCAGTTCCTTGTTGAAGAATTTTCGCACCGCTTCCTGAATCGCCGGCATACGGGTCATGCCACCAACAAGGATAACCTCTGTAATATCATTGATCCCGACACCGGCATCCTTCAAAGCTTTACGCACCGGTTCGATCGACCGCTTTACCAGTTCATCTGTCAATTGCTCTAGCTTGGAGCGCGTCAAGGTCATGTTCAGATGCTTTGGCCCAGTGGCATCGGCGGTGATAAAAGGCAGGTTCAATTCACTTTGCATGGTGGTTGAAAGCTCGATCTTGGCTTTCTCGGCCGCTTCTCGCAGGCGTTGCAGCGCTTGCTTATCATTTCGCAAGTCGATGCCCTCTTGCATTTTGAATTCATCGGCCGCCCAATCGATTACACGCTGGTCGAAGTCATCACCGCCCAGGAAGGTGTCGCCATTGGTGGATTTGACCTCAAATACACCGTCGCCAACTTCCAGGATGGAGATATCAAATGTGCCGCCACCCAGGTCATAGACGGCGATAAGTTCGTCCTTGTTGTTGCCCAGACCATAAGCCAGCGAGGAAGCCGTCGGCTCATTAACTATGCGTAGTACCTCAAGTCCAGCGATTTTGCCGGCATCTTTTGTCGCCTGACGCTGACTATCGTTGAAGTAGGCAGGAACGGTAATGACTGCCTGGGTTACCGGTTGGCCAAGATAAGCCTCAGCATCGGTTTTAATCTTCTGCAAGATCATGGCCGAAATTTCCGGCGGTGAATAATCACGATTATTCATTACTACCCGAATATCACCGTTCGAAGCCTCTTTCACTTCATACGAGACATAACCTGTGGCCCGTTGCACTTCAGGATCGTTAAACTTGCGACCCATGAACCGCTTAACAGAGTAAACCGTGTTCTGCGCGTTGATTACGCCTTGTCGTTTGGCAACCTGGCCAACCAGTCGCTCGCCAGTCTTGGGGTTCACGGCCACAACCGAGGGGAAAAGCCTACTCCCCTCCGAACTGGGAATGACGACCGGTTCCCCACCTTCCATTACGGCTACAACCGAGTTCGTTGTACCCAGATCAATTCCAATTATTTTTCCCATCTGTCTGACCTCTTTCGGTTAATTCTTCTTCAAAGTTTCATACGTTCCCAAAGGGAACAGGTTATTCAGCGACCACCACTAACGACGGCCTTATCACGCGATCCCCTAATCGATATCCCCGGCGCATCTCGCGAGTTATGCTCCCGCTTGGATAGACATCCGAAGGCTCCTGCATGAGTGCTTCGTGGACATTCGGGTCAAATGGTTCGCCCACTGCCGGGATGATCTGTACACCCATCTCTTCCAACGTAGACAGCAATTTTCGGTGGACAAGTAAAATGCCTTCAACCCAGGCGTTGTTCGACCCCTCATCCGGTGGAGCTGTTTCAAGTGCCCGCTCAAAATCGTCGATGATTGGCAGGAGCTTGGCCGCCATTTCAGAACTGGCGGAGTTGTAGATCTCAATTCGCTGCTTATCGAAACGTTTGCGAGCATTTGCGAATTCAGCCTGAGTACGCTGCCAACCGTCTAGATTACGAGCGGCCTCGGTCTGTGCGGCCGCCAACTGCTTTTCCAGCGTTAAAGGTGCTTCCTCTTGCTCAGGCGGAGATTCGACTTCATCGACGCTTGATTCGTCCTCAATTACCGGATCAACAATTTCGTCACCAATCTGTTCGTCATTCATTCCAGACACAATTACTCAACCTCATTCATTTCCGGCAAACTGGGGTGGTTCGCCGGCTCATATCGAAAATAATCATAAACAAATCCACTCATTAGATCGGCTACATAGCGAACGGCGGCTACATTACGATCGTAAGGCATGCGGGTCGGACCAACAACCGCCACAGTCCCGTAGAAACTATCGGTGACTCCATAACGGGAAAGGATCATCGTGCAATCACGCAATTCTTCCCAACGACCGTTGCCGCCAATCACTACCTGAACCCCTTCCCCGCCTTGGGCCTGGGTTTCTGCCAAAACCGTGCCGAGAAGGGTACGTTCCTCCAGCAGACGAACAGCGTGGCGCGTGCCTTCATCATCCAGGATGTTCACCAACCCGTCACGATAGACATCACTAATGGGGCGATTATCAGCCCGCTTCAAAATGTCCAGCAAAAGGCGACTGATATCCTTTTCCAGGTTATCTAGTTGATTGCTATTCATCCGATTATTGATGTCGTCGTAGTCAGAGTCTAAAAAGAGGGCATTCAAACGATCGGCGGCCATACTCAAGCGCGCCTGAGTTAAGGGTTCAGCCAGATTCAGCATCTGCTGTTTGACCTCACCGCCATACAGTACGACGACCATTAATACGAGACGGCCCTGGGTCGCAATGAGTTGCAGGTGCTTGAAGCGGTTGGCTCTGGCAATGGGTGCCGTCACAAAGCTGGCACTCCGGGATGTTCGAGCCAAAATAGCTGCTGAGAGGCGAATCCATTGATCCAGATCGAGACGTGCCTGATGGAACTGATGGCTGATCATCTGACGTTCATGCAGTGGGAGGTGAAATTCGCCGAGGAGCTTTTGGACGAAGTAGCGGTAACCACGCTCGGTCGGAATCCGCCCGGCCGACGTATGAAGTTGGGCCACGTAACCTAATTCGCCTAGCACAGACAAATCGTTGCGAACCGTCGCGGAACTGACTTCGAGATCAAACTCCTCGACCAGGGCCTTGGAACCGGCCGGCCGGCCGGTCTCGATATAGTTGCGGACAACGGTGGCCAGCAATCTTTCCTGGCGATCGGTTAATGAGTGGAACTCGGTCATTTTGACAATGCACTGTACGACCGGGATTCGAGCCCATTTATCGGCCCGTCCCGGTCGTTTACCTTCAATCTACTGTTTTTAGCACTCCTATTCAACGAGTGCTAAATACGTCACTAAAAATGATAACATGTGGGTGGATCAGCGTCAATAAGAAAGATATAAGATCACGACCCTTCGATTTCCGGTGTAGATTCAAATCGAGATTGCTCTGAATTGGGCTGAAAGATCTGCCAGAGTGTGCGCAGAAGAATCTTTGTATCGAGGAGGATGGACCAGTTTTCGGAATACCAGAGGTCGTATTTGGTTCGCTCGCTAATAGAGCTGTCACCTCGCAAGCCATTGACCTGGGCCCAGCCGGTCATGCCACCCTTCTCCCGGTGGCGATCCATATAGCGGGGAACGAAGCGACGAAACTGCTCTACATAGTAAGCTTGTTCCGGGCGCGGCCCTACCAGACTCATCTCGCCCAGGAACACATTGATAAGGTTAGGCAATTCATCAACCTCCATGCGCCGCAGCATGGCTCCCAGTCGCGTCTGTCGGGGGTCATCTTTCACCGTCCAACCAGGGCCATCTTTTTCAGCATCGGTGCGCATGGAGCGAAACTTGATCATCATAAATTCTCGGCCATCCAAACCCATGCGAGGCTGGACGAAAAAGACAGGACCCGGCGATTCGAGTTTGATGGCGATGGCCGTCAGCAGCATGAAAGGCGATAAGATTATCAGACCGATGATCGCTCCCACAAAGTCAATAAGGCGCTTGAGGGTTAGGAAGTAGCCGCGCAGGGCAAAGTCCCGTACTGATAGCAATGGCAGGCCGCCCAGATCGTCGATCCCTGCATTTGAGGTAATGTACTGAAAGAGGTCTGGAAATACTTTGATACTGACCCGGTCGCGCTCGCAATATGAAATAATCCGCAGAGTCTCCCGGTGCCCTTTTTCCGGGATAGCCACAATCACTTCATCGACCTGAAACTGGTTGATCAGATTTGGCAGGTCTTCAGGATGGCCAAGTACGGGCACGCCCAGTATGCTTACATCGTCGGCATCACCATTTACAATCCCCACCAGATCATAGCCCAGCTGGGGGGACCAGATGATTCGCTGGATGATCATTCGGGCTGTGTCATTGACGCCGACCACGATGACCTTGTCCTTTCCGATTCCCCGATCTTGAAGGCGGCGACGCAACCAATTGTGGAAAATGCGACCGAAAGTCAGCAAAACAATCGTCAACAGCCACGAATAGACCAGCATGGAGCGTGGATAGTCGAGGATAGCTTGGTTATCGCGGAAGATCAGGGTCGTGAGAGCGATGGCCATCAAGGTTCCCACTGATACGCTGACGAACACGTAATATACCTGGTCGATCCTGGACACAGCTCGCGGAATATAGTACTGGCGGTTAAGAAACAGTACGGTGATGATGGTGGCAGCTTGCAAGACAAACAGGCCGGTATAAGTGGAGAGAGGAACCTGATTTGTTAATGGCTCAGGCCAATTTATGTTGACACGAAATTGATAGGCCAGGAAGAACGCCAGAACTATCAGGAGAAAGTCCTGAATCACTAGCGTGATGGTGAACAAAGTACGTATTCGCTGCGTGGACATCGACCCGATATTCTATCAGAAGGTAAAGGGGATCCAAAGGGACTTATTACGATCTTACATGACCTGGAACCATCTCACCCATCGCTCAGGCAACGCCAAGACACCGCTTATTCGATGAATCTATGATTCTTCATCAGGCGGCAGAAATGCGTGGAAAATTATCGGTGCTTGACCGGCGCGGTGGCTCATGTTTGGAGAGAAGTGGAATGCTGAGGCGGCTAATAATCTTCAGCGGGCAAGTGATTCTTGACCTGTTCCACATGGCGCAGGATCGACTCGGCCCCATGGCGGGCAGTCTCGTCCTGAGTCCCCAGCATGGCCCCAAGTTCGCGCACCCGGCCGCTGGTATCGAGCATGTCAACTGACGTGGTCGTCCGACCTTCGGCCACATGCTTGCTGACGTGGAAGTGGGCATCGCCATAGCCGGCCAGTTGCGGTAAATGGGTGACGACGATGACCTGGTGACCTGCTTCTCCGGCCAGACCCCACAGTTTTTGCCCGACAATATCGCCCACGCGCCCTCCAATACCCTGATCGATCTCGTCAAAGATGAGCGTGGGCGTACCATCTACCTGAGCCAGAGCCGTCTTGAGCGCCAGCATCAATCTGGCCGTCTCGCCGCCGCTGGCGACCTTGGCCAATGGTTTCAGAGGTTCCCCGGGATTGGCCGATATTAGAAATTCCACCTGATCGAAACCGGTCTGATCGAATGCCAATCGTACCTCTTCGCCGTCTAGCCGTGTATAGCATCCGGATTCGGACACCCG
Organism: Chloroflexota bacterium; assembly: GCA_046485205.1. Classification (GTDB taxonomy): domain Bacteria; phylum Chloroflexota; class Anaerolineae; order Promineifilales; family Promineifilaceae; genus Promineifilum. The sequence goes on along the minus strand of JAWOHK010000278.1, from coordinate 16,407 downwards.
AGTCTGGAAATCTACACCAAACCGGGCACCTTCCATCTTGAGGTGGCTGAGATGCGACTCAACGGCCGTCGCTAAACGCCCAGCGACTTCACGCCGTTTTTCCGACAGCGAACCGGCTATATCGCCGATTCGTCGTAAAAATTGTTCCTGCTGCGCTTCCAATTCAGCCGTTCGGACTTCGCTATTTTCCAAATCTTTGAATTCCGCTTCGGCTCGCTCGCGCGCCGATAGAAGACCGGCAATAGAGTTCTCATAGTATTTACGCTTTAGATGGCCTATCAGTTCGATGCGTTCTTCGACCGCGTTCAGTCGCTGCGGATCGAATTCCAGGGCATCCAGGTAAGTCTGAATCTCTCCCGCCAATTCGGCGATCTGGAATCCCAAACCCTGCAGATTAGCCAGCATATCCTGGCGCGTTTCATCAAATCGCACGAGTTGGGTCAGGGCGTGCTCCACACGACCGATCATATCCGCTAACGAGGGGTGATCCTCATCGACGGCGGTCATGAGAGCCACCGCTTCGCCGGCAAAACGACCCAGTTGTTCCGCGTTGGCCAGGCGATTACGTTCCACGCGCAGGTTTTCTTCTTCATCAGGCTGAAGCCCGGCCGCGGCAATTTCCTGGCTCTTGAATTGGAGCATCTCCATTCGCTGGATCATGTCCCGCTTGCTGCGCTGAAGCACATCCAGTTCATGACGAATTGCTTGTAGACGCTGAACTTCGCCGGCCAAAGCCTGCTGCTCGGGGGTTAAGCCTCCGTACGCGTCCAGAAGCGGCAGGTGAGCGCGTGGCCGCAACAGAGATAGATGTTCGCCCTGTCCGTGTATATCGATCAATGGATCAGCCACCTGTCGCAGAATAGACAGGCTCACGGTCCGCCCGTTCACCCGGCTAATATTGCGGCCGTTCATGCGCAATTCCCGCGCCAGTAGCAAGTAGTCATCGCCATCGTCGTCCAGCCCTTCAGATTGCAGAATGGGGACGAGCGTGGGTCGTATGCTATCATCGAGCCGGAAAGTTGCCTCGACATAGGCCTCGTCGCAACCGGCGCGAACGACAGTGGTGTCGGCACGACCGCCGAGAACCAGGGTAACGGCATCGAGGATGATCGATTTACCCGCCCCAGTCTCGCCGGTCAATACATTAAAACCGGGAGCAAACTCCACGTGGAGTTCATCAATAATGGCGAAATTGCGAATGAGAAGCTCGGATAGCATCGCACCAGCATTTTACCGCATTTGCCAATAAGCGGCACCGGAGGCTACAAAGAGATAGATACCTGGACCCAGTAGAGCGAACAAGGCCCCAAGATTGCCAAACAGGATTGCCATAATCAGAGGAATGGCCGGGATGAGCACACCCAGGATCATCATCGCTACCACGAGTTGAGGTAAATAGCGACCTCTTCGCCCACCGATGGCTCGCTTTGTGATCCGACCAATAAAGCTGCCGACAGCACCGCTCACAAAGAAGATCAGGATGATAAACAGGAAACCGCGGCTAAAGAAATTGACCAAAAGATAGCCAGCCAACAGGCTGATGGGGAATGAAACTAGAGCGGCAATCAAGTAATCGGTGGGTTTATTATTAAAAAAGGCATCCTCAGCTTCACGCTGGCAGTCAGGACAGATATAACCCACGGGCGTTTTGTGTGCACAACTGATGCAGATCGGATTGCTGCAATTATAGCATCGTAAGGAAGTGGTTCGCTCCGGGTGGCGATAACAGACCAAGGTGTATTCGGCGTCAATAACTTCAGCAATAATCTGGGGGGGTGCGTCGAAGACAGCGATTGGACTCTCTGCCACCAAGTTGCCGTCACCCTCAGGGGGATCCAAAATTGCCGCTATTTCAGGCGGAATGGGGCGACCATCCAGCCGTGCCAGGCCGGCCACGGCCTCGGGATAATCTGGAGTCAGGGCCAACGCACGTTCATAAGCCGTCCGTTTTTCTTCCGGGTCCGAGACTACTTCTGCCAGCCCCACCCAGGCCCTATCAATATTTGGTGATTCGCTTAGAATTTCCCGATACATTTTCTCAGCTGCGGCCATTTTGCCATAGGAAGCATTCCGATCGGCCTGGGCTAGTAACGCGCGCAATCTAGGTTCAAGTAAAGCCATAATCAATTTCCTCAGCGTTTATCCGCCATTTGCAGTGTGCCAGATAGGTTTAACCAACAATAGTATGGGTCTGATTTCATTAGTTTTTAGCAAGAAACAGATAAGGAGTGAATAAATGCGCTCCTATAAATGCGGCCAACTAAAACCGAGCCGGCTCATCAGGCGGCGATAAAAATGGCCGGGGCCTTCTACACGCACGAAACAGCAAGGATGCTCGTGCTTGGTCATGATGATATGGTCGCCGTGTTCAACCGCCACACTTTTTTGACCATCAGCTGTTAAATAAGCTTCTCCCACTTCAACCTCAATTCGGATGTGTGCGTCCTCGTGCAGGACGATGGACCGGTTCAGGCTGAGATGGGCAGCTACGGGCACAACGACAAAATTTTGTAACTGGGGCGGCATCAATGGCCCGCTGGCGGCCATCGCATACGCGGTGGAACCCGTTGGCGTCGAGACAATTAGCGCGTCGGCTGTATAAGTCGTCACCAAATCTTCATCGACCCATAGATGAGCGCGAACAACCCGTGCCTGCGCGCCGCGGCCGATCACTACCTCATTCAAAGCGATGAAGGGTCCAATCTGCTCGCCCGATCGCCGCCGCAAGTCAGCGTTTAGCATCATCCGCCGCTCAATCCAGTAATCCCCGGAGAGAACATGAGTCATCTTCTCCGACCAATTCTCAGGAGTAGCCTCGCTCAGGAATCCGACGCGCCCGATATTGATCCCAAAAATCGGTATGCCATAAGGAACAGCCCAGCGGGCAGCCCGTAGAGTGGAGCCGTCTCCCCCCAGCACTACCAGAAGAGATGTGTCGGCAAACGGCACGTCAAGCTCCTCGTCATCCACCGGAGCAACAGTCCAGGATGTTATCCCTTGGGCAGCCAACCACTCGGCCAATTTATTCGCCAGCGGTTCGGATTCAGCGATTTTTGACTGTTGGAGGATGCCTATCAGGTTCATGTTGATTCTCGGGCGACAACCGTTCCCGGTTGTCAATTCTGATTACGTATATTCAATCCCAGCTCGTTTTCTTGCAACCAATCAATGACTTCCGGCAAAGGTACTTGCTTCTGCTCTCCACCGGCAAGCGATCGGATTGTAACCAGGTCTTGCGCAAATTCATCTTCACCAAGGATGAGCACATAACGGGCTGACAGCCGGTCGGCTTCTCGCATCTGGCTTTTCATACTTCTTCTGTGCCGGGCGAACGCCAGACGGGCACCAACACCGGCCGCGCGCAACTGCTCCACTAACTGAACAGCGGCTATTTTTGTTTGTCCGCCAAAATGGGCTACCAAAACCGGCAGTGGCTCCACCACCGGAGACTCGATGCCCTGTTCCTTCATGCCCAGGACAATACGCTCGATGCCGCTGCCGAATCCCACACCAGGTGTCGACGCGCCGCCAATGTCCTCCGCTAATCCATCATAGCGCCCGCCGCCGCACATGGCCGCTTGCGCCCCAATCCCCTCCTGCCACACTTCAAACACGGTCTTGGTGTAATAGTCAATGCCACGCACCAACCGGAAATTAATCTTGTATGATTGATCCAATGCGTCCAGCATCCGCCGTACGTCGGCGAAGTGGGAACGGCAGTCGTCACAAAGATGGTCAATGATGTGTGGCGCGCCAGCCAGTAATTCATCCATCCCCGATTCCTTGCTGTCCAGAACCCGCAGCGGATTCTTGCCCAAGCGTTCCTTGTCTATGGTGGCCAGTCGATCCAGATGGCCGCTCAGATAGGTCGTTAGCTTTTCAATATAAGCCGGTTTGCACTCACGACAGCCGGTACTGTTCAATTGAAAGGTCAACCCCTTGAAACCTAATGTCCGGTAAAGACTCATCGCCAGCATCATCACCTCAACATCGGCGGCCGGATCCTCTTCGCCCAAAATCTCGGCGTTGAACTGGCTGTGCTGTCGCAGCCGTCCGGCCTGAGGGCGCTCCCGACGGAAGCTGGGTCCAATCGTATAGAGTTTGACTGGCTGTGGCCAGCTGCTCATGCCGTTCTGAATATAAGCCCGGACAAACCCGGCGGTAAATTCCGGCCGCAGGGTGATGCTCGACCCGTCTGATTCGACCAGTGTATACATTTCCTTCTGGACGAAAAAGTCAGACCCCGTGCCCACGCCGCGGGTAAATAAATCCGTATACTCGATGATAGGCAGTTCAACGTGATGGAAGCCGTAACGGCGGGCTAGCTCTTCGGCCGCAACGATAATCATGTCCCAATAATGACGGTCCTCCGGCAGTACATCTTGCATGCCGGTGACACGCTGAATTTGATTCGACAATGATGCCTCCAACCATGAAGCACCCGGCGGGTACCTCTGCTTATTTGTTGGGCTTATTATAGCGGGATTCGGGGATTGGGAAACGGAACCGCTCAGGCTAGGCGGCGGTCACAAGCGTGGCGCACACCACACCCGATACAACGCCCGGGATCGTGGTGAGCTGGTTGCGGGTCATCGTCTGTGGAAGTGGAACGCATTTCTTCCAGAATCAACAACAAATCTGCTTCCAGGTCGCCGGTGTAATCAATGGCGAAGGCATTATCTTTATACTGGAGAATGCCATATGGTGGGCGGACGCCATAGTTTTCCTCCACCAACCGGCAATATGCCGCCAGTTGCAGGACCTGACCTTCCCAGGGGCTTTCCGGGGCGCGGCCGGACTTGATCTCGACCGGAATTAGCGAGCCGTCGGCCTGCTCGACAAGGTAATCTGGTTTGCCGACCAGACGTAGCTCGGCTGAGTGAAGAACGCGAGCGTTGGCACGCCAAGTTCCGGTGTCGGTGTAGATGATATTGCCTTCCGGTACGCCGCTCTCCCGGCGCCACTCACGGCTGCGTGACCAGAGCGCCAGGCCCAGGAGCAATAAAAACAGGACAAACGCCAGTGGAAACCAATCACTCATCACATACCTTTGTCCATAGGTCCGATCAGTTGGAAACGAGATGGAAGAACAGAACAGCTACCGCGATAAAAATGGCGATATAGGCCACTCGCCTGGCCCACACCGAGCGCTCGACCAGGCTGTTATGCACGGCGTGGTATTTTGTTCCCGCTTCGAATTGGATTGTATTGCTGGAGGCTACCGAGTGTACGCGACGCAACCACCAGGCACGGTGGCAATAGGCATAATCGGAGATTTCACTAGCACGAATCCATGAATAGCTCATATGTTCTATTTTATTGTATTTGGAATCATTGTCAAGAAGGAAATTGAGCTACGGCAGCTTTTCGACAGGCCGGCTATCTGCGTTGGCATACCGGTTTAGATAGGCACCGAAAAGCAAAATCAGGCTGCTAACATAGGTCCATGCCAGAAAGGCGATAATTGTTCCAACAGAACCGTAAATCAAATTCGACCTGGAGAGATAATTAGCGACGAAGTAGAGAAACAAACGCTTGGCTATCTCCCACAAAATGCCGCCCAGAATAGCCCCGGGCAATATCTCTTGCCAGGTCAATTTAACATGGGGCATAAAGTAATAGAGCAGAGCGAAGAGAATGATGTTTAACAGAACGGCCCAGAAACGGGTAGTAAACGGCCCGATTTGAGACAATCCAGCCGGTAACAAGGTGTTGACGATGGTGAGTAGCGTTCCTTCGACCGTCGTACCGATCAATAACAATCCGGAAATAATGAGCACCATAATGACCGCCAATGTCCTGTGACGCCAAACCGAGCGGCGGTGGTTTATATCAGCCCCCCAAATACGATCCATAGCTCGGGTAATCACATTGAAGGCGCTGGAGGCCGACCAGATGAGTGCCAGCGCCGCCACGCCAGTGACCGGACCGCGGGCCCTCACCAAACTTTGCAGGTTGGTTCCTAACAGTGACTCCAGGCCGGGCACGATGAACTCCAACTCAGCCACGATCCGCGCTTCGGCTAGCAATGGATCGAGCCAATTACTGGCCAGGGCAACCACTAATAGAGCTAAGGGGAATAAGGAAAAAAGCGTGAAATAGCCGATGGAGGATGCGACAAGTTGGGATTCCGGCGCGAGCGCGTCCTGGGCAGCCCGCAGTACCAGACGACCCCAATACCCGAAAAAAATTCGTGCCTCAACCAGGATATCTTGCAGGCGACTAGATAACTCCTCGCTTGATCCTGGAGTAGATTTACCCATTTAACGTCACCATCAACACCATCGATCCCATTCATCAGTATAATGCGAGCGATCCCAATCTACAAACCTCCTCATACATCATCCTTCACCCGGCAAGTCTGTTTTGAGCTTTTAGGTCGGGCGTGCTACCATTCAGCCATATGAACCGGCCAAAATCGTTGCGTGAATACAGATGGCTAATCGCGCCGGAAATTCCGGCCGATTCGCCCCTCCACACCGGTGCGGAAGCCCTTCCCCTGGTGTTGCGACAGGTCCTCTATAATCGCGGCCTCACCCAACCCGCCGAAATTCAATCCTTTCTGTCAAATCATTACCCGGCTTCACGAGATCCCTTCCTTTTGGCCGATATGGACAAGGCCGTGGAGCGAATTGCCCGTGCTCTACGTGACGGCGAGATGATCGTCGTTTACGGGGATTTCGATGCCGATGGAGTCACTTCAACCGTCCTTTTAACCGAGGTCCTCCGGTCAATGGTCAACGACCGGCGGTTGATCGTGCCCTATATACCGGATCGGGTAGATGAGGGGTACGGCCTCAATCTCGATGCCATATCCACCCTGCGGGAACGAGGGGCAACGCTAGCCATAAGCGTGGACTGTGGTATCCGCTCGCCGGTTGAAGTCGCCCACGCCCAGGCTATTGGGTTGGATATGATTGTCACCGACCATCACAGCCTTGGGCGGACCTTGCCTCCGGCTGTCGCGGTCATCAACCCCAAGCGCGATGATTCCGCCTATCCGGAGCGCATGCTGGCCGGCGTAGGTATTGCCTTTAAACTGGCTCAAGCATTGCAGCAAGCGCTACCTGGCCTCGCGGGATTCGATGAATCCGATCTCCTCGATTTGGTGTCCATCGGCACGGTGGCCGATCTGGCGCCTTTGTTAGGTGAAAATCGAAGACTGGTAGCTGAAGGGTTAGTCGTTCTGAACGAGGTTCGACGACCAGGCATCGCGGCGCTGATGAATGTCAGTAGTTTACAACCCGGCACTATGACGGCCGAGAGTATTGGTTTTGGTCTTGGCCCGCGAATCAATGCCGCCGGTCGCCTCGCCCATGCCTACGATGCCGCGCGATTGCTCATCTCGACCAATACCCACATGGTGCAGGAACAGGCGCGCCTGCTCGACGAACTCAATCGTCGTCGAAGAACCCTGACCCAGCAACTCAGCGCGCGCGCCGAGGCCATGGTGGATCCCGAAGCCCTGATCATTATCGCCGGCGATCCGGATTTTCGATCCGGCGTTGTCGGTCTAGTGGCCAGCCGCCTGGCTGAACAAACTTACCGACCGGCGATCGTCATGGAACAGGGCGAAGAGGAGAGTCGCGGGTCCTGCCGGTCCATACCCGAGTTTCACATGACCGATGCGTTGGATCAGGTTGCCGACTTATTGGTACGTCACGGCGGTCATGCCCAGGCAGCCGGCTTCACGATCCGGAATGAGCATTTACCGGCTTTTGTCAGCCGGATGACAGAAATTGCGGTGGATCGCTTGCAAGACGAAGACCTGCGCCCGGCACTGGAAATTGATGCCGAGGTTCGTTTGGCTGACCTGGACTGGGCCCTGCACGATACGCTGGCCCAACTACAACCAACCGGCAATGAAAACCCTTCGCCACTCCTGATGAGCCGCGAGGTAGAAGTGGTCAGCCATCGTGCCGTTGGCACTCAGGGCGCGCACCTGCAAATGTTCCTAGTCGATGCCCGACAAAACGGTCACGACGATAAAAATTGGGGACACCCGGCACAGGCTTTCCCGGCAATCGCCTTCCGCCAGGGAGAGTGGGCCGGTTGTCTGCCGGATTTGATCGATATCGTCTACCGATTAAATGTAAACATCTGGCAAGGCAAAAAAAACCTGCAACTGGTAGTCGAGGATATTCGCCCTGTCCAGCGCCAGATTACCCAGCTATGACCATTCTGGTAACCGGCGCGGCCGGATTCATTGGTAGCCACTTGGCTGAACAACTCTGCCTCCGGGGGGAACTGGTCATCGGGCTGGATAACTTCAATGATTATTACGACCCCGCCAAAAAAAGGGCCAACGCCCGACGACTGGGTCAAAATACGAACTTCCGCATGGTGGAGGCCGACATCCGCAACCGGGAGTCGATGTTTGAACTATTTGATAGGGAAAGGATTACATCCGTCGCCCACCTGGCAGCCATGGCGGGCGTGCGAAATGCCATAGAACAGCCCGATTTGTACGTTCAGGTCAATCTCAACGGCACCCAAAATCTGATGGACGCCGCGCGCGCGACCGGAAACGCCAGCAATTTTGTATTTGCCTCGACCTCATCGGTCTACGGCAATACCCAACAAATACCGTTTATTGAGACCGACTCTTGCGATCGGCCGCTCCAACCGTATGCCGCAGCCAAACGGGCGGCGGAAATTCTCGGCTATAGCTATCACCATCTATTTGGTCTCAACTTCACCGTCCTGCGATTCTTTACTGTTTACGGGCCAAACGGCCGGCCGGATATGATGGCCTACTTACTGGCCGACAGTATCTATAAAGGCAAGGAAATTCCCCTCTATGACGGCGGCCAGATGTATCGTGATTGGACCTTCATCGAAGATATCGTCAATGGTATCGTCGCCGCGATTGATCGCCCCCTGGGGTATGAGATCATCAATCTGGGGCGCGGCGAGCCTGTCTTGCTGATTGATTTCGTAAGCTTCATGGAGACCTTGAGCGGCCGGCTAGCCAATCTCATCTCTACCCCGCGCCTGGCGGCCGATTTCGTGCGCAATGAAGCCGATATCAGCAAAGCTCGCCGTTTATTGGGCTATGATCCGCAGATCTCCGTTGCCGAAGGCGTCCGGCGTTTTTGGGAGTGGTATCAGGCCCATGAAATCGGTCCGGACTGAACAAGTGACGAACGCCTCCAATCCCCCGACCCTGCCTCCCTATCAGTTTATCGCTGACGAGCGATCCTGGAATACCTGCCTGGAGGCATTGCGTTCCGCGCCTCGACTGGCCATCGATCTGGAAGCCAATAGCATGTATGCTTATCGGGAGCGAGTCTGCCTGATTCAGATATCGATAACCGCAGCCGATTATATTATTGATCCCGTGCCTGGCTTTGATCTGAGCGGTTTGGGAATATTGCTCGATGATCCGGCGGTCGAGAAAGTCTTTCATGCCGCCGAATATGATCTCATTCTGATGAAGCGCGATTACAGCTGGGAGCTGAACAATTTATTCGACACCATGTGGGCCGCTCGTATTCTCGGCTATTCTCAAATTGGTTTGGCCAACCTCATCGATCAATTTTTCGACGTCAGGTTGAGCAAGCGCTATCAAAAAGCGAACTGGTGCCACCGGCCACTCAAAGCCGCCGAACTGTCCTACGCCCAAAGAGACACCCATTATTTACTGGACCTCCGCGACCGTCTGGGATTGGAATTAGAACAGCACAACCGGGCGACCGAAGCAAGGGAGATTTTCGAAGAGCAGTCGCGGGTACGCCTGCCCAACAACGGCTTTGATCCCCAGGGTTTTTGGAATTTAAACGGCGTCTACGAGCTGAACCCTACCCAACAAACCGCCCTTCAGGCCTTATACTTGTTCCGCGATCAGGAAGCCCGCCGGCGCGACGCCCCTCATTTCAAAATCCTTAACGACCGGACGTTGTTGGAATTAGCCACCAGATTACCCGGCCGCCTTGACGATTTATTGTCTATTCACGGGATGTCGCCCGGGCAACGCGATCGCTACGGCCGTCGTTTGCTTGATGTGATTGCCAAATCTCGGCAAGACACTTTATCCCCGCCACCGAAACGTGCGCCACGGCCTGCCGATGAAGTTCTGGTCCGTTATGACAAGGTGCATCAATGGCGCAAAAAACAAGCCCAGGCACGGGGCGTCGAATCGGATGTAATTGTGAGCCGCGATGCTCTATGGGCTATCGCCACTCACAATCCGCAAAACGAAGATGAACTGGCTAAACTCGGCGTGCTTGGCCCGTGGCGGTTCAAGACATATGCCCGGGAAATTTTGCGATTGTTCCAATAAACTAGTTAATACAGGCAAGATAACGTCACTGCGAAAACATCGAGCGGCAATCTTCTTTTTGATCTAAGGAAATACCCGATGGATATCACTTTTCATGGCGCGGCCCAAACCGTCACCGGATCCCAACACTTATTAAACATCAACGGCTTCCGGATTCTCCTCGATTGTGGTCTCTATCAAGGTAAGCGGAATGAGACGTATGATCGCAACCAGCACTTACCTTTTGACGCCCGCTCGGTTGATGCCATGATTCTGTCCCATGCCCACATTGATCATAGCGGCAATATCCCCAATCTGGTCAAGAGCGGCTTTCAGGGAAATATCATTACGACATTCGCCACGCGTGACCTGTGCAATATTATGCTGCGCGATAGCGCCAAAATTCAGGAATCCGATATCGCTTTCCTGAATAAAAAACGCCTTCGTCAGGGCTTCCCAGCCCTTGAACCTATCTACACGATGCAAGACGCGATGGCCAGTTTGAAGTCGTTTCTGAGCATGGGTTATGAACGACCACTCCCGGTGGGTCCCGGCATCACCTTGACTTTCTTTGATGCCGGGCATGTCCTCGGATCGGCTATTACCTTATTGGAAGTGACCGGTCAAAACGGCGACAAACCAACCCGCATTGTTTTTAGCGGGGATATCGGCCGGCCAAACCGGCCTATCCTCAATGATCCGGCTTTTATCGAAGAGGCCGATATCCTGATCATGGAAAGCACGTACGGCAACCGGGAGCATCCACAGGACGAAAATATCGATCGGGAATTGGAGCGGGTTATCGAGCAAACGATCAACATAGGCGGTAAGGTAATCGTGCCGGCTTTTGCTATCGGCCGTACCCAGGAGCTTGTCTATCGCCTGAACAAAATGGTCGAGAATCGCGATTTGCCCCCAGATTTACAGGTCTATGTAGATAGCCCATTGGCGATTGACGCCACCAGTGTCTTTCGTGCCCATCCGGAAGCTTACGATGACGAGGCGGCCGAAATCTTGCTAACCGACCCGGACAACGATCCGTTCGGGTTTTCGATGATGCGCTATACACGCTCGGTGCAAGAATCAAAAGCGCTCAATTTCTTGAAGAAACCGGCGGTCATCATCAGTGCCAGCGGCATGGCCGAAGCTGGACGCATCTTACACCATCTAAAGAACAACATCGAAGACAGTCGCAACACTATCCTAATCGTTGGCTACCAGGCTCCGGAAACTTTGGGTCGTCGTCTGGTAGAAAAACAGCCAAGGGTGAAGATATTTGGTGAAGATTATGACTTGAAGGCCAGGGTCGAGGTCCTCAACGGCCTGAGCGGACACGCCGGTCGTTCGGAGTTAACGGATTGGGCCGGGCATTTCCGTACACCACCCCACCAGACGTTCCTGGTGCACGGCGATCCGGATGCGGCCTTCACCCTGGCCGATAAACTAAAGATGGAATTACGATTCCCGAACGTCCACGTGCCGGAACTGAACCAGCAATTTACCCTATAACCCCTAGTTCATTGCCGACCTTTCCAAAGGTCTCAAGAGCGATCTCAATGTCGGCGGGGCTATGAGCGGCCGAGTTCATGACGCGGATGCGCGCCTTGCCTCGCGGGACAGTGGGGAAGCTGATAGCCATGGCAAAAACACCTTCCTCGAATAACCGGCGGCTGAACTGTTGGGCTAAAGTGACTTCACCCAGCATCACGGGCACGATAGGCGTTTGACTGTAGCCGGTATTAAATCCCATTTGCTGCATACCCTTGCGAAACACGGCCGCGTTTGACCACAAACGATCGATGAGTTCGGTGGACTCTTGCAGGATGGTCACCGCCTCAATACAGGCGGCCGCGTCGGGCACGGTCATGGCACTGGAGAACAAAAACGGCCGCCCCCGCTGGCGCAACCATTCGATGATTACCCATTTGCCGGCCACCAAACCCCCCACGACACCGAAGGCTTTGCTCAAGGTACCGACTTCCACATCAACCCGGCCGTGAAGCCCGAAATGGTCGACAATTCCGCGTCCACCCCGGCCCAGCACACCCTCACCGTGAGCGTCATCGACCATGAGCATGATGTTATGCTCCTCGGCCACGTTGCTAATCTGATCCAGCGGCGCGATATCCCCATCCATGCTGAACACGCCATCGGTTACAATCAGCCTGCGCCGGTAATCGGTTCTTTCATCGATAACCCGACGCAGATCATCGACATTGTTATGGGCATAGCGAATCACTTCCGCGCGACTCAAGCGACACCCATCGATGATGCTGGCGTGATTCAGCTCATCGGAGAAGATCAAATCGCCGGGGCCCACCAGCGCCGGTATGGTCGCTAAATTGGCAGCGAAGCCGCTCTGGAAAGTGACGCATGCCTCGGCATGCTTGAAGTCGGCCAGCCGGTCTTCCAACTCCACATGCAACGACATCGTTCCGGCGATCGTCCGCACCGCGCCAGGCCCAACCCCATAGTCATCAATGGCTTTTTTGGCTGCTTCGCGAACGCGTGGATGGTTGGCCAATCCCAGGTAATTGTTAGCGCAAAAATTCAGCAACCGGCGGCCGTCTATCTTAACCCAGGCGTCCATTGGTGAGTCCAGGGTACGAATGTGGTTATAAAGGCCGGCTGCCTTCAGATCTTCGATTTCTGAAACGAGCCAGCTGGTTCGTCCATCTTCCATAGCTAATTATCTCCCTCAACAGTTAACTAAAAATTAACATTGACCAATTGACGATCGATGGCTATCTCGGGTATACTCCTGCACGTATGAGCGTAAATGGCCTTTTAGCAGAGCCAGTGCTCATCCTGAACGTGACATTCGAACCCATACACGTTTGTAGCACAAAGCGGGCATTGGCTCTGGTGATATCCGGGAAAGCTGAAATCGTGGTGAATGGTCGAGGAACCATTCGTTCCGCTTCCTCTCAATACGAAATCCCTTCCGTTATCAAGCTTGGATACATGGTTAAGCGACCACGAGCGCGTATCGCCCTATCCAAACGCGAAATCCTGCGTCGCGACGAATATACCTGCCAGTACTGCGGCCGCAAGATGCGCACCCTGACCCTCGATCATGTGATCCCACGCCGGCAAGGCGGTCGTCACACCTGGGACAATCTAGTTGCTGCCTGTTCACCCTGTAACAAGCGAAAAGGCGGCCAACGTCCGGTTGAAGCAGATATGATTCTGAAACGAGCGCCTTTCGAGCCCAGTCCCACGGCAGCTTATCGCTTCGGCAATCATCTTGAGCAAAGGCAGGAATGGGTCCAATTCATCGAGGGCTGGTAGCGCCCGCCGGCGAATTCTATCCAATGTTCCCTTCAGACGGCCCTCTCTCCCGCTTCGCCTAATTTTTGCTTCGGCTATCCGCATTAATCTGGGCCAATTGGATAATTTGATCCAGACCACCATCGATAATGGTCGATACCGTATCGACCATTCGTTCATATTCCTCGATTGGACCACCGTAAGGATCTGTAATGTTATAGGTCTGGCCGACCATCTCTGAAAGCAGGTAGACCTTATGCGCCTGGGCAGGAAACTCGGCCCGCAAGGCTTCGGCATGGCCGATTTCCATAGTTAAAACCAGATCAGCATAGCGCACATAGGCTTCTTTGATCATTGTCGCTCGATGGTTGTTGATGTCCAAACCACGGCGACTCATGACGTCGATGCTGTTTTGCGAAGCGCCGCGCGGATTTATCGCCCAGGTCCCGGATGATCCCACTTGCCAATCATTGAGTCCCCGTTTTTGCAGACGGTCGCGAAGCAAAGCCGCCACGACAGGCGACCGGCAAATGTTAGCTGTACAGACGATTAGGATATGAGCCATACATTCAATAAGGTGGTCTGGTCGTCTTTATCCCATTTCCGGCTGAAGCAATCCAAATGTCCCATCCCGCCGCCGGTAGAGAACGTTGACAGCTTCTTCTTCCTGATTGAAAAAGACATAGAAATCATGGCCGAGCAATTCCATTTGGTCGACAGCCTCTTCCGGTGACATCGGATGAAGCGCGAACCGCTTGTGGCGCACGATGGGCTGATCATCATCTTCCAGGACATCACCTTCAATCGGCAGTGGCTCGCCGAGGTCCATTTCCTCGCCCTTGCCGCGGGTCTTTCGTTTGCGTTTGCCGCGATAGCGCTCAATTTGCCGGTAAAGTTTGTCCACGACCGCGTCAACGGCGGCGAACATGTCACTATTGCGCTCTTCCGCCCGCAATATTGTCCCACGCTCATCACGAATCGTTATTTCGGCGACATGACGCTGGACGGCGCTACGCGTGTTTTCCATCGCCAATTCAACCTGAATGGTGGAAAGATTGGGCAGGTAGCGATCAAGACGCGCTGTTTTCTTCTCGACATAGTCACGTAAACGAGGCGTCAATTCCATGTTGTTGGCAAGGATTTGTAGTTCCATATGACCTTTCCTTCTCCTGTCAAAAGTATTGGATGCGTAATTGGAAGTCCGTCGGCTGGTATTGTCCCCGTGAACCGTTATTATCGCATGACTAGGAAACTCGCGCCAAACAATAAGCGGAAACCGATGCCGCGCCTCTGGACAACAGGGTCTCGGCGGCCGATCGCATCGTCGCGCCGGTAGTCAATACATCGTCGATTAATAAAATGTGACGGCCCTGTGCGTCAGCAGTCGCTTCAAACGCTTCATGCACATTCAACCTTCTCTCATCCGGGCCCAGACCAACCTGCGGAGCGGTATGGCGCACCCGCAGCAATAGCGTGTCGTTGTAGTCCAGGCCTCGCGCTATAGCTAAAGGTCGGGCTATCAGCGCCGATTGGTTATAACCACGATAACGCTGTCTTTTTTTGTGAAGGGGGATGGGCACAACCAAGTCCGGAGGGGTTCGCCATTCAGGCCAGCTCTCGGCCATGAGCTCGGCAAACATCCCGCCCAATGAAAAATAACCCTCATATTTAAATCGATGTATAAGCGAGTTGGTCGGCTCAACATAGAATAACGAGGCTCGCATTTGATCGAGCGGGGAATAACTGCGATGACATGACGCGCATTCTAACGTTGGCCCGGTCTTCTCGTGCTGTTCGAGTTGACACCCGCAGCGCGCACACATTGGCCCGGTGACTCTGATGAGGCCGGCCGAACATGTGTGACACAGAACAACACCAACGCACCGACACCGGGCACAGACTGGCGGAAATAAGACATCAAGAATAAACCGGAGTACCTGCCTGCTCAAAACCCCGGGTGTGGTATGCGTCATTTCCATTAGGTCCGGCTTGCCATCAAATCAGCTACCAGTTCATCGAGGAGTTGTCGTTTCTCATTCTTGTTCAAGACAACGCCTCGTTTCTCCAGGAGATCGTTGAGACAATCATGGGCAAGGGGGCGCACCTGCGACCGATCCGAGAGATCGATCTCGGGATCGGCTTGAGCCGCTTGGGCCACTATTTCGTCTCTTAACTGTTTTTTTAGCTCAACGAAGGCATTTCGCGAATCGGCTATAGGAGAATCCCGCCTTATTCGCAAATCTTGAAGGCTTGTCGTCTTTCGCGATGGGAGATCGCTCTTAACGTCTGACAAAATTTACCGCTCCCCAACTTGAATAACCGCCATTGGTTTTAGGTGTCTAGAACCTGCTCAAGCCATTCTAAAGCGCCGGTTATCCAGTCGTTGATGAACGGCCCCAACAGGGCTAGAATGGCAATAACAACCACTGCTACCAGGACAAGAACCAGCGCGTATTCAACCAGCCCCTGTCCTTCTTCGCCTCTTCGGAAGCGCATATTCTCAATCCTCCACCACAAGTCGGTAGTCTCGATGCAACATCCCACTGAACCGGCTCGTTTCTTCGCTCTATTGCCCCTCCAACCGGACCCAGCCATGGCGTAAAGCATATATCGCAGCCTGGGTGCGATCATCAACCTGCAATTTCCGCAGGATAGCTGTCATATGATTTTTAACGGTCTGTTGGCTGATACCCAACTGGCTGGCAATGTCCTTGTTGCTGATGCCATGCGTCACATATCCCAGAATTTCCATTTCACGCGGCGACAAGGACGCAGAATAACCATTGACAGTCTCGGTGCTCGTGCCGGCATAGCGCCCGACCTTTTGTTTCAGCCAGTCCTGCGCTTCATCATCGGTCATTACCCGGTTATGAATG
>JAWOHK010000118.1:0-4756 GCA_046485205.1 Chloroflexota bacterium | reverse complement strand
CTTCAAACCGGACAGATCGCCCTTCATCCAATAAATGAAACCGGCAGCACCCATACTCCGTCCGCGCGGCCGTTCCGAATAAGCCAAATCTTCGCGCTGGCCGTTCCGTAACGTTTCAAACGCGCCCGGCAAGTCACCTAAGATCTGCTGGGAAACGGCATGGTAAAGCCAGGCATAGCTTCGAGCAAGGTAATATCTCTCAGGCAAGACTTCCAAAGCGCGCCGGCAATTCGCAATCGAAGCTTCCGCATCAAGTAGGTAATAGTTGGCAATTCCCCGCAAAACAGCATTTTCAGCCGTCAACAGTCTGGCCTGAGCCGGTTCGAGGTCAAGTTGCCCGATCGATTTTTCAATCTGATCGCTTAATAGCGTGAGTTCGATTATATTGTTTCGCACCACCCAGGCAAACCACGCTTTGGTTAATAATAAATCCGGTGACGAATTGATGACCGGTTCCGTAAACATTCCGATCCATCGGTCTAGATGAAACAAACGTTCTTGATTGAGCAAGTTATGCCGGTTTGCCGCCACCAATTCGACGGCCGTGCCAACTTCACCCGCAGCCAGAGCGTAGTAGACTGCCTCATCCACAAAACCGGCGGCCAAAAACCATTGACATGCCCTTAACTGTAAAGATGCTACCTCTTCGGTTGAATACTCTTTCCTCAGCCGGCCGCGGAGAAGATCCCTGAACAAATGGTGATAACGGAACCATTCTTGATCATCACTCAGGGGAGTAATGAAAAGGTTCGCATCATTTAATTCCTTTAACATCGCCTGTCCATCGAGGGAAGATTCCGATGTGGAAATGATTGCTTCACAAAGAGATGCCGAGAACCGATCGAGGATCGACGATTGGATCAAAAACCTTTGTTTGGCAACAGGCAAATCGGAGATGACCTGCTCGCTCAGGTAATCGAGAATTTGGTGGCTCTTGGAACCGTCCGCATTAGCAAGATCCTCAACATTTTCTCTATTAGCGACGGACAGAACTGCGAGTCGCAATCCGACTGCCCACCCTTCGGTATTGAAATATAAACTGGAGATGATTTTATCGCTAAGGGGGGCGGCTGATGCTCTGGTAAGGAAATTTCTCGTTTCCTCCAAATTGAAGCGAAGATCCCTGGCTCGGATTTCCACCAATTGAGTGCGTGCTCGCCAGGTATTCAGCGGTAATCTTGGATCGCGCCGGGTCACTAATACGAGATGCAAGGCTGGGTGCGGATGGGTCATCAACTGTCGAAAAAGATCTAAGACGGAATCATTATGAATTTCATGGAAGTCATCCAGAGCGAGGATGATGTCTTCTTCGAGGTTATCAAGCTCGGCATTCAGCGAGTTGACAAACGACTTCGCAGAGGGCGAGGATGTCCCTCGCACCATTCTGTCCAGTTCCGCGCCAAAAGTGGGTAGGGTTCTACGTAACGCGCCGAGGAAGTAACTCAGGAACACGGAAAGATCATTATCCGATTCATCTATCGAGAGCCAGGCCGACTGGTGCCCGCATCCCTCCAGCCAGGCAACCACGGATGTTGTTTTTCCATAGCCTGCAGGAGCCGAAATCAAAGTCAGCGGCTGTTGGGTAATGTAATTGAGTCGTTTTTCCAGGCGAGGGCGCGGTACGTAGTCATTGGGGACAGGTGGCCGATATAGTTTCGTTGTGCTGAATCTTGTCCTACTTTTCCTGTGTGACATAATCCTCTACTTATCTTAAGATAATTATACTCCAAAACCAACTCTTCCTAAAACAGGAAGTCGGGAAGGTGATTATTTCAGGAGTGGTGAAAAATACGTGATACGTACCCGCTGCCACCCATTAACGGCTTTTCGCGGTATTTCAAAGTCTTGGGTAGGAGCCACAAAAGATCAAGGAGCCAGCGAATCTTCGTCTATATCGACCGGAAAGGTGTAGTTGGGGATGAGATCGATTACCCTACGATAGGCTTCCCGGAGTGTTGTCTCCGTGTTAAAGTAACCGCTTAACATTTCCTGCAGGACGATGGAAAAGGTAAGTTCGTCATACAATCTGGTCATCAACGAACCGTGTCCTTCCCGCATCCCCCAACGTGGCGTAGAGGCAATGCCGTCTCGCAACAGGGCAACAGTCTCCTCACCATAAATATCGGATAAACTCAAGCTATTATCATTCAGCGGATTATTACCCCAGACGCCGATAAACTGGCTTGGGTTTTCCGCCGTCCCAAGCCTCATGGGAACTTTTCGCTCGGAATCGACAGCCAACCATTTCTCGTAACCTTCCGTCAGCCAATAGCTGGCAAACGCCTGAGCTATATCCAGGTCGGCGGCGGCAGTCGTTATGCCCAAATTGCGGATATTCCCAAACGCTGCCGGTTCGGCGCCGGCGGTATCTCCCTCAAAGGCAGTTACGATGCCGGTGTTGCGAGCCAAATAATTAATCCCATCGCTTCCGGTGACGCATTCAGGACAGGTCGGTTGTTTGGCCGGATCCAGTCCGGCTAACTGCGGCAGGATGGCTGGGGAAGTCATGATCAGGCCTGTTCGTCCTTCCAGGAGAGCGTTGATCGCGCTGGTATCAGTCTGGACACCAGGCGGGCTGAAGCGATTGATCATCGTGAAATAATGGTCGATGGCAGCTTCACACTCTGGGACCAGAAGAATGACCTCGCCCGATTCGTCAATAAGCCGGCAATTATTGGCCAGGGCCATATGCTCAAACGCCTGATGCGTCGTCACCAGATTAGACTCGGTGGGGATCACCAAGCCGGAAATCACTTGTTCCGGATCAAAAATTTGTTCAGAAGCGATCTGCATAGCTTCAAATGTATCCGGTGAAGCCAAATTTAGGTCCCGGAACCAATCAGCTCGATAAAGCAACAATTGATAGTATCCGTCGACTGGAATGGCCGACGGTCGCCCATTGTTCGAAATAAGATCGATCGCGCCTGAATCAAAAGTCTCGACACCGAGGTCACTAACTACCGCCGCCGCGGCCGCCGGATCGAGAATACCTTCCTGAACCCATCCGGCCGTGTATTCCAGAGGATGAAGTATGACGTCGGGTAACGTGTCAGACAGGACGGCTGTGTTGACGAGTTGTGGCAATAAAGCCGGCGAAACCAGTTGGATGGCCACGTCAGCTCCTGACCGCGTCGAAAATTCGGCCGCCATTTCATCCAGTACTTCGCGGTGTTCGAGGGACGACTCATTAACCCATACAGTCAAAGATTCAACTACTGCTTCTTGAATCTCAGCCGGAGGAACTGCAACTCCCCCAAGGTCTGGTGTACCTGTTGGCGCTGGAATGACTATTGTGTCCGACGGTTGGGCGGGAACGACTGCGGCCCGGGCGGTGGCAGTCGCTAACCGTGGAGGGTTTGCCAGGTCAAGGCCGCAACCACTCACGAAGAGACTCAATATTAGTAGAATAAACAAATTTGATTTTACAAAGTTTACATAAGTTATCCTACATCCGGCTTCGCTGGAGTTCTTAAAAGGATTAGAGGTCATAGATGATCAAGATAACGAGGGTTTCAAGAATTTGCTAATAAAGCAATTTTAGAGATGGCTCAAGCCGTCGGCAAACCGTATTGATCCATTTGAAGCTAATGCTCATAACCCAAACGGGGGAACAACCGGTGCAACAATCAACCACTTCCTTGTAGGATAGGTCATTTTGTCGCCCGGTAAGTGAATCGACCTGCCTCATGTTACAATCGTTGATCATGCACGAAATGATCCATTTCTCATCTGAAGTCAAAACAGCGATCAACCAAGGTGACCCGATAGTCGCCCTTGAGAGCACAGTCATCACCCACGGCCTACCCTACCCACAAAATATCGAGACGGCATTGGCGATGGAAGCGGCCGTGCGATCCGGTGGCGCGGTTCCGGCCACCATAGCGATACTCAAAGGGCGCATTTGGTGCGGGCTATCCACGGAGGAAATCGACCGCCTGGGGCGGCAGGCGGGACAAAATACGGTACGCAAATGCAGCCGTCGAGATATTCCCATCGCCGTCGCGGCCGGTGAAGACGGAGCAACGACCGTCGCCGGAACCATGCTTATCGCCCACCTGGCTGGCATCGAGATGTTTGCGACCGGTGGTATCGGTGGTGTTCACCGGGGCCACCCATTCGATATTAGCGCCGACCTGCGCGAATTAGGGCAAACTCCGGTGACGGTAGTCAGTAGCGGTGCCAAATCTATTCTCGACCTGCCGGCCACCCGCGAGGTCCTGGAAACGGAAGGAGTCGCCGTTGTCGGTTATGGAACGAACGAGCTCCCGGCATTCTTTGCCCGAAGTTGCGGTTTGCCGGTTGATGTTCGACTCGATACCCCGGAGGCGGTGGCCGCCTTGATTAGGGCTCGTCACCGGTTGGGTATCTCCAGTGGGACACTGATCACCGTCCCAGCTCCGGAGGAAGATTGCATGGATCCGGAGGAAGCAGAGGCCGCCGCAGCCCAAGCAGCCCGAGAGGCAGATGAGCAAGGGATTCATGGATCAGCCGCCACGCCATGGTTACTCCGCCGTGTCGTGGAAATCACCAATGGTCGCAGTATGGTGGCCAATACTGCTTTGTTGCAGAACAACGGCCGGGTTGCGGCTGAAATCGCCTGCGCGTTGACATCAACTTAGCCGCAAGCTATAATGCGCTTGATATTTTCCGAACAACGAAGAAAGAGATAAGTACGGAAGCCCCTGTTTTAAGAGAGCCGGTGCCTGCTGCAAACCGGTAACAGAACATCCGGAAATCCACTCTCGAGTTGCTTTTC
>JAWOHK010000084.1:0-21931 GCA_046485205.1 Chloroflexota bacterium | reverse complement strand
TCGACAACATCGTACTGACTGGCCAGATCGCTGAACTGGGCGATATCCTTCTAGATGCGGTTGTTGCCGAAATGCATCAGCGAGTGTTGCCGTCGATGGCGTCGACGGCACGCGTTCAATATACCACTTTAGACGCTGATCAGGCCGAGAACAGCATTATCCTGGGCTGCTCGGCCCTCATCCTGCAGCGGGAACTGGGGATCATATGAGATTGCGCGCCGGATTGGATATCGGCGGGACCAAGACCGCCGCTCTCATCGTCGATGACACTGGTTGTCATCTGTCTGAAGTTGTTCGGCCGACCGATATCAGCACGCCTGAGCGATTGGTGGAATGCGTCGCGGAAACCGTAGACCTCGCCTTATTGGAGGCCGGCACAACACGATCTGACCTGATAGGCGCCGGTGTCGGCGTGCCGGGACAAGTCGACCCGCAACACGGCAGCGTCCGGCTGGCCGTTAACCTGAATCTGTCCGGTCCATACCCGCTCGCCGCCGCGTTAGGCTCAGCCCTGGGAGTACCTGTGACGCTGGAAAACGACGTACGTGCCGCCGCGTGGGGCGCCTTTCACTGGGTGCAGGACACGGAGCCTGTCAGAAGCCTGGCCTATCTGAGCATCGGCACAGGCATCGCCGCCGGATTGGTGCTCGACGGCCGTCTCTATCGTGGCGCGCATGATATGGCCGGTGAAATCGGCCATATCTCCGTTGACCCGGCCGGGCCGCGGTGCCTCTGCGGTGCTTATGGCTGTCTGGAGGCTGTTGCCGCCGGACCGGCTATCGCCGCCTATGCCGCCGGGGTATTCCCCGACGACGGACAACCACTGACCACCGAGGCTGTGTACGCGCTGGCGATTCAGGGCGACTCTCTGGCGCGCCACGTAGTCGACAGAGCCTCTTTTTTTCTGGCTCGGGCTGTTTATTTATTGGTGATGACCTACGATGTTGAAAAGGTCGTCCTCGGTGGTGGCGTCACGCGGGCCGGCGATGGATTCGAGAAACCGCTGAAAAAAGCGTTGGCAGACATGCGCGCTGACTCCGCTTTGGCCGCCACCATGTTACCGGATGGGCTTATCAGCGTGGTTCCACCTAATTACAATGCCGGGCTCATAGGCGCTGTGCTGATCGCGCCCGATGCAATTCCGGATTATCCGGCTGGAGGTGACAAGGATAGAGAAGATGAGAAGAGAGGCATGACCGTTGGTTTATTGAATGAAACCGTTTGAATTTGAATTTGCAGGATTGTGAAGTTCACCCAAATTGTGGAGGAAAGAGATGAAACGTTTACTTTTGATTATCGTTGTAATAGCTCTGGCCGGTCTGATGGTCGCATGCAACGGCACAACCGCCGAGCAAGTGGCCCCGACCATTCAAGCGGCTGTTGAGGATATCGCCCCAACCCTGGAAGCGGCCGTCGAAGAGATTGCCCCGACCTTAGAAGTGGCCGTCGAGGATATGACCGCCGAAGGAAATTACCTGGAACGTGCCAAAGCCGGTGAATTTGCCGGATCAACCGTAACGGTTTGGGGTGTTATGGTCGATGAGGAAGCGATCAAGATGGAACAGGCGCTGGCTCCTTTTGAGGAGGCGACCGGCATCGATGTCGTCTACGAAGGCTCGCGCGAATTTGAGACGCAGATCAATGTCGCCGTAGACGGCGGCGCGCCACCGGATATCGCTAACATCTCCCAGCCGGGTATGGCCGCTCGCTTCGCCTCGGCCGGCGAACTGATCGACGTGAGCGCCTTCCTGCCGCGCGAGAAGCTGCAGGAGACCTACATCGACAGTTGGATTGACATGTCCACTATGCCCGACGATGAGGGCAACGAGATCATCACTGGAGTCTGGCAACGGGCTGCGGCCAAGAGCATGGTCTTCTACAACAAGAAGGCCTTCGAAGAAGCCGGCTACGAAATTCCGGAGACCTGGGATGAGATGGTTGCCCTGACGGAAGAAATCGCCGCCGATGGTGATCCGGCCTGGTGTATCGGCATCGAGTCCGGTCCAGCCACCGGTTGGGTTGTCACCGACTGGATGGAGAATATCATGCTGCGGACCACCTCGTTGGAGAACTACGACGCCTGGGTGGAAGGCGAATTGCCCTTTGCCTCGCCTGAAGTGAAAGCCGCGGCCGAGAAGATGTCTGAAATCTGGCTCAATGATGAGTATGTCTACGGCGGCGTGCCGTCCATTGTATCGACCTTCATCGGCGATTCCCCCGTGCCCATGTTCGAGGATCCGCCCGGTTGCTGGTTACACTCGCAGGCAGCCTGGATCACCGGGTTCTTCGGCGACGAATCGCTGGTCGCCGGTGAAGACTATGATTTCTTCTACCTGCCGCCCATCGATGAAAGCCTCGGCCGCCCGGCGCTGGTAGCCGGTGACTTGATGGTCATGTTCAATGATCGCCCGGAGGTTCGCGCGTTGATGGAGTTCTTCAGCCGCGCCGAAGGTGTTGAAGGTTGGGTCCGCTCCGGTGGCACACTTTCACCCCACAAGGACGCTGAACTGGACTGGTATACTACCTACGTTGACCGCAAGGTGGCTGAATTGTTATTGGACGCGACCAGCGTGCGCTTCGATGCATCTGACCTGATGCCCGCCGAAGTTGGTGCCGGTTCATTCTGGAAGGCCATGACCGACTGGATCAGCGGTTCGACTGATCTCGACACTGCCCTGGACGAAATTGACGCGTCCTGGCCTCAGTAAACCTGACTAACAATTAAATTCAAAAGGGTTGCACCGCCGAGGTGCAACCCTTTCCCCATACCCATGACACACTTACACGAAGAACAAGTTGGTTACAAACTGATGCTTGCCTTTGAGGGTCTACTCCCCCCGGCACGCATCCTCGACTGGATCGCCACTCGCCGGGTTGGCGGTTTTACCCTGTTCCGGGCTTATAACTATGATACCCCCGCTCAGGTGCGCGAATTAAATGCCGCCTTGCAACGCGCCGCACATGCGTCTGGTCAAGCGCCCTTGTTGATCGCCGTCGATCAGGAAGGGGGGCAATTGACGGCCATGGGCGCAGGTACGACCCAATTTGCGGGTAACATGGCTTTGGGCGCGACCCGCGATCCGGAACTAGCCCGGCGTGTCGGCCGCGCGATCGGCCTGGAAATGGCGGCGTTAGGCGCTAACATCAATTATGGGCCGGTGCTAGACCTGAATACCAATCCGTATAACCCGTCCCTTGGAATTCGCTCCTTTAGCGATGATCCCCAACTGGCGGGGTTGCTTGGCGCAGCCCTGGTAGAAGGTCTGCAATCGGCCGGGGTAGCCGCGACGCTGAAGCATTTCCCCGGCAAAGGCGAATCCTCAGTTGATTCCCACTTCAAAATGCCGGTCATCGCCCACAGCCGGGAACGGCTGGACCAGATTGAATTCCCACCCTTTAAGGCCGGCATCGACGCCGGGGCGAAGCTCCTCATGACCGGCCATTTCGCCATTCCCGCTCTGACCGGTACAGCAGCTTATCCCGCCACCGTGGCTCGCCGGGTGATGCACGATTTTGCCCGAGAGGAAATGGGGTTCGAAGGGGTCATTATTACCGATGCCCTGGACATGGGGGCGATCACTCAAGGCGCGGGGCAGATAATCGATGTGATCGCTGCCGTTCGCGCCGGCGTCGACCTGATGCTGCTAATGCTGGATGAATCGGTGCAGGAGCGCATTTATGCCGGGCTAAACCTGGCCTGTACGAGAGAGCTGATCGATGAGCGCCATTTAACCGCATCGGTGGAGCGCATTTTGGCCCTCAAGCAATGGGCGGCCGCCCAGCCTCAGCCCGATCTCGATGTGGTCAATTGCACCGAACACCGGCAATTGGAGCAGGAACTGGCTCACCGTTCGATCACCCTGGTACGAGACCGCGACGGTCTGCTACCTTTGCAACTATCGCCGGATGCGCGTATCGCGGCCATCATGCCCCAGCCTAAAAACCTGACCCCGGCCGACACGTCGGAGACAATCCGACCAGCATTGGCCGCCGCGCTTCGACACTACCACCCGAGAGTAGACGAGTTCATTACCAGCCATCTACCAACAGAGAGCGAAATTGCGGCCATCATCGACCAGGTCGACGGCTATGATTTGCTGATCATCGGAACGATCAACGCCTCCATGCAGCCCGAACAGGCGCGCCTGGCTTCGGCACTGTTGGCGACCGGTATCTCCGCGATCACCGTGGCGCTACGCACGCCCTACGATATTGAGGCTTACCCCGAGGCCGGCACTTTTTTAAGTACGTACAGTATCCATGCGCCATCGCTCGACTCTCTGGCGGGAGCGTTATTCGGCACATTCAACCCTACCGGACAACTACCGGTCAAAGTGACTGCTTAAGAAAGGGGGTAGGGCGCCATGTTCGCCATTTGTAATGCCACGATCTACACGCCGGGGAAGGTGATTGATAATGGATTTGTGGTGATTGAAGACCATCGAATAGTCGAGATAGGCCCGGCCAGTCAAACATTGCCGCCCGGAATTGAGTTATGCGACGCCCAAGGATTGATCCTGGCGCCCGGTTTCCTCGATCTGCAAATCAACGGAGGTTTCGGGCACGATTTCACGGCCGACCCATCCACCATCTGGCAGGTTGCCGCGGAGTTACCGCGATTTGGCGTGACCGGGTTCCTGCCGACCATTATCACCTCACCTTTGGAAAAGGTCCGGACAGCCCGGGACGTCTTAACCACTGGGCCGCCGGCCGGTTGGCGAGGCGCTCAACCCATCGGTCTCCATCTGGAAGGGCCCTTCCTAAATCCGGGTAAAAAAGGCGCGCACAACCCGGCTTACCTGCGCTATCCATCTCTGTCGGATATCAACGGATGGTCGGTTGAGAACCAGGTCCGGCTGGTGACGATGGCCCCGGAATTACCCTGGGCGCTAGAGACCATTGGCGAATTGGCCCGCCGTGGGATCCTCGTCAGCAGCGGGCATTCCCTGGCGACCTATGACGAAGCGGTGGCCGGCATCGAAGCCGGGGCACGCTATGCCACCCATCTATTTAACGCCATGCCCCCTCTCCACCATCGCGAGCCGGGATTGGCGGCCGCGTCTCTGGTCGATGACCGCGTGACCATCGGCCTTATTCCCGACGGTCTTCACGTACACCCGGCGCTGGTCAACCTGGTCCGGCACATCGCCGGACCTGACCGGCTTAATCTGGTTACCGACGCCATGGCCGCGATGGGCATGGACCCAGGCGATTATCTGCTGGGTGATTACCAAGTTGTGGTTGATGAGCGTTCCGCCCGGCTGGCCGACGGGACGCTGGCCGGTTGCCTGCTGTCGCTGGACGCCATACTGCGCGCTTACATCTCGTTCACCAGGGCGCCGTTGGATGAAGCGCTGGCGACGATAACGACGACCCCTGCTCGCCTCTTGGGGCTCGAAACCAGTATTGGCCGGATCGCCCCCGGGCTGAATGCTGATCTGGTGTTGCTGACACCGGACCTGCAGGTCGTCGAAACCTTCATCGGTGGTGAATCCATTTATCAGGTTCCGAATATTGGACTCAAATCTACAATCAGGTGATTTTGAATCAGGACTGTCAACGCTCCACCCGCTCCGCCCTGCAACTCAAGAACGTGAGTTTACTGCTTGCGGAGGAAAGGCTACAATCTATCTAGCACCCGTAAAAATTCCACAATGCTAAAAATTATTGATACTTACCTCTATCGGGAAATTCACGAACAACCAGCCGTTTTGCAGCGGCTGCTGGATAAAGAAGGTGAAAACGCCCGCGCGCTGGCCGATCTGATTCGGGAGCGCAACATCGATCATGTCATTATCGCCGCCCGGGGCACCAGTGACAACGCCGGGCGATACGCGCAATATGTTCTAGGAGCGATGAACGGCTTGTCAGTCGGCCTGGCCGCGCCTAGCCTGGTCTCGATTTACGCCCGCCCGCCGCGCTTCGGTCATGCCCTTGTGTTGGGGATCAGCCAGAGCGGCAAAAGTCCCGACATCGTTTCCGTAGTGGCGGAAGCCCGCCATCAAGGCGCGCTCACGGCGGTGCTAACCAACCGGCCGGACTCACCGCTGGCCGCCGAGGGCGATGTGGTCATTAACCTCCAGGCCGGCGAGGAACACGCTGTCGCGGCAACCAAAACCTACACCGCCGAGTTGGCTGCTGTCGCGCTTATCAGTGCTTCACTCAGCCAATCGGACGAGCAGCACCACGCGCTGCGAGCTATACCCGAAGCTGTGGCAGCGTCACTGGCTATGAACGAATCCATCGCCGCAGTGGCACCGCGTTATCGCTATATGCAGCGCTGCGTGGTTATCGGCCGTGGCTTTAACTACGCGACGGCCTTTGAAATGGCTCTCAAACTGAAAGAATTAACCTATACCATCGTTGAGCCCTACAGCAGCGCCGATTTCCTGCACGGCCCGCTGGCGATGATCGAGCCGGGGTTCCCGGTGGTTGTGATCGCGCCTCAAGGGGTGATGGCCGCCGAAGCGACAGATTTCATCCGGACATTACGCGAGCGACAAGCGGAGGTGATCGCTATCAGCGACGAGAGTGCACTGCTCGAATTGGCTCGCATTCCGTTGCATTTGCCGGCGACTGTGCCGGAGTGGTTGTCACCTATCACAGCCATCATTCCCGGCCAACTTCTGGCCATGCACCTGGCCCACGCCCGCGACTTTAATATCGACGCGCCGCGAGCCATTCGAAAAGTAACTGAGACTGTATGAGGAGAACCTATGACTGACAACAAGCCCGAACAGCCCGAGCAACCGAAAAAAGCTCAGACCCGCATCACTATCGATATGCCCAAGGATTTGAGGGCTACTTACGCCAATGTCGCTTTCATTAACTACACACCGGCCGAGGTCGTGATCGATTTTGCCCAGGTTTTACCACGCATGCCGCGGGGCACAATTACGGCGCGGATCATTCTGAGTCCGATTCACGCCAAGCTGCTTCAGGCGGCGCTGGCCCAAAACGTAGCCAATTTTGAGCGCCAGTTCGGCGAGATACGTATTCCACAACGCACCAATCTGGCCGATGATTTCTTCAGCTTTCCACACGAAGGCGGCGATGATGAGGATAAACCTGATGGATCAGCTTGATCAGACGGCCGAGACGATACGACGCTACATGGAGCAGGTTGACACAGCGCGGGATCAGGCTTACCAGCGCTCGCGCAGTCTTATCGCGCTTTGCGCTCGCTCCATCCGGGCCATCCACCGCGAAGAATGGGACATGGCCGAGACTTTGTTAGCTGATGCCCGACAAGCGACAGAGGATTTGGTGGCTGGTGTGCGCGAATATCCAGCCCTATATCACGCTGGCTATACCCAAGATGCTGTCAAAGAATTTGTAGAAGCTAATCTGGTCTATGCTTTGGTGCGAGACCAGCCCTTGCCGTCACCGGAGATGTTGGGTGCAGAGTATAACACCTGGCTCAATGGTCTGGCCGAGGCCGCCAGCGAGTTACGGCGTCGCATTCTCGACCTGACGCGCCAGGGATACAGCCCGGAGACGGAGCGGCTGCTCGATAGCATGGACCATATCTACAGCACGCTGGTCACTTTTGATTTTGCCGATCAGATCACCAGTGGCTTGCGGCGACGAACCGATGCCTTAAGAGCGGTGCTGGAACGCACCCATGGCGACGTCGCGGCTACCTATCGCAGTACGCAACTGGAGCAGGCGCTCAAAACTCTGGAAGCCAGGCTGGCCGACTCCGCGGCCGGCGACATAACGAGCTGAACTTGGCCGGGAGAGCCAGTGGTCTACGAAGGCATGGCCAGCAAGGCTTCGGCCGCCTCGACTGCTTCATCAAGGGTCACACCGTTTTGCCAGGAGAACTCGCCATCATAGGGATGCCATAAGGTAATGACCCGACCGTTAACCATATGAGGCCCGTGTATGGCCGGGTTTGTCGGACCGTAAATAACAAGCGTGGGGCAACCGGTGGCCGCGGCGATGTGGGTTGAGCCGGAATCATATCCGACATAAAGCGCGGCCAACTCGCACAACGCCCCTAACTCGCCCAATCCGATTTTGCCCGCCCGATTAATAACCGGAAAAGAGACCATGCCGGTGATCTGGGCTGCCAGGCTGTGTTCCTCGGCTGTTCCCACCAACACCACCCTGGCTTGGTGATTCTTGATCAGATAATTCACCAAGCGAGCCAAGCGTTCACCTGGCCATCGTTTGTTAAGGTCAATCTCTTCCGGGTTGTCACCGCCACCAGGATGTAAAATGACTAGGGGTGTGTCACCTAACCAGTCATACTCTTCGACTAGCCAGCGAGTAACAGTTGTGCGGTCGCGATCGGGTGGGTCAAATTCCATCTCGGCCTCCTGAATGACCGCCTGATCGACACCGACAAGTCCGGCCATCGCGAGAAAAGAAAGCGCCAGCCGCCGCTCGATTGCCTCATGATCCAGTCCACGCGTATTCAAGCTAATCCGTTGAGGAATGCCGGCCCGTCGGGCTAGTTCTTCTAGTTTATCGGACCAGTAAGGGATGAAGCAGGTGTCATAGCCCTCTCGGCGCATTCTTTCCTGAAGGACGCGATTCTCGGCCGGCGTATTCTGTTCGATATCTCCTGCTCCGGTTAACAGGATCCTGGTAAGGCGAGGATTGTTGGATACAGCCGGACGGGCCCAGTCGCTGACCGCCCAATCGAATCGGGCCGTGGGAAAGGATTGGCTGAGAGCCGCCAGCAACGGCGTCGTTTGCATGACCCGTCCCAGACAGCAAGGTTGCAAAATAAGCGCTTTCTGAGGCGAGGCAAATTGCCGGTGGCCTTGAATTCTGCGAATCAGTCGTGTAACTGACAGTGTTTTTCCCGTCGGATGAACGGCGTCTGTCATGTTAACCTGCTATGACTTCACCCTTTCACCACGGCTATGGGCACGATTCGGGCTACTTTTCGGGCGATACCTGCACCATGGACAATCTCTATCACCTGGTCAACATCCTTGTAAGCCATGGGGGCTTCTTCGGCCAGCCCGGCCAAACTGCCGGCCCTGACTCGAATACCTTGCTCTTCCAGTTCGCGGCGCAAGTCGCCGCCCTGCACTTGTTTCTTGGCTTTCGACCGGCTCATGGTACGTCCCGCGCCGTGGCAGGTGGAGCCGAAGGTTTGGGCCATCGACCCTTCCGTACCGACCAGCACCCAGCTGGCCGTACCCATCGAACCGGGGACAAGAACCGGTTGTCCGATATCGCGATACACGTCCGGCAGAAGCGGCGAGCCGGGACCAAAAGCGCGCGTGGCTCCCTTACGATGGACACATACTTCAACCCGGCGACCGTCGACTTCGTGTTCTTCGATCTTGGCCATGTTGTGGGCAATGTCGTAAATCTGAAAAACATGGTCGTTGTCCACCCGGCCGCCTAAAGCTTCTTCAAAACTCTGCCGAATGAGGTGGGTCAGCACCTGGCGGTTGCAAAAAGCGAAGTTGGCCGCGCCCTTCATGGCGGCGAGGTAGTCCTGGCCTTCCGGGCTGTCCAGCGGCGCGCACACCAGCTCGCGATCCGGCAATTGGATATTATATTGGTGCACGACGTGCTGGAAACGAGCGACGTAATCGGTGCATATCTGATGGCCAAAGCCGCGCGAGCCGCAATGAATTTGCGCAACCACGCGGCCGGGAGCCAGACCCATACGCTCGGCAGCGACTTCGTCAAATATCTGGTCGACCACATCGACCTCGATGAAATGATTGCCGGCGCCCAGCGTGCCCAATTGATCGCGCGCCCGTTCGTAGGCACGAGCGCTGATCTTGGTCGGATCAGCCCCCGATATACAGCCCTTTTCTTCGGTTCGCTCCAGGTCGGCTTCGGTCGCGTATCCTTGCTCCAGCGCCCAGCGAGCTCCCTGGCGGACGATTGTCTCTGTTTGCTTCTGCGTTAACCGGATACCACCTCCGCGGCCGACGCCGTGGGGGCAGTTTCGCTGGAGTTGGGTCGCCAGATTATCAAGATAGGGGGCGACGTCCTCGTAAAGCAAATGAGTTCCCAACAGGCGGACGCCACAATTGATATCGTAACCGACGCCTCCGGGCGATATAACTCCGTCCGGGGTACGTGTGGCTACAACCCCACCGATGGGGAAACCATAGCCCTGATGAACGTCAGGCATGGCCAGCGCATAAGCGACGATACCCGGCAGGGTGGCGCTATTGACCAACTGCTCCAGACTCTTGTCATCCAGGGCCGCCTGAAGCAGTTCAGCATCAGCGTAAAACCGCGCCGGCACGCGCATGTCAGGCCTGTATTCTTTTGGAATCTCATACAAATAGTGCGAAATCCGTTTGAAATCACCGCTTTTCATCGATCACTCCCTGCCGACCGTGTATCAAGCCGGTGACCCATCACACATCGAAGACGATCGTAACTTCCAGACCACCCTCGATGTGGCGAATAGCCAGGTTATGATAGGTTACCGCCTTGATGTGTTTTTGTAGCTCGGCGCTCAATCCGCCGTGTATTGTTCCGGCGATGGATGTCGGCGTCCATTCGGCCGGTTCAATTTCCTGATAGATAAATCCGTCTTGTTCAGCCCAGTACGCCAGTTCGCCCAGCCACTCAACCAGTAATCCTTCCATATCATAGGATTCCAGTGAGATCGAACGCGTTTCCGTCGATATAAACGTTGGACGCTCGCCGACCAGCAAGACGGCCATACCCCGGGCCGCGTGGCGAAAGAGTTCCGCCTGATCCCGGCCTCTAACACGCAGGGCCCAATCGGCTGTATGCTCGATAATTTCGATCGCTCCGTCCGCAGTTTCGCTGCTCACGATTAGATTATACAGTCATTCAGCGTTGGATAAGCTGGAAACTATCGAGAATGTTATTCAACTCGCGCTGTATAATGGCGAAGCGGGCTTGCGGGGCGCAAGCGGCTACCAGATAACCGGCTGATTCGCTACCGGTGATAAACAGGTGACGGCACTGGTAGGCTTGTTCCAGATCGAGAACATTATACCGCGCCTGAGGTTGCCCTGCCAGACGGCGGTTGATCGATTGGTCCGATACTGGCAGAGAGTAATCAATCAATTCATCGAGGGCTGCCTGAGGGGAGAGGCTGCGTAATCGTTCGCTGCGGGCAATGACCACAAACGGCCTGGGATCGACATCTTCGAGCGTCAGGGCATTGACGGCGATGCCCAGTATCTCGACATCGCCGGCGGCATCGCCCAAGGGGCGCAAAGCGCGATCAATATAAGGCTGCCGGGCAATTAGCTGCGGCAACATCAAACCCTGGTCGCGATAAGCCAGGTCAAGCCACTGCCAGGAATTGGGCAGGCTGATCGTGTAGCGGAGATCGGCATCGGTCACCGCTATCCAGTCGCTGCCCAAAACCAGGTTTGCGCTCCGTACCAGGGTCGGGTACTGCCCCAATGCGCTCAACACAAACCCAAGACTAATGATGACGAACAGGGTGAGCGTACCGTATAGAGCGATGGCGCGAAAATTGTATTCGCCGGCCTCTTCGGTCTCGTCGTTTGACTGCCGCCCTGCGCCGAATAGCCGGGCGGTAGATGAGGCACCGGTACCACTGGCGGCCCTGGATTTTGGCCGTCCGGGTAAGGTATAGCCGCAATGCCAGCAGGTAACATCGCTCGGTAACACGGGCCGCCCGCAGTTCTCACATGTGTCCTGGGCGTTATCGCTCATATAGCGCCGTGTGGTTTAGCTTTTATAAAGAGATTTACAAACCCACTGTAACCGGATTGGATGACGAACCTGCACATGCCGTTTATCATAGCGACTTAATCAGACAACATCAATAAGTCCTCCTTTTTCTCCTCTTCCTTCAAGAAGCCCGCCCACCCGACTGGCTTCTTCATTTCATCAGCAACGGCCATTCCCGGCCAACAAGGGATACAATTCCAGGCATGAACAATTTTGTGGAAGTGCTCCGCACCCGCCGGTCAATCCGGCGCTATCAGAATCGCCCGGTCAGAGAAGAAACGGTCGCACAGCTCCTCACCGCCGCAACGTGGGCACCCTCAGCCCATAACCGGCAGCCGTGGCGGTTTGTCGTTATCGAAGTGCGAGAGACCAGGGAACAACTTGCCGCCGCCATGGGCGCGCAGCTCCGGCACGACCTGGCAGCCGACGGTTTGCCACCCACAGCTATTGAGAAAGACGCTGCGCGGTCATACAATCGAATCACCGGCGCGCCGCTCTTGATCTTGTTATGCTTGACCCTGGCCGATATGGACGTCTATCCGGATGAGCGCCGCTGCTGTAATGAGGCGACCATGGCCGTCCAGAGCGTCGCCATGGCTGGACAGAACCTGATGTTGGCCGCTCACTCGTTCGGTTTAGGCGCGTGCTGGCTCTGTGCGCCGCTATTCTGTCCGGAGATCGTCAAGCAGGTGCTGGACTTACCTGATGAATGGCAGCCCCAAGGTCTCATCACAATCGGATATCCGGCCGAAGAAAAAGAAAAACCGCGCCAGTCGTTCCACACGCGCGTTCTTTATCGTTAAAATCAGGCTTCGATTATTGGGAGCCTGAAGTTGAAATGAGCGATAGATCTTATTCGCGAACGACCACTTCAATGACCGGCCGTTTGCGGGTTTCGTCATAGAGATAGCGATTCAATGCCTGTTCCAGCTGCCCGGATGTTACTTTTCGACCATCTTTCTGGGTGTTACGGAGGGTAGTGTCTATAACTTCCTCGACGCCCTGCAATAGCTCGGCGGATTCTTTCTCATTTACGAAACCGTGTGTGCTCAAATAGGGTTTCCCTACCTGTTCTCCCCGGCTGTTGATATCCACAACCGCGAAGAAATAGCCCGCTTGGGCCAGACGGTCGCGATCGCGTACTTCAGACCACCCAATGTCTCCAACGCCGGAGCCGTCCACGAAGACATAACCGCCCGGCAATCGATCGAGCACGGTCAGGCTATAAGGCGTCAATTCAATGGGCATGCCGTTCTCGACCACGGCCACACGATCTTCAGGTATGCCCAATGTTTTGCCCATCTCCGCGTGTAGTTTCAGGTGGCGCAACTCGCCGTGGATGGGGATGAGGAATCGCGGCCGGATGAGGTTAATGAGTAGTTTCATCTCCTCCCGGCTGGCGTGGCCGGAGACATGGACATCGGCAATCTTGTCATAAAGGACGGTGGCACCGCGCCGGTAGAGCTGGTTGATGGTCCGGTATACTACTTCCTCGTTCCCGGGAATCGGGTGAGCCGAAAAGATCACCGTATCGCCTTCCTGGATGCTGATCTGATTGTGGCGGCCGCGGGCCAGACGGCCCAAGACGGCTGACGGTTCCCCCTGGGAGCCAGTGACCATGATCACGACTTCGCCGGGCGGCATCTTGACCGCCTGCCCCAGATCAACGATCATGTCGTCGGGTATATCCAGATATCCCATCCTGCGCGCTATCTTGACATTTTCGCGCATAGACCGCCCGGCAATCGCCATCTTGCGGTTAAACTGTTGGGCGACATTGGCCGCGATTTGAACCCGGGATATCAGCGAGGCGAAAGTGGCCACCAGGATGCGACCTCGTGCATGACGGAACACTTCCTCAAAGCCTTTGGCGAGATTCGTTTCCGACTCTGTCCAGCCGGCTCGATCGGCATTCGTGCTATCGGCCAACAGGGCTAACACGCCGCGCTGCGAAAACTCGGCCAGCTTGGCAAAATCCGGCGGCCAATTGTCAATCGGCGTGTGATCGAATTTATAATCGCCGGTATGGACGATCAGGCCGACAGGTGTGGTGATGCCGAACCCTACGCAATCGGGAATGCTATGGGCGACATGGAACGGCTCGACGGTAAAGGAGCCGAATTGCAGGGTCTCACCAGCGCGAAACGACACGAGTTCGACTTCATGAAGCCGCCGGGCCTCGCGCAGCTTGCCTTCGATGAGGCCTAATGTCAACGGTGTGGCATAGATAGGCGCACGAATCACTTCCATCAGGTGCGACAGCGCGCCGATGTGGTCTTCATGGCCGTGGGTAATTAATACGGCGCGAATTTTGTCAGATCTATTTTCTTCAAGGAGGTAGTTGAAATCGGGAATGATGAGATCGATGCCCAGCATGTCGTTCTCAGGAAACATGACCCCGGCATCAATGATGACGATGTCGTCCTCATATTCGATAACGGTCATGTTTTTGCCAATCTCGCCCACACCCCCTAAGGGTATGATACGTAATGGAGATGTCATATTTTTAACTTTTAGGGCTAATTTTAAGGGGATTACGCGACCTAGTCAAAAGTTCGTCGTATTGCTTACGGGATAAACAACTCTATAGCATAGTTGCGCGTTGGATGACGATCCAAAGCAATACGATCAGTACAATCAGGATCATGGTCAGAAAAATCGTAAACGGCCAGAGGCTTCGCTGGCGTTCCACGCCGGACATCGCGACAGCTGTGGCCGGTTTGTCTACAGGTTCGGAAATATGCTCATCTGTTGCCAGAGCCGAATCGCCATTCCGGACGACGGCCACCGTGATATTATCCTCGCCGCCGCGCTCGCGCGCCAAGCCCACCAGTGTCTCCGTCGCCTCCTGCGGGGATTCGCGGCCGATAATATCGCGAATCTCACTATCCCCAACATGGCGGGTCAGCCCATCGGAGCACAGCAATAAGAAATCGCCCGGCGCGAGAGAGACTTCATACAAGTCTATCGGGGGGCGTTTCTCTGAACCGATACTATATAGAATAATATTTTTGTAGGGATACCGGGCAGCCTCCTCGGCCGTCAGAGCGCCCTCTTGCAGGAGTTGGGCGACCAGGCTCTGATCCTGGGTGATCTGTTCCAGTTCGCCATTATGCAGGAGATAGGCCCGGCTGTCGCCAACATTACCGATGTAGGTTTGGCCGTCCCCCACCACTGCGGCAACCATTGTCGTGGCCATGCGACGGCTGTTGTCTCGTCCCGAAGCCAACCGCCGCAGATCGGTATTGGCCGCTTGCATGGCCTCCAGCAGCCGTTCACCCCGGTTCTCAATTTCAACGGCCGCCAGATAGTGGTGCAGGGTGCGCTCGCTGGCATAACGACTCGCGACTTCCCCGGCATCAGCTCCGCCCACGCCGTCGGCCACGATGTAGAGACGGCCGTGTTGTTGCAGGTCTTCAGCAGTAGCCGGCTCATAGACAGCCACAAAATCCTCATTGTGACTGCGCACGAGTCCGGGATCGGTCCGCCAAGCGGTCGTTGGGGAAACAGGGGATTCCATTTCAGGCACTATAGCCAGTTCGGGGACGCGGGGCAAGACCTTTTACCTGACGATTACCTAACGAAGACAGCCGAGCGAGGAGATTCCCCGATTACAAAAGGTGGAACTTTAACTCACCCGGCCCGACTTATTTATTATGCTATCAGAGACCATGCACAATCGGACACCTGATTTCACAGAGTTAACTCCCTATAGTTGTGTAATCCGGCTAATCCGGACCAGCCGCTCCTTTACGACGAGCAATAAATAGCCGTCAGGTTATCGAAGAAGTTGTAGCTGAAAAACGGCCCGTCCACTTGCTCGGCACGGATGGCGATTCTGTCCTGTGCCCACATCGTCGAGGGGATAGGAAAAGCGGCGGTGACCACACCGGTTGGTCCGGAATTGAACGTGCCGACGACAGTGCCGTCCGTGCCTAAAGTGCCCATAAAGTTCATCATCACTACAAAGTTGCGATTGGGCTGAAATGTCGGATTAGTCCGGATGATCACCAGGTCATCGCGATTAACCCCACAAATCCGGAATGTCGGCGTTTCGATCACTTCGAACGGCTGGTTGTTAAACCAGTTATAGGAGAAGTGAGGCAGGCTTTGGGTGCGAATGGCGATTCGTTCAAGACCCTTCAATGCCTGCGGGATCGGGTAGGAGGCGGTAATGGTGCCGTTGATGCCGGAATTCAGGGTACCAACGGGGATGCCATCGATGCCGTGAGTGCCCATATGGCCCATGGTTACGGTGAAAACCCGATCCGGCGGGAAGTTGCTGGTGCGGATGGTGACTGATTCATTGACAACGACAGACTCAATTTGAATGAACGGGATGGGGATAGGCGCCGGCTGGGCCAGGTTATTCCAGAACCAGTTGTAGCTGAAATAGCCCTGCGGGCTTTGCAGGCGAATGGCGACTTGCCGCTCGCCTCGCAGTTCATGGGGAATCAGATAGACTTCCGAGAATGCACCTGCGAAACCGGAGTTGGTGACTCCGACCGGTATGCCGCCGATGCCCAACGTGCCGCTCTTGCCCATCGTGACGACGAAATCCTGAGACGGCGGAAAGTTTTGGGCGAGAATGGAGACGCTTTCATCCACGGAGACCCGTTCAATAGTGAAGGTCGGAATAACGACATCGTCCTGGGCGGCAGCGCCTCCCAGGAAAGCCAGCAAGATCGTCAGAATCGCCAGGACGGCCACAACTCTCAGCCTGGCTACTTTTCGGGCGCTCTCGGTCAATATTGAATCCTGCGACATGTCTTACCCCTCCGGGTGAATGGGGCCGGATCGCACCGGCCATTTGTGAAGTGCATTCTGGCAGTATGACTCCGTGCGGCAACCGATGAACAGGTAAGGATCGCCACCAACGCGCAGACAATCCTTGGTCCTTATCATGCCACAGGCATCAGAGGGGAAACATCAAATAGTCGTGAAAAATGACGGTATGGGCCGGTTGTTTGTGGGTGATAGATAGAACGAAACGCGATGGGACTGAAGACCATCCCGGAAATGCCATTAGCTCCGGCGGCGCAACCACAACAGGCCGGCCCCGGCGGCGGCGGCGGCCACGCCAACCCACGGCCACGGTCCCACACGCCGTTTGGCCTTGACGCCTTTGGCTGAAGCTGGCATCGAGGCCAGTCTGGCTGCAGCTTCCTGTCGTGTCAGCTCCAGGAGCGCTGTGTCCTGCCGCAACTTGTCGGCCAATACTCGCTTTTCGGCGACCATCTCGTCGGTGACAAATTCCTCGTGTGATCGCAGCCCGGCTATCTGGAACTGATGCTTCTTGAACAGGCGATAGATCTCCTTGACACGCTCCATGCTGATGTTGCGGCCGAGGGTGAAATCTTCAAACCGGCCTTCCATTGCCAACAGCGCCGTCTCCGCCAGACAGGCATAGGCCGTGCCGGGCGGCAAGCCGATGTCATAGCCAAAGTCAATGTCGCCGGGAATAAGAACCTCGCCGCTTTCAATCACCAGCACATCGGGGCGCAGTGCAGCTTCCTCTTTGCTGATATCGGGTGGACGGGCCACATCACAGATAACTGCGCCCGGCTTGCATTTGGTGATGTCGACGATGCGTTGGCCGAAGGCCGAAGTGGCCGTCACGATC
This sequence comes from Chloroflexota bacterium, assembly GCA_046485205.1. Taxonomy (GTDB): domain Bacteria; phylum Chloroflexota; class Anaerolineae; order Promineifilales; family Promineifilaceae; genus Promineifilum. The sequence goes on along the minus strand of JAWOHK010000084.1, from coordinate 4,638 downwards.
AGATCGCAGTCCGGAAGGTACTCATCGGCCCGGGTGGCGATGACTACTTTCGCTCCCGGCGTCTCGTCCTGAATCATGCGCTTGAGTTCGATCAATCGCTCCGGCTCAATGGAAACCAGGACAACATCATGGATGGCCTGGGCCAGCAAGCGGGAACAAACCGAGCCAATGGAACCTGTCGCGCCGATGATCATCACTTTGCCTTGGGTCAGATCGGTCGCCCCCATTTTGACGACCGCCTGCTTGGCCGCCTCCAAGGTCGCCGCAACCGTCAGGCTGTTGCCACTGGTGATAGCGATATCGGACTCATGGGCGACGGTGATGCCGGCATCGCCCACGACGCTGGTAAAGGCTCCTAACCCCATGATGCGTGCGCCTTTGCGCTCGGCGATCCGGGTGGCTTTGTTCAGCCGGTCGTAGGTGAATCGCTCGCCGTGGCTCATCATTTGGCGCGGCGTGGCCCCCAACGAGATGAGATGGCCTTCGATGCGCTGGCCTGTGGTCGGCGAGACACCACCGCTAATTCGCGATAAGTAGAGCGGCTGCAAGTAGGCCGCCAACGATTCGACCAGATCATCGGGTAGGAAGCGGGTCCAGCGAAAAAGCTTGTGACCGTGAACAAATTTGACATTAAGCGGGTGGATGACGAAGGCAAAACGGTTAATGCCCGCCTCGCCCGGTTGCAAATAGCGGATAGCCGGCTGCCAGTCGAGATTAGCCATCAAGTCAAGGTAAGTATCCTCAGTCAGCGGCGTGTCGACATCCGCTCGCATGGCGACCATCACCGCCTCGATGGTGGCCGCCGACCAGCGGCCGAGATCTTCATCCTCGTCCAAGGACGGCATCATGGTGACAGCAATCGTGGCGCCACGCTCCCGGAGATCGGCCAGGTCCTCTTCCGTCGCCCACTCGACCACGATCGTCTTGCGCTTCAGACTCGCCGGCGCGTAGCGGCGGATGGCCCCGATGTCTCCGGCCAGAATATCGGCCCACTTAAAGGCATCGACGTCACGAGGGGTTCGCGGCTCGCCCGCTTGAGGATGGATGCGGCGGAAGGGAGCACTTTTGAGCTGGTCAAGCGTCGGAGCGGCGGCCTGATCGAGGGTCGTACGGGAACCAACCAGGGGGACAGACGGCAAGCCGAAGAACATGACCGGATCGCCATAACGCAAATTCTCCGCGCGGCGTTCCAGTGCTTGGGCCAGTCCGGTGTGGTTCAGGCCGGGGACCATGAGAATATGCTTATGGGCAAAGATTCCGGGATGGGCCCGGTCAGCCAGGATGACACCCCAGCGCTCCAGGCCGTCACGAATGCCGCTGCCGTCGACGACCGGGGTCTGGCTCGCTACGAAGGCTAGGGTCGTGCCGATCTCGTGTGGCTTTTGCGCCGGGCCAAGTTCCAGGGTAGCCGGCAATCCCTCCAGGGCAATCGCGTCCACGTGTCCGTCATGTTCTTGAATGAGCGCCTTGGCGCGCTCCGGGTCGCCGCCACAACCGAGACGGCGGATACGCAACGCCTGGCTCATGAACCGCACCGTTTCGGTATGAGTTTCCTGATTAAGATGAATGACAACGATTTGTTTCATGGCTACCTGCTAATTGGTGACATCTAAGAAATGGGCGGATTTTAGCCTCAACTCTAAACTGTATCACAATTCATCTCTTGGCGGCAGATTCGAACCCTGCTCCATCGTGACCTTTTTTTGCCACTGTATTGCCACCATTTGACACCTATGTTATAATCAATTTGACATGTACCCAATCTATTGTGGGAACAGGCGCCCCAACAAAATTCCGAATTCCCTTGCACCTTTCTTGGCTATGATATGATTTGGGCTATATTAACAACCTGATAATTTAAGGGGTCGATAATAAACCAAACGCACTTTATGATAGTCGGAGATAGGTATGAGGTCTAAACTTTCCAAGTTCAGGGAGGCGAGATGACTGAGTTACTCGAAGTCCGCAACCTCGTCACCCGTTTCTATACCGAAGACGGGATCGTCCACGCAGTTAATGGTATCTCTTTCTCGCTCGATGAAGGTCAATCAATGGCCATCGTCGGGGAGAGCGGCTCTGGCAAATCAGTGGCCATGAAGTCGATCATGGGCATCATTCCCAGCCCGCCGGGGCGAGTGGAAGACGGCGAAGTCATCTTCAACGGCCGCGAACTGCTCAAGCTGTCGGCCGAGGAAATGCGCAACATTCGCGGCCGGGAAATGGCGATGATTTTCCAGGACCCGATGACCTCGCTCAACCCGGTCTTGACCGTCGGTGTGCAGATGACCGAAGCGTTGATTTTGCACCTGGGCATGAAGCAGGAACAGGCAAACGAGCGCGCCGCCGAACTACTGGCGCTAGTCGGGTTGCCAAATTCATCAGACCGGCTGAAAGATTATCCTCACCAATTCTCCGGCGGCCAGCGACAGCGCATCGGTATTGCCATGGCCCTTTCCTGTAATCCTTCTCTGCTCATCGCCGATGAACCAACCACCGCCCTTGATGTGACCATTCAGGCCCAGATCGTCGATCTGGTTTTGCGCCTAAAGCAACAATTAGGGATGGCCATCATCTGGATCACTCACGACTTAGGGGTGATCGCCGGCATGGTCGATAAGGTAGCGGTCATGTACGCCGGGTTCATCGTTGAATTATCGCCCATCCGGTCGCTCTACAAAGAGACCGCCCACCCCTACACCGTCGGCCTGCTGGAATCATTGCCCAAGGTTGACGCCCGGAGGAAAGAGCGGCTCATTCCCATCAAGGGCATTCCCCCGGATTTACTCAAAGAACCGAAACGCTGCCCGTTCGCGCCGCGCTGCCGCTATTCTGTCGACCGCTGTTGGGAAGAGAATCCTCCCCTGCTGGCGGTTGCGCCGAACCACTACTCGGCCTGCTGGCGGGCTGAAGAAGTCTTTAGCGGCTTGCGCATCGTCGATTACAGCAAGGAAATCGCCGTGGATGCCGCGGCTCATTTGGCGGAGGTGGCGATATGACCGAAACCACTTCCACCATCACACCAATCCAGTCTCAACAGCCCACCTTCATAACAGTCGAAGATCGGGTCTTCGACCAGGTACTCCTCCAGGTTCGCGATCTGAAAAAGTATTTTCCCATCAAGCGCGGCGTATTGCGCAAGACGGTTGGCCATGTGAAGGCCGTCGACGGTGTCAGTTTTGACATTTACAAAGGCGAAACCCTGGGGCTGGTGGGCGAGAGCGGCTGCGGTAAATCGACCGCGGGACGCAGCATCCTGCAACTGGAAGTGCCGACGGCCGGTACGGTAAAATTCGCCGATCGCGAGTTGACGAGCATGGGTAAAAACGATTTGCGCAGGGCCCGGCGTCACATGCAGATGATCTTTCAGGACCCCTATGCTTCCTTAAACCCGCGCATGACGGTCGGCAATATCATCAGCGAACCGCTGACGATTCACGGCATCGGTGATACGTCCGATCGCAAGGAGCGGGTCCAGGAGTTGCTGCGCGTCGTCGGCCTGAACCCTTATTTCGTCAATCGATATCCCCACGAATTCTCCGGTGGCCAGCGGCAACGCATCGGCGTGGCCCGCGCCCTGGCCACCAACCCGTCCTTCATCGTCGCCGACGAACCCATTTCAGCCCTGGACGTGTCCATTCAGGCCCAGGTCGTCAATATGCTCGACGACCTGAAACAAGAGCTGGGCCTGACCTACCTGTTCATCGCCCACGACCTGTCTATGGTGCGCTATATCAGCGACCGGGTCGCGGTGATGTATCTCGGCCGAATCGTCGAGTTGAGCACGCGCAACGAGGTTTATGACCATCCGTTGCACCCGTATACGCAGGCGCTGTTGTCGGCCATTCCCATTCCCGACCCGGACAAGGAAGCCAGGCGGCAGCGGATCATTCTGGAAGGGGATGTGCCCAGTCCAGCCAACCCGCCGCCCGGCTGTCGCTTTCACCCACGGTGCGCCTACGCCACCGAGATCTGTACCCAGGTCGACCCGGAGTTCCGGAACCTGGGCACGGAAACCGTGCCCCACATGGTGGCCTGCCATCATGCGGAGCAATTTCTATAGGGTTTGAATTGGGTAGTTGCCGGCACTTCAGTGTCGGTGGAGCGAGGAATCGCCGCGGAGCGAGGAATCGCTCACGAAAAGCTAAACGATCAATTGCTCTTTTAAGCAATGACCGAAAGTTCAAATAGCAAGGATCCGAGGAGGTGGTCCTGACTTTTTCGAGAAGAGAAAAAACAACCGTGTGCATCCGGAACATATTCAATCGTTTCGAAAAGTATCAAAACTAATTCCATTTGAGAATGGAGGAGACACGAAAAAATGTTTACCAAGAATCGAATTGTCCTGATCGTGGCAGTAGTGCTGGTAGCCGCGCTGGCGCTGGTAGCCTGCCAGCCGCAATCGCAGGTCGTCGAGGTGACGCGAATTATCACCGAGACGATCACCGAAGAAGGACAGGAAGTCGTCGTGACCCAGGTCATTACCGAGGTCGAGCAGGTCGTCGTGACGGCCACACCCGAACCGGAGATGGCGCCATCCTTCGGGGCATCGGACCCGACCACACTGGTCATCCAGGTCTTCGGCGACGTTGATACGCTGGACCCGGCCTTGGCTTACGACACGGCCAGCGGCGACCCAAT
>JAWOHK010000069.1:0-29607 GCA_046485205.1 Chloroflexota bacterium | reverse complement strand
TTTAACATAACCGAATTGTGGGTGAAGGTACTTTTTGGCTTGGAGATGTTGTTAATGACAGGTGCTATCGTCGGGGCGATTCATGGGTACAGTCTTGATTCGCATAGTGAAGAGGAACAGTATCATTACACCCAAAAACTCAGGAAGTAGTCGAGCTCCATGACAGTGACGATTCGTCCTATGACCCTCGCGGATTATGGCGTGGTGATGGCGTTAATTCAGGGCGTGCCCGGCGTGGTTGTGCGTTCGGCCGACACGATAGATGCGGTGGAACGCTATCTGGCCCGCAATCCGGAGTTGAGCATGGTGGCTGTGGACAGGGGACGTTTGATCGGTTGCGTGTTCTGCGGCCATGATGGGCGGCGCGGCTATCTAAACCACGTGGTGGTTTATACCGACTATCGGCGACAAGGAATAGGCTCCGCTCTTGTTGAGGCGGCACTCGATGCCCTGGCCAGCATTGGGATCTTCAAATCTCACCTGGAGGTCTTAACTGATAACAAGGAGGCGATCGCTTTCTGGAATCACACGGGCTGGCAGAAAAGAGACGACATCTTCCGTTTTTCATACAATCGATCCCCAGATCCTAACGCGTAAAAGATCCGGGCATTATGAGCAAATGCTCATATAGTTACCATCATTTCTAAATAGGTGTAGTATGGGAGGCTTAACGTATATAGGTCTGCGTCATCTTAACCTTGAGTTGGGTACCGGCGTAAGACAAAGTTTTGGAGAATCAAGTTGTCTAAGAAAGTGTATGTAGGAAATTTGTCGTTTGATGCCACCGAGCAGCAGGTTCGTGATCTGTTCAACGAGTTTGGCACTATCGAATCCATCGCCATGATCAATGATCGGGACACGGGCCGTTTTCGCGGTTTCGCGTTTGTGGAGATGGAGAATTCAGCAGCCGATGCAGCCATTAAGGCTTTGAACGGCAAAGAACTGGACGGTCGCGAGTTGAATGTCAACGAAGCACGTCCGCGAGAAGAGCGTCCGCGCAGCAATTACGGTGGTGGTAGTGGTGGTAATCGTCGCAACGATTACTCATCCAATCGTCGTAGCGGCGGCGGCAACCGCGGTTGGTAATATATAAATACCATTGTAAATATCGCGAATAATTTCGCGTAAGAATCAGAACGGCCGGTTTCTTTTGAAAGAAACCGGCCGTTTTTATTTTCCAAATCTTACAATCCGATTGGGTCTGTTACAGATCAAGGTACAGGTTAATAATCTGCCTCGAACTCGCCTGTTTCTACAACCCGGAAATCCAGATCGCCGTTATCGACTTCCACGACCACATGATCACCTTCGTGCACATCCCCCTGGATGACACGAATGGCTAACGGGTCAATAATGCGACGTTGCAAGACTCGTTTAAGTGGCCGGGCTCCGTAAACCGGGTCGTAACCCTCTTCAATCAGCATATCCGTGGCTGCCTCAGTCAGGGTCATGCTGATATTTCGTTTGGCTAACAGTCCGCGTACATTGTTCAACTGAATCTCGGCGATTTCGCGCAATTGGGTCCGATCAAGCCGCTGGAAGATTACGATTTCATCAACCCGGTTCAAAAATTCCGGCCGGAAGTGCTGGCGCATGGCTTCCTGAACCCGCGCCCGCATCGTTTCGTCGTCGATATCGTCCAAGATGAACTGGCTGCCAATGTTACTGGTCATGATGATGACCGTGTTGCGGAAGTCAACGGTGCGACCTTGACCATCCGTCAGCCGTCCGTCATCGAGCACCTGGAGGAAGACGTTAAAGACTTCCGGGTGGGCTTTCTCAATCTCGTCGAAAAGAACCACACTATAGGGCCGGCGACGAACGGATTCAGTTAGCTGGCCGCCCTCTTCATAGCCGATATAGCCGGGGGGAGCGCCGATGAGACGGGCGACGGTGTGGCGTTCTTGGTATTCGCTCATATCAATGCGGACGATATTGCGATCATCATCAAACAGAAACTCAGCCAAGGCCCGGGCCAATTCCGTCTTGCCCACACCTGTCGGGCCGAGGAAAATAAATGAGCCGATGGGCCGGTTGGGATCCTGCAAGCCGGAGCGGCTACGTCGCACGGCCGCAGCCACAGCGGTAACTGCGCTTTCCTGACCGACAACCCGCCGGTGCAGGCGTTCTTCCATGTAGATGAGCTTTTCGATCTCACCTTCAAGGAGCTTGGTAGCCGGGACACCTGTCCACTTACTGACGATCTGAGCAATATCTTCAGCATCGACCTCCTCTTTCAACATCGCGCCTTCGGTTTGCATCTCTCGCAGACGCTCTTCGGCGGTCTCTAAATCCTCCTCCAGTTTGCGCATTTGGCCGAATTGAAGCTCCGAAGCGCGCTGGTAATCATAATCGCGCTGGGCCTGTTCGATCTGGACGCGAACCTGGTCCATTTCTTCCTTGATGTTCTGAACCTGCTGAATAGCGTTCTGCTCGCTTTGCCAGCGACCGGTAAGTTGGGTGCTGCGCTCCTTGGCGTTGGCCAATTCCTCTTCCAGCTTTTCCAGGCGCTCCTGACTGGCCTTATCCTTCTCTTTTTTGAGGGCTTCGCGCTCGATCTCAAGTTGCATGATTTCCCGGTCGACTTCATCCAATTCGGCCGGCTTGCTGTCGATTTGCATGCGCAGGCGGCTGGCAGATTCGTCGATCAGGTCGATGGCCTTATCTGGCAGAAAGCGATCACTGATATAGCGATGGCTGAGAGTGGCGGCGGCGATCACCGCCGCGTCGGTTACTCGCACGCCATGATGAACTTCGTAGCGCTCTTTCAAGCCGCGCAAGATGGAGATGGTGTCCTCGACCGATGGCTCGTCGACAAAGACCGGTTGGAATCGACGTTCCAGCGCAGCGTCCTTCTCGATGTGCTTACGGTACTCGTCCAGGGTCGTCGCCCCGATGGCGTGCAGCTCACCGCGGGCCAGAAGGGGCTTAAGCATGTTGCTGGCGTCCATCGCGCCTTCGGCCGCCCCTGCACCTACCAGGGTATGCATCTCGTCGATGAAGAGGATTATCTGGCCTTCCGCATCCTGAACCTCCTTCAGGACAGCCTTTAGCCGCTCCTCGAACTCGCCCCGATACTTGGCTCCGGCGACTAACGCACCGAGGTCAAGAGATACCAGGCGCTTGTCTTTTAAGCCTAGCGGTACATCACCGTTGATGATACGTTGGGCCAATCCCTCGACAATAGCTGTCTTGCCGACACCTGGATCTCCGATGAGCACCGGATTGTTCTTGGTGCGGCGGCTTAAAATCTGGATTACGCGGCGAATCTCCTCGTCGCGGCCGATCACCGGGTCGAGTTTGCCCCGCCGTGCTTCCTGGGTCAGATCCCGTCCGTATTTTGCCAGCGCTTCGTATTGGGCTTCGGGGTTGGCGCTGGTCACTCGTTGCGAACCACGCACTCCGGCCAAGGCCTGCATAATGGCATTGTAATCGATGCCATGACGACCCAAGAGCTCTCGAATGCGTCCGGCTTTGGGCTGGGCCATAGCCATCAGCAGATGCTCAGTCGAAGTATATTCATCTTTCATGGCCTCGACGATGGACTCGGCCTCCTGCAAGATAGCATTCAGGTTGCGACTCATGCCAATCTGAACGGATGAGCCGGTTGCCCGGGGCAATTTATTTAATTCGCTCTGCAAGCTTTGAAATAACATTTGCAGATCACCGCCGATCTTGCGCACCACGGACGGTACAACACCGCCTTCTTGCGACAATAAGGCTGATAGCAAATGCTCCGGTTCCACAGCCGGATGATTGTATTGTTCGGCGAGGTGCTGGGCTTCCAGCAAGGCCTCGCGGCTTTTTTCAGTTAGTTTATCTAATCTCATGGTTACCGTTTTTTATCGAAACTCGATTTAATACACGACGACGGGCTTTGCCCCACCTTACTCCTTATAGGATATTATCCTTCCTAATTTCGTATAGCTCTCCAATGGCTGACGATCTCCTTTTCGGCGTCGGTTAGTTTGTTTGGCAATTCCACTCTGATCGTCACATATAGATCACCGCGCTCGTCAGGTTGCCGGAGTTTGGGCATACCCAACTTGCTCAGACGAAAAACCTTATCGTTGCGTGTGCCCGCCGGGATGGTCAGGTTGACCGACTTATCGATGGCCGGGACACTTACTTTGCCACCCAACAATACCGTGAATAAATCAACCGGCACGGTCATCTTCAGGTTATCCCCATCGCGTTCATAAACGGGGTGGGGCAGGACCTCGACCTTCAAATAGAGATCGCCGGAACGGCCGTCGCTGCTGCTAGCCTGACCACTCAAGCGAATTTTGGATCCGGTGCGCACGCCGCGCGGTATTTTGGCCTCCACCTGGCGACCCGTTTCCCATTGCAGTGAGCGAGTGGTGCCATGGAACGCCTCATCCAATGAGATCTGGACCGGATGTTCCTGATCCAACATTTGCGTTGTTGTTCGCCGCCCGGTTTCACCAAACATATCATCCGCTGTGCCATAACTTCCACCGAATCCGCCGGTCGGCCGCCTACCCATCGAGCCGAAGAGGAAATCGAAAAAGTCAGAGAAATCGGTTCCGCCACCAGCGCTTCCACCAAACATTTGCTCGAATTCTTCGGGCGATACGGTTCTATACTGCGTTTGGCCGGCAGCACCCGGTTGTCCGGTGCCCCAGGTTCCCCAGTTGAAGTCCTCGGGTCGGCCACCAGCGCGTTCATACTGTCGCCATTCCGCGCCAAACCGATCGTACTTGGCTCGCTTGTCCTCATCAGACAGGACTTCATAAGCCTCATTGATATCCTTGAATCGCTCCTCGGATGTCTTGTCATCCGGGTTGACATCGGGATGATACTTTCGGGCCAGCTTGCGATAGGCTTTCTTGATTTCATCCGCACCTGCGTTCTTTTTTACACCGAGCGTTTGGTAATAATCCTTAACATTCATATCTACGTTTGTTCTTTATTGACTTATTGGCATGGAAACAGGCAGAAATATTTAAGTAGCCTAATTCCAAATCTTTATAATTATCCCATATTGAAGTCAGAATCTGGTTAGATAATTACGATTGCGGCACAATTAAGCAAATTTCTAAGACGAATGGGGAAGGATCTTATATGGTGACCCACGTTGTATTGTTCAAATTAAAGGATCGCGGGGACCAAAGCATCGCTCAGTCGAAGTCCCGGTTGGAAACCTTGGCCGGCCAGATCCCCAGCCTGCGTTCGATTGAGATTGGCACGGATATCATTCGCTCGTCACGCTCTTACGATCTGGCCTTAATCGGCCGTTTCGATGATCTTTCCGGCCTGGAAGCGTACCAAGCCCATCCTGTTCACCAACCGGTAACTGATTACTTGCGCAGTGTTTCTGAATCAATTATCGCCGTGGATTTTGAAAGCTGAGGCCATTCATTATGTCCTATCTGGAAAAACTTCGCCACGCGCAGGACTCTAATCATTCCTGGTTGTGTGTGGGCCTTGATCCCCAGCCTGACCGCTTGCCGATGGAAGCGATCTGGAAATGGGATGAACCACTGCTGCCGTTTAACAAAGCCATCATCGATGCGACGGCCGATCTGGTTTGCGCCTATAAGCCCAATCTTGGATTCTACCTCCAGTGGGGCGCGGCCGGGGTGATCGCTCTGGAGCGGACGATCGCCTATATTCCCAACCATATTCCGGTCATTCTGGATTCCAAAATTGGCGATATCGGTAGCACTCAGTCGGCTTGGGGCAAGGGTTTGTTCGATGTGTGGGATGTCGATGCCATCACGGTCAACCCGTTTGTCGGTTCAGATGCGGTCGTGCCGCTCATTAAAAACCGCCCGGACAAGTCTGTCTATATTTTGGCGCGTACCTCGAACGCAGCCGCCCGGCAATTCCAGGGCGAGCTGGCCAACGCCGATAGCTTGTCCGCGACAGTCGTTCGTGAAAGTCTACAATGGGATGCGGGTGATCGGGCCGGCCACCGGGGATTTGTCATTGGGGCAACCTACCCGGCTGACTTAGCGACCGCCAGGTCGTTGGCACCACACGCGAATTTTCTGATACCAGGCGTAGGTGCCCAAGGTGGGGAACTGGCCCCTGCCGTGGAATTCGGGCAGGATACGGTAGCCGGCCCGGTTATCTCTGTCAGCCGAAGTATTATTTTTGCATCAGCCGGATTGGATTTTGCCGAAGCAGCCCGTTCGAAAGCCATTGAATTCCGGGACCGGATCAATTCGCTTCGCCGAAAAGAAGTATGATAAGTGTCTATTGCCAACGAGTGTAATATCCATTACGATCAATCAAAATTTGATGGAGTTTAGCAATGGTCTTCGATGCAACTTATTTATGGTTAGTTTTCATTCCAACACTGGTCATCTCGTTTGGTGTGCAACTTTATCTGCGCCGCACCTATTCCAAATGGAGCAAGGTGTCAAATTCTACCAATTTGCCCGGCACGCGGGTGGCCGATGAACTGTTCGGCCGCACAGCTTTGATGGAGATACCGGTTCAAGTCATTCCCGGCAATATGACTGACCACTTTGATCCGGTGGCCAATGTGGTTCGTTTTTCACAAGGCACAGCCGGGCAACCGAGTGTGGCTTCAATGGCTATTGCCGCGCACGAGTTGGGTCACGTCCAGCAATACCAGACCGGTTCGGCGCTCATCAAAGCGCGCGGTTTTCTGTTACCAGCGTTGCGTTTCAGCCCAACCCTCTCTTATATTTCAATCCTTTTAGGACTCTGGTTTAACATCGCCGGCCTCTATTGGCTGGGGGTTTTGTTCTTTGGCCTAATGGTATTTTTCACGATTCTGACCTTACCGGTGGAGTTCGATGCCAGCCGTCGCGCCATTCGGCTCCTCAACGACGCCGGATTGATGCAATCCAGCCAAGATCAACAAGGAGCCAAAGCTGTTTTAAGGGCAGCCGCCCTGACCTACGTCGCTGCTGCGGTCACATCGATTATGCAGTTGCTCTATTACATCAGCCTGGGTAGTCGTCGCCGCTAATCTAAATTACTGTTTCACCAAAACGCTCTCCTCCTACTGGTGATTGGAACCTAACACCAATCGCGACATATTTTGCTGCGAGTTTCTCATTCTCGAAGGGGGCTAATACCAAATGCATAAAGATATTCGTGAAAGATTCAATGAAACCATTCTTGAACAGGTGATTCAACGGTACGACATTGACAAAAATAATCTTCGCTTGCTCGACGGATTCGAAAGTTATATCTATGAGTTTGATCGGCGAGGTGAGGAGTATATTCTGCGTATCGGACATACTTTGCGCAATAGCGAAGCTTTCGTTCGCGGGGAAGTAGACTGGATTAACTACCTCGCTGAAAATGGTGTCCCGGCGGCGAAGGCCATTCCGTCCGCTAGTGGAAATCTGGTCGAATCCATTGATGATCAGATGGGAGGTGCTTTCCTGGCTACGACGTTTGTTAAAGCAAGGGGCCGATCGCCATGGTCGATGAGTTTGACTCCGGAATTTTATCAGGATTATGGTCGGCTTATCGGCCGCATGCACATGCTGGCCAAGTCATACATCCCGCGCGATCCTTTGGGCCTCCGACCGCAGTGGAATCACCCACGAATTGCCGATGGCGCGAAAAATATCCCCGAAACTATGCCTTTGGTTAGACAGTACTACGACGAATATCTTAGGGGGCGGCAGCGGTTGCCTCAGGATCGGGATTCCTTCGGCTTGATTCACGAGGATGCCCACATGGGGAACATGTTTGTCGATGAAACAGGGAATATCACTCTGTTTGATTTTGACGACTGCAACTATAGCTGGTTTGCTAATGACATCGCCATCGTGTTGTTTTACATGATAACCGGCAATAAAGACCCGGTTGGTCTCACGGGCGAATTTATGCCTCGCTTTCTATCGGGATATGCTCACGAGAACCGCCTGGCGACGTCCTGGCTGGAGACGATCCCCCTTTTCCTAAAGGTTAGAGAAATCGAACTCTTCGGAGTCCTGCACCGCAGTTTTGATAACCCCGAAGAAGTCGATAATGCCTGGATCAGCGGATTTATGAAGGAGCGCCGATCGCGAATTGAGACTGATGAGACTTACGTCGAATTTGACTTCGCCATCCTCGCTCCCTACCTAGCAGATAAATAGACTGCCTCGCCTCCGAAAAAATCATACCCCTAACCCTAATTCAGACTTGATTTGAGCCAGGACAGACGTTTCTTTGTCCGATATGCGCACGCCGCCAAATCCCAGAAATCCGCCTTCTTTGCTGGCCTCGGCGGTAGCTTCGGCCACGTAGTACATCATGGTTTTGAAAGAAAGGATGTCAGCCTCGCTGACTCTTCTGGAACGAAGCATCTCGAGCGACTCAGATACCGAGGATTGAAGACGATCGTGCAACTCTTCCGGAGTTTGCGGTTTATGGGCTGCCATTTCATCCTGTTGAGTCTGGGCCCATTCCTTGAGCTGGGCTTCCTCTTCTTCGCTGGGCGTGTTAGAAATATACTCCTTGATAACAGCCATCAAAGGGCTGCTGGCGGCATTTTGTTCAACGTAGGCTTTCATACTGTCCATGATCGACCTGAATTCCTTGATCAAGCCGACTGGGCCGGACGGATCGGCCGTGACGACTAAGGCACCAACGGATGCTGGCGCTGATAGAATCTGGGCCCATTCTTCTACAGAAAAGGTTTCACTAGTTACCATGAGGTCTCCTTGAATTTAAAGGGTGGCTGGTTAAAAGGGCCAACCCATACTTTCTTGTATCACTATCCTAATTATTACTATATCCCGGCGTTCGAGACAATAGACGTGATAGAATTAAACTCCATCCGGTAAGTTTATCCATCCGATTACCGGTCTTGTTATCCCATCAAGTGACAAGTATCATCCATTTCTGTTCGCTTGGTTTCCAATGATAGCGTGATAGAGTGGCAAATCGAAGGAAAATCGATTAAATAATGGAAGATAGGGCAGGTTCACGAAAAATCTTGATTTTAACAGCCGACGCCGGTTTTGGTCACCGTAGCGCCGCCAACGCTGTGGCCAAGGCTTTGGATATGCGCTATGGCGACAGCGCGCATGTAGCCATCGTCAATCCACTTGACGACCCGAAGGCACCACCTTTCCTGCGAAGTGCTGAAAGTGACTACGACAAGCTGGCCCGGGAATGGCCGCAATTTTACAAGCTGGGCTATAAGATGAGCGACATGGCCATGACGACCAGCGTCACTGAGCTAACGTATGTCGTCCTGATTTACGACCTCATTGCCCGGTTGATGAAAGAACACCAGCCGGATGCGGTGGTTGTTACCTTTCCAACATACCAGTATCCACTGGCCGCTTATCGGCGGCTCACCGGCGATATGACACCGATGGCGACCATCGTGACCGATCTGGTTTCTCTGCAACGCATGTGGTTCACTACGGCCACGGATTTGTGCCTGGTTCCTACAGCAACCGCGGCCGATCTGGCGTTGGAGCGTGGTCTGGATCCCGAGACTATACACATGACCGGTCTGCCGGTGAATCCACTCCTGGCCGATCATCTCACTTCCAAGCAAGAGGCGCGGCGGACCCTGGGATGGGAGCCGGAAAAATTTACAGTACTGGCCGTCGGGAGCAAGCGTATCGAGCGGCTACATGAATTTGTAGATCTCTTAAACCATACCGGTTTTAACCTGCAGATCGTGGCAGTAGCTGGGGGCAGCGAAGAATTGTACGAGCGCTTCGAAGCAATCGACTGGCATGTGGCTGCCCGGACTTATAATTTTGTGCCAAATATGGCGGAGTTTCTGCAGGCCGCCGACTGTGTGATGACAAAGGCGGGGGGATTAATCGTCACCGAATCCCTGGCTTGTGGGCTGCCGATGTTCCTGATGCAGGTTATACCGGGACAAGAGATAGGCAATGCCAAGCTGGTGACGACCGAAGGCGCCGGCGATCTGACCCTGGAGCCAATGGAATTATTGCGAGCGATGGCCCACTGGCAGGCCAATGATCGACGCTTGTTCCATGAACGAGCGGCCAACGCTCAACGTTTAGGAAAACCCGAAGCCGCGTTTGCCGCGGCCGAATTGATCTGGCAGCTGGCCGGTGAAAAATCAACCCAGCGACCCGCCCGCTTCCCGATTGCTCGAGATAAATTAAAAGATCTGTTGCGACAGTTCAGCAGCCCATTGAGCGGTGTTTTGGAATGATGAATTATCAGGCCCTGCCGCCAAACTTCTTGTTCGGCGCGGCCACCTCAGCCTATCAAATCGAAGGTAGCCCCACCACAGACGGCAAAGGACTATCGATTTGGGATGATTTCTCAGCCCGGCCGGGCAAGGTCTTTCGCAACCATACCGGAGATATCGCTGGTAATACCTATCAGAATTTTTCGACCGATATCGCCATTATGAAACAGTTGGGGCTACAAGCTTATCGATTTTCTGTCTCCTGGCCGCGCGTGATGCCGCAGGGGCAGGGCGGGGTCAATTCAAAAGGGCTTGACTACTACGACCGGCTGGTGGACGCATTGTTGGAGGCAGAGATCAAGCCATTTATCACGCTCTTTCATTGGGACCTGCCGTTGGCGCTACACAAGCGAATGCACGGATTTTCCAGCCGTGACTGTGCGTTTATCTTTGCCGATTATGCCGAGACGGTCGCCGGCCGTTTGGGCGATCGCGTCAAACACTGGATCACTCTAAACGAACCCTGGGTTCATGCGACTTTGGGTTACTTGCGCGGATTACACGCGCCCGGCCGGCTGAATCCGTGGGCCTATCTGCGCGTCATCCACCACCAGTTACTGGGTCACGGTCTGGCATTGGAGCGGATCAGAGCGGCTACGCCTGACGCCGAGGTTGGTCTGAGCCTCAATCTCAGCCCCGTCCATTCTGCCGGAAATGACGAGCGAGTTCGCCGGGCGGCTCTATTGGGCGATCAATTTTTAAATAAGGTTTACCTGGACGGTGTTTTTCGCGGCGCCTATCCCCAACCATTATGGAACAAGCTGCGTGCTTTTCATCCACGGATTGAACCCGGTGATATGGATGTCATCTCCCGGCCGATTGACTTTTTGGGAATCAACTACTATACCCGTGCTCTGTTACGCCACGCCTGGTTTGTCCCGTTCTTGCACGCCTGGCCGGCCAATATTCCGATTATTGAAAGCCGCCAACCGGAGCACAATGGCCGGAATATCCTATACACTGAAATGGGTTGGGAGGTTTACCCCGGTGGGCTTTATGAATTGTTGTTCCGGATGAAGCAGGAGTACGGTAACCCACCTATTTACGTTACCGAAAACGGCGCGGCCTTCAACGACGAGGTTGCCAACGGACGGGTCAATGATCGGCTACGCCAGCAATATCTTGAGCAGCACCTGACCGTTACAGCGGCGGCCGCTAATGTGGGAGTCGACGTGCGTGGTTATTTCGTCTGGTCGCTAATTGACAATTTTGAATGGCACTACGGTTATGAAAAGCGGTTCGGCATCGTATTTGTCGATTACGACACCCAGAACCGTATCATTAAAGATAGTGGTTACTGGTATGCTGACCTGATTCGCCAAACCGCTTCCAGGCAGGTTAATTAATAGGTGCACATTCCGGGATGGAACCGGCAGCTATGGCGTGACGTCTTGTAAGGTGAATCAAGGATGATGTACATTTCCAAAGCGCTTGATCAGACAAAATTGAGGTTCGAGTATGCCACGCATGATTATTAGCCTTGTCCTGCTATTTCTTGTCCTGACCGCGTGTGGTCCGGCCGGAATTATAGGGACATCCGAAACAGACCTGCCCGGCTCTCCGGCGCTGAACACCGCTGTCCCGGCGAGTTATCCTTACCCGGAGCCGGTGGAGCCCGGTATTTTCTCAACCGGCTATCCTGAATTATTGGTAACAACACCGGCCGGAGATTTGGAGGAGGAAAACATGACGGCTTCGCCGGCTGGTTCTTCAACCCGCTCTGCGACAACTAGCGGTTCGGGAGTGTCTCCTACACCACCGCCGGGATTGTCCGGCTTGATCACGGCCATCGCCCGGGATTTAAGCGCTCAGGCAGATGTGCCTCTGGACGAAATAAGGTTTGTGGCCGCCGAGCCAATGGTCTGGCCCAATGGCGGGTTGGGATGCCCCGATCCGGCGATGGCTTATGCAGAGGTAATAGTCGAAGGGTTACTGATCATAATGGACGCCGGCAACCGGGAGTTCCAGTATCATACAAGCGGATTGGACCGATTCGTCCTGTGCCGCGATGGCCTTCCGGTTTCAACCGGGACGGTACCCTGATAGAAAACGAGTTGAGACGGGAAAAGTTCAACTTTCGGAAATGGGGACGGTTTCTTGCCGGTGGACGTGAAGATGGCTCAGAAATTGACGGGTGCGTTCGTCTTTAGGGTTCGAAAAAATATCTTCCGGCGGGCCAATTTCCACAAAACGGCCGTCATCCATAAACATGATCCGGTCGGCAAACCTTCGGGCGAACCCCATCTCGTGGGTGACAGTGAGCATGGTCATGCCTTCCTCGACCAATCGTTGCATGACCGCCAGGACCTCGCCTACCAGTTCAGGATCGAGGGCTGACGTCGGCTCATCAAACAGCATAACCTTGGGCTGCATCGTCATGGCGCGGGCAATAGCCACTCGCTGCTGCTGGCCTCCCGACAGCCGTGAAGGGTACTGATCGGCTTTCTCGTCCAGCCCGACCTTGCGCAAGTTATGCATGCCGAGTTCCAAGGCCTCCTCGCGGCTCATTTTCTTCACCGTGATGGGGCCTTCAATCACGTTCTCCAGCGCCGTCATATGGGCGAAGAGATTGAATGATTGAAAAACCATGCCGGTCTTGAGCCGCAAATCGTGGACCTGCTTGCGCCATTGACGACCCTGGCCGCCGCATTTAATCTCTAGTCCATCGATCGAGACCGAACCAAAGTCCGGCTGTTCCAAAAAATTGAGACAGCGCAGCAGTGTGCTTTTGCCCGACCCACTGCGGCCGATGATGCACACGACCTCGCACTCGTCAACCTCGAAGCTCAAGTCCTTTAACACATGCAGGTCATCGAAGTATTTGTCAAGGTTAGAGACGTTGATGATAGACATTATGATAGCGTTCGCTCGCCACGGGCCACACGGGCCTCGATGCGATCCTGAATGGCCGAGAAAATGATAGTGATGATCCAGTAGAATACAGCCGCGATCAGCAAAGCTTCCAAGCTGCGAAAATTGGCTCGACCGACTCTCTGGGCGCGCCACAAGATTTCCCACACGAAACCCGTCGTCGCCACCAGAGATGTGTCTTTCAACATAGCGATAAACTGGTTGCCGAGTGGTGGAATCGTCAATCGCAATGCTTGGGGGAGCACGACCCGGCGCAAGATCTGGATGTTGGTCATGCCGATGGCCATGGCGGCTTCCCGCTGGCCGATACCCACTGATTGGATCCCGGCGCGCACGATTTCGGTGTTGTACGCGCCGTAGTTGATGCCCAGCGCCAATACACCGGCTGTCAGCCCGGTAAGGACGATACCGAGTTGGGGGAGGGCCAGGAAGAAAAAGAATATTTGCAACAATAAAGGCGTGCCCCGTATGAGCGAGATGTAAAACGTGGATAAGGCATAGGCGAAGGGCGAGCGTGAAAGACGGCCCAACGCTCCGGCAATGGCCAGAATGACGGACAGAAAAATCGCAAGTATAGACAGGATGATAGTCAAATAGACGCCCCGAAAGATAAAGGGCGTATAGGTACGGATAAAATCCCAATCAAGACCGATCGTTTTTATATGAATGGGGCCGATGGTGATATCCACGCCACCAAACAAAAACATCACCCCCAGAAACAAGAAGATATAGGAGATTTTTACGCCGATACTGAAGCGTCGTTCGCGGCGGCCGCGCCGCCGCGCCAGTTCTCTCGCCTGGCCCGAAAGACGCTCCTCTTCGGCGGTCGGTCCCACAGGTTCAACCGGGTCGGCTGTTGCACTCAATCGGAATCTCCATAGTAGAAGGGCGGCGAATTCGCCGCCCTTCTAACTTCTCTGCCTCGAAAATCACTGTGTGGGATCGGTCGTCAGGTCTTCTCCAAACCACTGCATGGAGAGATTACGCAAGGTTCCATCGTCATGCATTTCCTGGATAATTTCGCCGACTCGTTCGCGGAGCCGAGTATTATCCGGACCGCTTTTGTCGAAAGCGGCCGCCAAATTTTCTGAAAAGACCGGCGATCCTACGCGTTGAATGGGGACGCCGCCACGGATGGCCGCTTCAACCACAGTGTTCGATGTCAGGAATACCTGAAACTCCTGGCGGCCGGCCTGGATTGATTGCGGGCATTCCGAGTCGGTGCTGAGGGGAATGATCATCACATCCGTTGGCGGCTCGTAGAAGAAACTCTCCTCCGGCAATCCCAGCTCCTCCTTGTTACCCGATAACCAGGTCTCATAGGTCGTGGAAACGCCAACGCAAACCGGCTGACCATTGATTTCTTCCAGCGTATCAATACCGGAGGCAGTGGAGGCCGCGAATTGCGCAGGCGTGTAATAATAAGCCGGGTCGGCGAAATCCAGAACCTCTTGGCGGGCGGTGGTCACCGTCATGGATCCCACACTCATGTCCCATTGCCCGCCCCAATTCCCGGCGGTGATCACATCCCAATCGGGGGTGACGTGCTCAACTTCGACTCCCAGCCGGCTACCAATCTCGCGAGCAACATCGACATCAAAGCCGGCCATTTGACCACTGGCATCGAGGAATGACTGTGGCTCGTAATTGGCATCAGTCGATACGAGAATGGTCCCTCTTTCTTCAACGATGGATAGGAGGTCGTCCTCGGCGCTTTCAGCACCACATGCTCCCAGAACCATGGCCAGGGTGGCCATAATCACTAATATGATGGCAACTCGTTTCATATCTTCTCCTTTCTTCTCGACACAATTTGATAGGGGCTGGCACAACCATTACGTCGACCAATCAACCCGGGAATCTTTTTCAGTTCCGATTGATAACCACACAGCTTTGGGGTAGAGCCATCCCGGTCAGGTTGGCGATTCGCGTTAAGTGCTGCCGAGGTTCGCATTTTCATTCAATCGGCCGAATTTAATGTCCTGGATGTTGTTGATCCAACGTTACAGCTGCACCAAGAATAAAAATATTATCCACACGATAGACGAGGCGGCAAGTTAGGAAAATTTATTGATCCTCGGCATTCACTTTAAACCCTGCCCGCCGAACGGAACTTGTTGAAATTCTCGGTGATTGAGTGAGGACCTCCAAATATCGCGCTCCCGACCACCAGGACAGTCGCACCGGCGCCGGCGATTTCAGCTGCGTTGTCGGCTTTGATTCCCCCATCTACCTCTAGCTCAGCTCTCGATCCAATGCCGTCGAGCATAACCCGCAGGCGTTTGATTTTTTCCGTGCTTGTAGGAATATACGATTGGCCGCCAAAACCGGGACTGACCGACATGACCAGAACCAGGTCAACGTAAGGAAGAATTTCATCCAATGTCGTTAAGGATGTTGCCGGATTCAACGTAACGCCAGGTCGAACACCTAGCTCGCGAATTGCCTGCACAGTGCGATGGAGGTGGGGACAGGCTTCTACATGGACGGTCAGGATGTCGGCCCCGGCGCGAGCGAAATCGGCCACGTACTGATCAGGTTCAGTGATCATCAGGTGGACATCGACCAGCGCCCCATACTTCGTAGCCAAAGGCCGCACAGCGTCGACTATCAGCGGGCCAATGGTGATGTTGGGCACGAAATGACCGTCCATGACATCGACGTGAATGTATTGAGCCCCGGCTGCCAGTGCCTCTTCAACCTGATCGCCGAGACAGGTAAAATCGGCCGACAAAATGGAAGGCGCTAGTTTGAAGGAATTCATGACACATCTTCCTCGCTAGATTTCAGAAGTATTGACCACGGCAGTATATCAGATAATGACCTTTTTTAAGAAACCGCAATCTGATTGACTATGCTAAAATAATCTGAGCGATGGCTATCCTGACCGCGATTGACCTCGGACACGCCTACGGAGCAACCGACCTGTTTCATGAGGTAAACCTCAGTCTTGAAGAGCGGGATCGGGCTGCTCTCGTTGGGCCCAATGGTGTCGGAAAAACGACTTTGCTGTTGACGCTGGCCGGCTTGCTGGAGCCTACCAACGGCGAGGTTAACCGCGCGCAAGGTTTGTCCCTTGGCTACCTACGGCAGGAAGCCGTTCTGACCTTTGCCGGTCAGGAGAACACCATTTACGAGGAAATGCTGACCGTCTTCGCCGATCTGCGCCGGCGAGAGACAGAAATGCGCGAGATGGAAGCGGCCATGGCCACCGCTTATTCCGAGGAGTTGCTCGACTCATACGGGCAGGCGCAAATGGCCTTCGAATTGGCAGGCGGTTACCAGTACCAGATCGAAATTAAGCGGGTTCTCCAGGGATTGGGATTTGAGCCGGCGGAGTGGGACATGCCGCTCCATCATCTCAGCGGCGGCCAGAAAACACGGCTACTGATGGGTCGATTGTTGCTGGAAAAGCCGGCCTTGTTGATTCTTGACGAACCGACAAACCATCTGGATATCGCCGCCATCGAATGGCTGGAGGGCACACTCCGGCGGTGGGAGGGAGCCCTCATCGTCGTCAGCCACGATCGTTACTTTCTGGACCGCATCGCCACACGCGTGTGGGATATGTCGGCCGTTGGTGGAAAGGATGCTGCTACCCTGACCGCTTATCGGGGCAATTACAGCGCTTACCTTCATCAGAGGGATGAGGCTTTGCAACGGGCCCAGCGGCTGTTCGAGGAGGAAAAGGAAAGGCTTGATAAGGAAGCTGAGTTTATTCGCAAGCATATCGCGGGAGGGCAGACCGATATCGCCAAGGGACGCCTGCGCCAATTAACCCGGGACCTG
This sequence comes from Chloroflexota bacterium, assembly GCA_046485205.1. GTDB lineage: Bacteria > Chloroflexota > Anaerolineae > Promineifilales > Promineifilaceae > Promineifilum. Next base: position 12,764 of record JAWOHK010000069.1, on the reverse strand, counting down.
GCACTCATCGAGCAAGTCGGACTCATTTCGATGGCCGAGATGCGTCGGGCCAATACCGGTTGGCTGAGCGTCGGCGGCCGCGCCCGGACCATGACCCTCAACGAGGCTGAGTCGCGCATTCGCGAATTAAGACCACCGGTTCGTTACCAGCCGCGGCTCAACATACGCTTGGAGACGGTCGAACGCAGCAGCCGCATTGTCCTGCGTATCCGGCGCGCCATCATCGGGTATGCCGAGCGGATCCTTTACACAATCGACGACTTGAAAGTGGAGCGCGGCCAGCGTGTGGCCCTACTCGGTCCAAACGGCAGCGGCAAAAGCACCCTTCTGAAAGTAATCACCGGTGAAATCCCTTTATTGGCCGGCGATCTCACTCTAGGCGATGACGTTCAGATTGGTTACTTCGCCCAGGCCCACGACCAGTTGGTTCCTCAAAAACGGGTGATCGATGAATTATGGTCGCGCCGCAACTTGAGCGAAACAGATGCTCGCCATTATCTGGCCCAGTATCTGTTTCGTGGGGATGATGTATTCAAGCGCGTGGCTGAATTAAGCGGCGGGGAACGCGGCCGCCTGGCATTAGCCTTGCTCGCCCTGGAAGGGGCTAATTTCTTGCTTCTTGATGAGCCAACCAATCACCTGGATATCCCCTCGCAGGAGATCTTGCAAGGAGTGCTCGAGTCGTTTAACGGCACAATTCTGCTGGTGTCGCACGATCGCTATCTCATCGATCGGTTGGCCGGCGAGGTCTGGTCGTTGGAGGAGGGCCAACTGCACGTATATCCGGTTACCTATCAAGAGTATCTGGCTCAACTACAAAGCCAGGACGATTTGACGGAAGAAGTGCATGAGGTCGAGAAGAAAGGGGAGGGCGAGAATGGCGACTCTGGAGCGTTCAGAGTGGATGAGTTACCATTTGTAAGCCAGGGCTGGGACAAGAAGGGCCGCCGGCAGGACGCGCGACGCCGCCAGGAAATTGAATTAGCTTTGGAAGACGCTGAGTATCGTTTGTCACAACTGGGAGATGCCCTGGAATTGGCCCGCAAGCAAGGAGAAGTGGTACGTGTAGCTGAGTTGGAAGCTGATTTTGCGGAAACCCAAGAAGTGATTGATAATTTAATGATCGAATGGGGGATGCTTGCCTGAGTTCAAGGGTTTGATTTTCGATTTTAACGGCGTGCTATTGTGGGATAATGAACTGCACGAAGCCGCCTGGCGCATTTACTCGGATCGATTGCGCGGCTTTCCATTGAGTTTAGAAGAGATGCACGCCCACGTCCACGGGCGAGTAAATGCCGATATTTTCGCCTATTTGCTGGGAGAGCCGGTAGCGGAAGATGAGTTAGAACAACTGGCCGAAGAGAAGGAATCTATTTATCGCGAGCTTTTTCTGACCGCCAAAGATCCACCACAACTTTCGCCCGGCGCAATCGAACTCCTGGATGACTTGTACGACAAGCGCATCCCGATGGCGATTGCGACCTCCTCGGCCGAACCCAATGTCAGTTTCTACATCCACCACCTGCAGCTGGACCGCTGGTTCTCTCCGGAACGACTGGTCTATGATCAGGGCTCATTCCCCGGCAAACCTGCCCCTGACATTTATTTAGAAGCAGCCGATCGCCTTGGCTTGGATCCGAGGGATTGCATTGTGATTGAAGATTCCCTGGCCGGTATACAGGCCGCGGCTGCGGCCAGGGTCGGGTGGATTGTTGTTCTGGCAACGGAAGAGCGGCACCATATTTTATCAACCGTGCCTGAAGTGAATGAACTGATCCAAAGCTTGCAGGCATTCGATCATCGAAGGGTTCAGGGGTTGCGTTGATTCAAGAAATTTCGTGTAGCTGTGATGGACCATGTTATTCCAGCTTTTCAGACTAATAGAGTAGGTTGGTAGATGGATATCCCTGATTCATTGCGCGGTCGCGATAGTGATACATGGCAAGAAGAAACCATTACCGAACGTCTCCCGGCAATCGCCCGGCGTGTCATCGAGGAAAACCACCTGACACCGGCCCAAGCAACGGCCGTATCGGCTCTGGCTGATGATATGCCGTCCGGCCACATACGACCGCTGAATGATAATTCCGCGCCGGATTCGGAACAATGGTCTACGTGGCTTCAGCCCTATATTGGGCAAAATTGGCTGGATGTCCCTTGGTTTTGGGCCGAGATGTATTTCTTCAGGCGTATTCTCGAAGCCACCGGTTATTTCGTGCCGGGCGTCGGATTCGGGTTGGATCCCTATTATCAGCAAAAAAATGATAGCCTCAGTCAGGCTGAATCCGGCCTAATGGAGATGCTCAAGGCCACTGCACAACCGGCGAGACGGGAAACGATTCAGGGTGTACTGGTGCAGGCGTTATGGGGCAATCAGGCTGACTTGAGCGTCTGGCTGTCAACTGATAACGGCAACTCTACTAGCCCAGTAGGTGGTCATTTATTAGTGGATGATACGCTATTGGTTGCGGATCAAATATTGACAACAAGGTTGGCAACCACTCGAATCGATCTAGTCGCCGACAACGCCGGGGTTGAATTCGCAACCGATTTGATCTTGATCGATTTCTTGTTGCGACGGCAGTTGGCGCAAACTATTTTCCTTCATATAAAACCGTATCCGACATTCGTCTCTGATGCCACCGCACCTGACCTCACCTCACATCTGGCCTATTTTCAGCGTTCAGAAATGCCTGAATTGCGTATAGTGGGTGATAGGTTAGTTGAAAATATCAAGCTGGGCCGGTTGAGGGTTCGCAGCCACTTATTCTGGGTGTCACCTATGGCTATGTGGGAGATGCCCGCCGACCTCCGCGCCATTATGGACAGTTCTGAACTCATTTTGTTGAAAGGAGATATGAATTACCGGCGACTGGTTGGCGATCGCCACTGGCCTTATACCACGGCGGTGCAAGCGGTTCCCGGAGTGGTCAACACACCAATATTCACCCTGAGGGTATGCAAGGCCGAGGTTGCGGTTGGCTTGCAACCTGACACTTTAGATAAGGTCTACCAATCAGACCCGGAATGGCGGACCAACGGCCAATGGGGAATGGCTCAGCTTCATCGGCCTTATTCTGATAGGTAGGGGCCACTAGGAGAACGTCTTGGACGATGAAACAGGTGGATCGTCGCGCCCGGAAACACACGAACGAGAACATAGCGAACTGCTACAGCTTGCTAGATGGACCTTGACCTATTATTTATGTCAGGGCAAGCAGCCGACATGCGAAACGGAGCATTACTGGTTTGTGACACCTGCGGCTGTCTTCGTAACTTTGCGCCGGAAACCCTACATTCCCGGTGTTCCGGGCGAATTACGTGGCTGTATCGGCCAAATTGAGGCAGTGCTGCCGCTTTATCGGGCAGTTCAGGATGCCGTCATCAAGGCGGCTACAATCGATCCCCGATTTAAACCAGTGAAGCAGGATGAGATGGACAATATCCGGATTGAAATCTCGATTCTATCCGGCATGCGCAGCATTGATGCGGCCAACGACATCTTTATCGGTCACGACGGTTTGTTCATTGCCGGACACCAGAATAGCGGGTTACTATTGCCGGAGGTTGCCATAAATTTCGGTTGGGATGGGTGCGAATTTATCCGGCATGTGTGTCATAAAGCCGGCTTGCCGGAAGATGCCTGGCCTGCATCGGCAAAATTGTTCGCTTTCTCAACCGAATCGTTTGTCGAAAAACCGGAGGCACTTGAAAACATCCCAAGGCAGTAGCCAAAAAGGGAGATAACCGTCAGTGGTACAAGTATATAGTCGATTCGTGCGAAAACGCCGTGCCGGTTTACACGCCAAAGGGGAATGTATCCGGCATGCCCTCGGCTGCTTCTACAGTCAGCGGCGTGACAGCCTGGGTCTTATCAAGCCAGATATACTCGTCGAATTGATTCGGCAGTTTGGCGAAGAAATAGTGGCTCTGCATTTCAGTCTCGGGCCGGTAGATGACGCCAATCGCTCGCTCAAGCCGCTCGGCCGATAATTCCTCGCTGAGCTTGCTCGTCGCATGGCGCAGCGGTAGCAGGAAATTGGTCACGCCGCTGGTATGGCAAAGGTGCTCGTAGCTACGTTTATGCGATGGCCTGACAGTTTTTACCTCCATCTGACCACCCCATTCGCTTGCAGCGGCTACCGTGCCGCAATCGGTGCCGAAACCAATATGGTAGGAATCGTCTCCATACTCCTGCCGGGCCAGCTGGCCAATATTGTGTTCCTGGCGCACACGGCCCATCTCCGTCGCTCGCGCGTCACCCACGTGGGAATTGTGGGCCCAGACCACAGCCTTTGATTGAGGACCGCGCATGCCAAGCACAATTTGGAGTGTGTCGAACATATGCTGATCGCGGAGGTTCCAGGATGCGGCCGACCCGTAGTACATAATCCGATAGTAGCGCTCGGCGTTGGCCACTAATCGCGCGTTTTGCATAGCGTCCATATAGCGCTCACCGTCAAAAGTGGTGTAGCGTACCCGCTCTTGCAGTAAATCTTCGAGCATCTTCAGCACATCCTCTTCACAACCCTCGTAATTGCCCGAAAGAGCAGCCGCGCCGTACGCCGCTGCGTCTTGCTCCCATGGACTCAGACAGCCATAACGCGTACGGGCGACTGCGGCCGCTTCCTCATCGACGTCGTCGAGATAAGTGATTACGGCGTCGACAGAGGTGTGAAGGCTGTAAAGATCGAGGCCAAAGAAGCCGGTGGCAGCCTCGGGCTCATCGACTAATTGATTGTATTCCCGCAACCAGTGGATGAAGTCGAGCACCTGGGTGTTAGCCCACATCCAGGTGGGAAATCGAGAGAACGGCATCGCACTTTCCGGAGCAGCTACGGGTGTGTCACGAACGTAACGGTCGATCCATGCCGCGTCAGGCCAATCGGCCTCCACGGCAACAATGTTGAAACCCTTTTCCTCGATGAGCGCCTTGGTAATGTGGGCCCGCATCTCATAGAACTCATCTGTCCCGTGAGAGGCTTCACCTAAAAGTACAACCCGGGCATCATCGATGCGCGAGAGCAGATCATCAAGGCCCGCCTCCGGGATGTCGTCAAACGGCTCGGACTCTGCAGCGATCCGGTCGGGCAACGTTGCCGGCAGGGTCGTCCGGTGATAGCGGGGTCTCTCAAAATCCTCCATCACCCAGCCGGCTTCGCCAATGAGGGGTACGAAGGCCACAGCGCCCAGGTTTTCTTCTTCGTATTTGTCCTCAGCGGTGCGGCGCAGTCGAATCAATTCCTGGCTGCGCGGCATCTGGCCTACCGGAATGACAAGACGTCCGCCAACCGCCAGCTGATCGCGCAGGGACTGGGGAATCTCCGGTCCGCCGGCGGTCACTACAATCGCATCAAAAGGCGCTTCGTCGGGCCAGCCTTTGGTGCCATCACCGTGGCGGACGTAGATGTTGTCATAGCCAAGCTCCTCAAGGCGCTTGCGAGCACTCTTCGCCAAACTTTCGTGGCGCTCAACGGTGTAGACCTCATCCACTATTTCAGCCAGGATAGCGGCAGCGTAACCAGACCCGGTTCCCACTTCGAGTACTCGATCGCCGGGTTTCAGTTCGAGCATCTCAGCCATCAAAGCCACAATGAATGGTTGGGAAATCGTCTGCTCTTCTTCTATGGGCAGTGGCGTATCTTCGTAAGCGAATTCAACGAGTGCGCGAGGAACAAAGCGGTCGCGCTCAACGCGGCGGACAGCCGCACGTACGGCTTCATCGCGAATACCCCTTCGCTCGAGCTGATTGGCGACCATTGCCTCCCGTTTTCTTTCTATAGTGCCTTGCGTATCCATCGTTACCTCGTTACATCCTCATCATCAAACGGTTCACTTGTTTCGGCCGCGATAATCTCGGTGATCTCTTGCTCAACCGGTGAATTGCCGGGTTGCTTCCAGTGTTCTCGCAACTTATCACGCTTCTCCCGAACCTGTCGTTCAAGCGCGCTAAGGGCTTCATTGAGCACCGTCATCGGATCCGCACCTTTCTTCGTCGCGGCGATGTGTTCCGGCCGGGCGTAGACAACGACGGTCACCTCATAAATGAATGAGGTCTCAGTTTGCTTCGACGGCTGGCGTACGTTGATGGCCGCGCCAATCAGATCGTTGTGGCCGCTCGCAAGTTCTCGCAAGCGGTCTTCGGCCTCAATGAACATCGCGGTCTCGGCCTGGTCACCCAGTCCTTCACCGTTGAATTCAATTGTGAAATCCAGTTCGTCCATGATTTTCCTGTTCTCCTTCTCGCTCGATATTCGCGTGTTCAATGCAGGCAGTGGAACTAGCTTGGCGGAGAATGGTATGAGTCGCTAACGATACCCGGACAACGGGATAGATAAGCGGAATGGCCATACATCCACGCATTATGCAACGGACGAGCGCCGCCAATCCTGCAGCTACCTCTAGCCTATCAAGCGGGATGAAGCAGCACTATGTATCTGGATATAGAATTGTGGTATGGATAAGAGTAGAAATGTGGCTGGAGATGCCCGATGAAGGCTGCCATTCTCCTGTTTTGGTTGGCAGTAATGCGCAGCTGTGCCCGGTAGCCCGGCGGTGCCAGACTTCCTCCGGAGGTGAATTTCCGTTCAATACCATATTCGCGGGCCAACTCAAAGCGCTTCGGAACCGAGACCACGCCAATAATCAATCCCGCACCGCGCAGCCGGGCGCCGGCAACAGCCACCACAGCCCAACCGACCCGAGGGTAAAAACGGCGACGGTGCCGCCAATGGGAATGTTGCCGATTCCGGCACCCGCAAAGCCGGTAGACAGCATATCACAGCAAGCCGCTGCCTCGTCGGATACAGAGTCTAGGATGTGGGTCAGATGGGCGTCAGCCTGATTGACCAGGAAGTATTCGCCCGACACCCGTCAGCAGTTGATTGGCAGAAATCGAGGGCAGGGAGATTGGATAGCCACGGATATTGTAATAATTTCATAGTTAAACTAAGGTTTATTAGTTTCACTTTATAATAGTACCTAAAATAACTGGATATGGACATTTTCCTCTCTTCGTTACCGGAAGAATATCAAGGCCACAATTCCAATCAAAACAATGTACATGAGCGGATAAGCCCAATCGAAAAAACGATCAACACGCTCTATGCGGCTGAGATGCCCTTGGTTCTCCAATCGCTTCATATACACGTTATAGAGCAATACCAGGGTATTGACTGTAAAAGTTACCACCATTACCGCGTCCAGGAATGTAATATAACCCAGGCGCGGATAATTATCGGCCAGGCTAAAGCTGAAGGCGATAAATAGTAAGATGTTGGCCGCCGCAGCTTCGATTCGCCGGGAGAAATCACGCAAGAAGAACGTGAACCACGAGATAAGAATGATCAATAAGATGGGAACAAATACCTGAAGTACATAGTAATCCAGATGGCGCGGCGCGTAGAAGTAAAAACTGAATCGAGATACCGGGGTGTCGGCTACTCGCCCTTCTATCGTGCTGATTTCCGTCGCAAAATCGGTGATGATGAACTCATCTTCACCATGATCGCTGCTAATGGCAGTGTATCCCGGTAGATCAGCCAGGACATAGGTATCCGTCGGAAAGAGCATGTCCAGATAAATCGGAAACTCCTGGGTATCTAGGGGGAACTTTTGAAAATCGAAATCGGATTGAAATGTGGTCGTGAAGCTCTCCCCAAAACGGGCGCGCCCGTCAGACCAGACAACGGCCACCTTGCTTTGCACCCAACGATTGCCTAGTTGATTGAACAGAACAAAATCTGGCCACCGGCTTTCTACATCAGCTAAAAACCGGTCGAACTCTTTCTCAGTGTAGACCTTCACCGTGCAATTACAGGAATCAGGGCTAAAAGCCAGCGCCGGGTCAGTCCAATCCATGCGGATGCTGCCCAACATGGTGAAGGTCTCGTTTTGCGAGTCAACTTCACTGATTCGCTCCATTTTGATTCCGACACTCACCTCAATTGGGGTGTCCAAAACAGCTCGCCCTTGAGTGATTGCCTGGCCTGTCAATACATCCGGCGAATTCAAGCCAATCAACGATTGAAAATCGCCTGTGGTTGCCGTTCCGTCCAGCCCGGGCGCCGCCCCGATCTCCAGGGTATGGGCCACAGCATCATCGCTAAAAGAATACACAAGCGTTGCCTGTCTAGCCTCGCCATCGAGATTACCCGCTTCGAGTGGTTTCCCGCCAAAATCGCGGAGGATTACTGTTGGAACTAAATCTCCGGAAGTGGGTTCGACGTAGATATAAAGGGTCTCCCCATCCCTGATATCGGCTAATCGTAGGCTGTGTGTGGGCATGTCCGTGGTGAGCGTCCCGGTAACTGTTTCTACAGCTGGTGAGAGCCATGTGGTATCTATTTCACGTTCCACAAATGGGTCGCCAAACGGCTGATCCTCCATATTAACAGTATTCCGACCCACTCGCAATTCATAATTGCCAGATGTGGCCCGCCCCAGAGTGGACAGCGAAGAACCAGCATAAATGCGGTAATCGCCGGCCTCAGGGATGACATACTCCATTGCCGCGGCGTAGCCTTCACCCCCATCATCATCCCACGCCAGGAAAAATCGATCGCGCAATTCATTAAACACCTGGGCAATGTTTTCATTCTCGCTTATCACTCGCTGTGAGGCTTCCTGATACTGGGCAATCGCTTCATCGATTGCGATACTGGTGTCTGTTATTCCTAAGGCTGGATCCAGGTTACCCGAGAGGTTCCTCATAGAGGCAGTGATCCTGTCTCCTGTCTGCAGATCCTTGAGAAGATAGAAATGCGTTTCACCAACCTCCAATTGGCCGTGGATTATTTGCAATTGTTCAGTGGAGTCCTGTGCTGCGACTTGAACGGTATTGGAGAACGAAACAAACAAAATTAGTAGAGGTAAGAACACCAACTTCGAAGAGACAGAGTAGCGATTCATATTGGTTCCAACGAATCCTGCGGGTGATTGCATCAAGCGAGTCTCATTATATCTCGATAGAATCGGAATGTATATCATTCCAAATGGGGTGAAATTGAAATGAATTAAGATTCATTGGTTCTTGGCATTCAATATGCTAATGTAGAATGATAATTAATATCTACTATTATAGGTACCTGTTCACTGTTAAAAAGGAATTTTATGCAAACTGACGATCTTAATTCAGACAATCTCGCCCTTGAGAACGATTTGGAAGGCTCTCGGAGTTCCATCTGGCCGGTTATTTTGGGAGTAGGCTTGGCCGCCTTGATCATCGGCGGATTGCTCGGCTATTTTATCAGAGGTTCCGGTTCGCCTGCAGTAGACTCCATTGATGTCGGGTTTGCCCGTGACATGAGTGTCCACCACGAACAAGCAGTGCAAATGGCAGCCCTGATTTATGATCGGACCGAAGATAATGAGGTTAAGTCCCTTGCTTTCGATATACTGACAACCCAGCAAGGCCAGATTGGCATCATGAGCGGCTGGCTGGATACCTGGGGTCATCCGTGGACAACAGCCGGGCCGCGCATGACCTGGATGGGTATGCCGGTGGAGGGTCTGATGCCCGGTATGGTTACAGCCGAACAGATAGCCTCGTTACGCGATGCCGAAGGAACCGAAGCCGATATCATTTTTCTGCAGCTAATGATCCCGCACCATCAATTCGGTGTGGAAATGGCCCGGGCCGCGGTTGACGGTGCTCGGACTTCGCCGGTACGGCTGCTAGCCCAAGGGATGGTTGATGCCCAGGACCTTGAAGTCGATTACATGCAGTCGCTGCTCCAAGCCAAAGGTGAAGCTCCTATGCCGGACGCCCCCTTGCACGATATGTCTGAACATTCAGACCATTAATGATCGGCTTTAATGCCCGGCAATAATCGGGTAAAATAATCCCCATAAATGGGAAACACCGCCGGAGGTATCGCTTGCGCATATTTGGGAGCCACCTTAAATCGCCATGGTTATGGCTGATTCTAGTTCTTGTGCTCTTCAGTCTGATAAGTTGCCGCCGATCTAGCCTGTCGGTCGATGACGCGACCGGCGTTGATCTCAACCTAGTGGTCGTGCCGGCCGAAGCCGTCGTGGGCAATGCCGGCTTACTGATCACTCTCCACGATGAGGCCGGTATCCCCATTGATGGCGCTGAGGTAGCCATACGCGGCGATATGACCCATGCCGGTATGATTCCTGTCCTGGCCGTTGCCACGGGTATGGGCAGCGGTCAATACCAGGCTGACATCGAATGGACCATGGCCGGCGATTGGATCATCACCATTACAGCGACCTTAGCGGATGGTCAGATCGTTGAACGCGAATTTCGCCTGCCGGTTAGTACAGAATGATGCTCACCTCCCTCGGCCATGATAAAACTGAATGATATAGCTCTCGGTGATGGCCAGGATCTATACCAACCGCCGCGGCGCGATATTCTGCGCTGGCCCATCATCGGCCGTTTGCTACGTCATCGACAGGGTCGCCTGGTTTTTCAGATCCCCTTGCTCCTGATTGCCCTGCTAATTATCTACGATGGCTTTACCGGATCGCCGCTAGCCTCGCAAAATTTGGCAACAGTTGGCGTATGGGTTCACTATCGAGGGATCGTCATACTGGCGTTATTGTTGGTGGGCAATCTGTTTTGCATGAGCTGCCCTTTTACCTTACCCCGCACTATCGCCTTACGGATTAGTCGCCACGGGCGACGGTGGCCGCGCATATTGCGTAACAAGTGGTTAGCCATTGCCGCCTTCATCGGCTTCCTATTTCTATATGAGTGGTTGGACATGTGGGCCAGCCCAGCTTTCACAGCCTGGGTCATTATTGGGTATTTCTTAAGCGCTTTTGTCCTGGAAGCGTTTTTCGCCGAATCGCCGTTCTGTAAATATGTTTGCCCACTGGGAACATTTAACTTTGCGTCGAGTACACTTTCACCCACCCAGATCACCGTCAACAGCCTCGATACCTGCCGAACCTGCCCCGGTAAAGAATGTGTCAACGGCCGGCCCGAGGTGTTAGGGTGCGGAACCGAATTGTTTCCCCCCACCCTGCGCAGCAATCTTGATTGCATTCTGTGTCTCGATTGCGCGCGGGCTTGTCCCTACGATAATGTCGCGTTGGTCGTTCGCCCATATGGTCGCGAGCTGGTGGATTCCAAAGCCTGGCCGCGTCGTTGGGACTTGGGTTTACTGATCCTGGTCTTTGCCTTCACCGGCGTCAGCAATGCCTTTGGGATGGTCCCGCCATTCTACGATCTGCAGACATGGTTAGCCCGCACATTGAATATCAGCCATGAAGGCTTGTTACTGCTGGTTATTTTCGTTCTCCTGGGACTGGCTCTGCCCGTCAGCGCCGGTTTGGGCGCAGCCTGGTTGAGTCGCCGCCTCGCTGGTCTCAGCGAACCTTTGCGGGTATCGTTCAGCCGCTTCGCCCCGGCCTTTGTTCCCCTGGCTTTTGCAATATGGCTGGCCCATTACGGCTTTCACTTCGCCACCGGCGCATTGGCCATCATCCCCGTTCTGCAAACATTCCTTCTCGACCACGGCTTAGCCTGGTTAGGCAGCCGGGCAAACTGGACACTTGGTCCACTCTTTCCCGGGACCTGGATCCTGCCACTGCAAACAGCTATCGTCCTCGGCGGGTTTGCCGGGAGCCTGCTCATCGGCCACCGTATTGGTTCACGGGACTTTTCATCCTCGAGCCTTGCCGTTAGGGTCCTCTTGCCCTGGGTCATTGTCATCGTGGGCTTAGCCCTGGCGGCATTGGCCACCTTCAATCTTCCCATGGAGATGCGTGGGATGACCCGGACAGGACTATAAGATGCCCAAAATTAACCGGCTAATCCCTATCGCTTTGGGTCTGGTCGGATTGTGCCTCTTGGGATCAGCCGTGGTTGTAATGGCTCACGGTTATGGCACGCCGCGAGTCCTGAACGCAGCCACCGGCCCCTACAACCTCTCGATATGGACCGATCCCCAACCCTTGCGTTCTGATGAAACTCATGTCATTGTGGCGGTTATTGATCCGCAGACGCAGGGTTTGATCGTCAGTGAAGTCGCCGTCACCGTGCGGATGAGCTCGTTTGATCCGCCGGGCATCGAACTGAGTCAAATAGCCGAACCTGACTCGACCAACCGACTGTTATTTGCCGCCGTTTTCGATGGCGAAGTCAAGCCGGGTCGCTGGTTAGTTGGTGTTTCCGCCGCCGGAGCGTTGGGCGATGGTGATGAGGTTACCTTCGAGGTAGACATCACCCCGGCCCGTAGGTTCAATTGGCTATGGGTTGGCGGCGTGGGGGTAGGTTTGTTGCTCCTGATCTGGATTGTTAGCCTGTTCCTCCGTCCTTCGCGCTGAAAGAATCGGCCGATAATAGGCTCTCTCTGGGGTCGACGGCACCTCGATTGAACATAACGGAGCCACTTGATAGCGGCAATGCCTGAAAGCAACATTGGCCGGTGGCCGAAAACCTCTTCCCAAAGCGTCTACAGGTATAGTAAAAAGGTATTGTTTTTAGCCGATTAACCCCATATATGGGGGTGTAAGATCAGTATAATACCCACTTGTGGGTGTTTCTGTTTACCGTAAATTCTCCGGGAGAGCGTCCAAGTTCTTCTTAACAATTTCCTATCCTAAAAAAACACGAGGTTTTAAGAAAAATCACAAGGCCAGCCGTTGCCCCACTTACCTGGCCATGCTAGAATGTTACCACCATTAGAAAACGTCCTGTTCCTTCGGTGAACTAGGACTTGCGCCAGAAGTTGCCGATGACGCAATTTGTTAGGTGATTCGGCTGAGGGAAGCCACGCACCAACCCCTAA
>JAWOHK010000310.1:0-2549 GCA_046485205.1 Chloroflexota bacterium | reverse complement strand
GAAATTGAACTGAGCGTTCTTCATCGACAATGTCTTAAAGGTCGGATACCGGACCGGGCCACTTTAATAGAGAAGGTGACTGCCTATGAAAATCGGCGCAATGATCTGGGTGCTTCGGTTCGTTGGCAATTCACGACTGAGGATGCTCGCATTAAGTTACACCGACTCTATCCGACAATAAATGTTTCCTGAACTACTAGATCTCCATGCCATATTTCAACTACCGCGTCCACTCAATTGATCCGATGGTGGCTTCATATTGGGAGCGCCGCGAGTTTTTGCAGAGTTGGTGGTCGCTCTACCAGGATGATAATCGCTGGACGCCGCCTCATTACACCCGCATGCGACGCGAGATGGACCCACGACACAACAGCCACTTGGGACGCTTGCAAGCCCGTCTCATTCGGATCGACGCGCTTTACCGCACCGGCCTGCGTCGCGGCCGTACCGACCAGCAAGAAATCCCGCTCACCAGCGTGCTGGAAAGGCCGCTCGCTGCGGCAATGCCGATTGTTGATCCGCGCCGCCAGGACCGGACAGCCCATTTGGCTATGCTCCACGTGGCCAACGATGAGGAAGCCTTTGACACTCTTTACTATCACCTTGTCGAATCCCTGTCGGCCGCGGGTTGTCGCCGCATCATTGGACCAGTCGGGCTGTCACCCCATCTGCAGGCGGGCACGTTGGCGGATGGTTGGAGCGAATGGCCACCCCAGCATACCTCCAGCAACCCACCTTACTTACCGGCCCTGCTGGAACGCCGATTCCGCCTGTTGCAGACCGGCCGACTTTACCACGCGGGCGTGCCGGCCGAATCCAGCGAAACGGCCACCGGCCCGGCAAGTCTCCAGTCCTTTGATCCCGTTCGCCTAGCCGGCGACTTGTTGCCATTACTGGCGAGCGTCACCACGAATCCGACCGCTGGTTTCCCGCCGCCGGATGTAGATGAAGCCTTGTCGATTTTACGCCAATTGGACACCACAACTCTGATCGGCTGTTTGGCCCTTGTAGACGATGACCCGACAGGGTTTGTCTTAATGGGACCGGATGGCGGTGGGCGATTGCGGGCAACTCGTGGAGGGAAACCACTCTGGGGCCGTATTCGTCTGGCCGCCACCCACCGTCAGCCGGTTGTCGTTGGGCGGATCAGCTTTGGCGGCGTGCTACCCTCGTGGCAGGGGCGAGGGATCGGCAGGCAGTTGTGGTCATGGGCGCTCCAAACGGCACGAGAGCACGAGTGGACACAACTGACGATCGGGCCTGTGTGGTCGAGGGGATCACTTACCGGCGGCCCCTCTCCGTCGGAAGCCTTTCTTGCCAGGTGCGGCGCTGTCCCGCGCCAGACCTACTGCCTCTATGAGCGCTCATTCTAGGTGGGCCGATAATAGACAACCCATTTGATGGGTTGATTGAAATCGTCATCCTCAGCTAAATATGCGAGATTAATGGGACACAGCTCCAAAACGCGATTCAATCGCTTGACCTCACCCGGCGATTCGGCTATAATGTTATAACAAAGTGGATTCCGTCATTCTTTTATTTCCCCCTTATAACTGGAGATTCCCCTATGGTAGCCATTATCCAAGATTCCCAGACCCCTTACTATCGCCAGCTATATGAGATCCTGCGCGATGATCTTATCAGTGGCAAGTGGCATCCGGGCGAGCGTATGCCGTCCGAGTCGGAATTGATTGAGCAATATGGCGTCAGTCGGATCACTGTCCGGCAATCGCTTGACATGCTGGTAAAGGAAGGTCGGGTCTATCGCCGTCGGGGCCGGGGAACCTTCGCCGCCATCCCCACCATCGAACAGGGGCTGACGCGCATCATCAGCTTCACTGAGGATATGGAACAGCGTGGCTTGCATCCCGGCACACGGATACTTTCCAGCCGGCTGGAACCGGCCACGGAAGCTATCGCCAAGCGCCTGGATCTTGCGCCCGGTAGCGAGCTGGCCGTCCTGGAGCGCTTGCGACTGGCTGATGACGAGACAATGAGCCTGGAGATATCCCATCTGGATCATACCCTTTGCCCCGGCATCCTCGACGGGGATTATGCTCAGACCCCTCTTCATGAGGCTTTACGCGATCAGGCCGATATCCGCTTGGTGCGGGCGAACCAGTCGATCCATGCCATCGCCGCTAACCGGGAACTGGCCGGCATTCTCTCGGTGGCTGTCAGGGCGCCGTTGTTCTACATCGAACGTGTCTCCTACTCGCAATACGGCGCGCCGGTGGAGTATTTGCAGATCTATCACCGCGGCGACCGCTACGTGCTGTACAACGAATTACTCAATTAGGGAGCCGGGGTGGATATCGTCTGTTTGGGTGAGCTGCTCATCGACATGTTCCCGGCCGAGATCGGCCGTCGACTGGTGGAGGTTTCCGCTTTTTATCCCAAACCCGGTGGGGCGCCGGCCAATGTCGCCGTCGCCGGTCGTCGCCGCTACGTCAATTTCCAGCGGCACCCGCACGCCGAGCCCGTGCTCGATCGCTACCAGGCGCTGGTGGTGCTTGGCGGGCCGATGCACGTCACCGAGACGGACCGCT
>JAWOHK010000290.1:0-7423 GCA_046485205.1 Chloroflexota bacterium | reverse complement strand
AATTCCGCCCAGGATTTTTACGTCAACCTGACGGCATTTGCCAGATGCTACGGTCACATTGAATGTGATGCCATCATTATGGACAAGGGCATCAACCAGACGGTCCCGGCCCTGCGCGCACTGCACCCGGATGCCGAGCTGACCCACGAGGCGTCCATCGGCAAAATCGCCAATGATCAGCTGATGAAGCTCATGAGCCTCGGACTTGATTATGATGCGGCGGTTAACCGGATTATACAAGGATTTTTAAGAATGAACTGAAATCGCTCGTGGATTGCAGCGCGCACAACCCGGCGCTTCCTGATGGACAACCCTTCAGGGATGTCAGGGAAGGATACTGGTCTTCAACGACGAGCATGTTCGAACCTGACCGGGCGTTGGCGCTCTATCTCACCAAAGGGGCAGTCGGCGTTGGGCAGAAAAGGGGCGCGCATTTCTCGGTTTGGGCGGTGTGCGATCTCCCTCTTTCTTCGGGTTAGGGCGATCGCCCTCGAAAAAAAGGTCAAATATGACCATCGGCTATATATGACCCTTTTTATATGGCTGATAATGACAGCATCGTAAATGCTTTATTTGCTGTTTATTCATAGAAATCAAAATGATAGGTGAAGTGACCCTGAGTGTTAGAAACCCGGCACAAACATTGCTTTATAATTTGCTTAGCGGCAAGTGGGGCAACGCTAGATAATTGTGACTGTGATCGTCTCACCAAAAAGCAATGTTTTGTCATTTTTTAACAGGAGAACATTATCATGAGCCCGGCAAAAAAAACTGTGGAGCTACCAACCCGGATCGAATCTACTACGGACCGCGCTCTCGGTACCCTTGGCCTCGGCCTGATGGTGGCATTGGTTGTCGGTTCCACCATCGGCAGCGGAATCTTCGGCCTGCCGCAGAACATGGCAGCAGGGGCAGGTGCAGGTGCGATCCTGATCGGTTGGGTAATTACCGGCGTTGGCATGCTCATGTTGGCCTTCGTCTATCAGATGCTCGCACTGCGTAAACCCGATTTGGATAACGGTGTGTACGCGTACGCCCGAGCCTTGTCGGGCGAGTATGTTGGTTTCAACTCGGCCTGGGGCTACTGGATCAGTGCATGGATCGGCAATGTTGGCTACCTGGTTGCCGCATTCGGTGCACTGGGGTATTTTTTTCCGACCTTTGGAAATGGCAACACCTTAGCCTCGTTCATTGGTGCATCGGTTGTTGTGTGGACCGTCCATGCCTTAGTGTTGCGTGGCATTCATGGGGCAACAGTGCTCAACGCTGTGGTCACGATCGCCAAAGTTTTACCTTTGGTTCTGTTCATCATTTTGGTGACTCTGGCTTTCAAGATCGATACCTTTACCCTCAACTTCTGGGGCGATCCAAAGCTTGGTTCTATTCTCAACCAAGTCAAGAGCACCATGCTTGTTACGGTGTGGGTCTTCATCGGAATTGAAGGCGCAAGCGTTTATTCAGCGCGCGCCCGTAAGCGTGAAGATGTCGGTCGTGCCACGATCATTGGCTTTTTGATCACCCTGCTACTGCTGATGGCCGTTTCACTGCTCTCTCTTGGAATAGTCTCACAACCTGCTTTGGCTGGGATCAAGAACCCTTCAATGGCCGGTGTACTTGAACAGGCCGTGGGCACTTGGGGCGCAATACTGATATACATCGGGCTCATCGTTTCGGTCGGGGGCGGCTTCCTGACCTGGATGTTGCTCGCTGCCGAGTCACTCTTCACACCGGCCGGTGGCGGCGTTATGCCAGCCTGGCTTGCAAATCAAAACGATAAAGGCGTGCCAGCTAATGCCTTGTTGTTAACCAACGGAATGGTGCAATTATTTCTCGTGATAACGCTGTTTTATAAGGCTTCCTACCTAAAACTGATTTACCTTTCCACTGCGATGATCCTCGTGCCCTACTTGTTCAGTGCCTTGTATGGTCTGTCGCTGGCATGGCGTGGTCAAGGTGAGAAGAGTTCAGGCAGTATCAAATTCGGCCGCGGCACAACGATGATAGCAGCAATTGCGGCAACCTATTGTCTTTGGTTGTTCTATGCAGCCGGTCTCAAATACTTACTGCTCAGTGCTCTGCTCTACGCACCTGGAGCTTTAGTGTACATGGCGGCAAAGCGGAAACTGGCCAGGCACATGTTCAAAACCTGGGAATGGGTGATCCTTGCCGTTCTGGTGATAATGGCACTGGTCTCCGCTTACTTACTCGCAACCGGACGTCTGAGCCTGTAAACCTTTATCGGCTGTGCATTGCGAATCACTACCGCACAAACAATTACAGTTAAGGAGGATTTAATGACTGTTTCCAAGGGCATCTATTCAGAAGTTGGTACTTTGCGAAAGGTGCTGGTCTGTCGACCGGGTCTAGCCCACAAGCGCCTGACCCCTGGCAACTGCCAAAAGTTGCTGTTCGATGATGTGTTATGGGTGACACAGGCCCAAAACGATCATGACGTGTTCTCCAATGCCATGACCGAGCGCGGTGTCGAAGTACTCGAATTGCATGATCTGCTGATTGATACCGTGAGTAACCCGGAATCACGTTCCTGGCTGCTCGACCGCAAGTTGGGCATCAATTTCATCGATGCCGAGACATCGGAACAGTTGCGGCCCTGGCTGGAAGAGCTGCCTCCAGCAAGGCTTGCTGACCACCTGGTTGGTGGTTTGGCAAGGGCTGAACTACCCTTTGAATCCGCGGGTTTATTGGGGCACTTCACTGCCCCGGACGACATGATATTGCCTCCGTTGCCTAACATGCTGTTTACGCGCGACAGCAGTTGCTGGATCGGTAATGGTGCGGTGCTCTGTCCAATGTTCTGGCAAGCACGCAGGCAGGAAACACTGCTTATGACGGCCATCTATCGCTTTCATCCCGAGTTTGCTGGCAAGGGGCATGAATTTTGGGGGGATCCAACCAAAGTTCACGGACTGGCTTCGCTTGAAGGGGGTGATGTCATGGTACTGAACAACGACATCGTGTTGGTCGGCATGGGTGAGCGGAGTTCGCCTCAAGGAGTCAGTCAACTGGCGCGGAACCTGTTCGCGCATGGCAAGGCGGCCCGGGTGCTTGCTGCACAGATTCCCAAGTCACGTGGGGCAATGCACATGGATACCGTGTTCAGTTTCTGTGATGTTGACCTGGTAACTGTTTTCCCGGAGATGGTTGATGCGATCCGGGTCCACAGCCTGCGGCCAGGTAAGCAGGAAGGTACCCTGGATGTTCGCACGGAATCGAAACCATTTCTGGATGTAGTAGCCGAAGCGATCGGAGTGCAAAAGCTGCGCACGGTAGTTACCGGTGGTGACGTCTATGAGGCTGAGCGTGAGCAATGGGACGACGGCAACAACCTGCTCGCTCTCGCCCCCGGCGTGGTGATGGCATACGAACGCAACACTTACACCAATACAATGCTGCGTAAGGCTGGGGTGGAAGTGATTGCGATACCGGGAGCAGAGCTAGGCAGGGGTCGCGGCGGTAGCCATTGTATGTCGTGTCCGATCGAGCGCGACGCGCCCTAAGTGCTTTGCCAGCAACGTATCCAATAAAGGAGATAACATGAGTTTCAACTTACGGAATAAAAGCCTGCTGGAGCTGAAGGACTTTGCCCCGAGAGACATCCGCTTCCTGCTCGATCTCGCTGCAGAACTGAAGCGCTCCAAATACGCCGGGAATGAGCATCCTTGTTTGACAGGCAAGAACATAGTGCTGATTTTCGAGAAGGCATCGACTCGTACGCACTGCCTGCCGGCGTTCCATAATCTCGACACCGAGGTTGGGCGACAGATACACGAGAAATACGGCTTGAGCGAACTTGAAGTCACTGATGAGGTGTTCGAGTCCAACGCCTCAATCGTCTTTACTCAGGCAGAGAATCGCATGCACACCATCAAAGCCGTGTTGGTGGCCACACTCGCATGAACACCCATTCGCCGGGAGGTAGGCTATGAAACTGGTCGTCGCAACCGGGGGCAATGCGCTGCTTCGGCGTGATCAGACGTTGACTGCCGAAAATCAATTGGAAAACGTCAAACGAGCGGCCATCCAATTGGCACACGTAGCCGAGGCGCACCAGATGGTATTGACCCATGGCAACGGACCACAGGTGGGGCTGCTAGCACTTCAAGGCGCCGCCTACGCCGCCGTGGAAACCTACCCACTGGACGTACTGGACGCACAAACGGAAGGTATGATCGGTTATCTGCTCGAGTCAGAGAAAACAATATGAATTCCCTATCCATCGGTGTGGTGGTTTCGGTACGGGGCAGTGTCGTAGATATCCGCTTCGATGCACATTTGCCGCCCATCTACTCATTGCTGCGCGCGCAGGAGGGCGAGATTGCCATCGAGGTTTTAGCTCAACTCGGCGCGCATCGCGTGCGTGGAATCGCGTTGACCCCCACCCAGGGCCTTGCCCGCGGCATGGTGGTTCAAGACACGGGCGGGCCGTTGAAGGCCCCGGTCGGCAAGGGAATTCTCTCGCGAATGTTCGACGTGTTCGGCAATCCGCTCGACCGCGAAGGGGAGGTTTCGAACGTGGAGTGGCGTAGCGTGCATCGTGCTCCGCCGGCGTTGGCAAGACGTTCCACAAAATCCGAGGTCTTCGAAACGGGCATCAAGGTCATCGATGTTCTCGTACCGCTCGAACGTGGCGGCAAAGCGGGCCTGTTCGGCGGTGCGGGTGTCGGAAAAACCGTTCTGCTCACTGAAATGATCCACAACATGATCGGCCACCACGAGGGGGTCAGTCTGTTTTGCGGCATCGGCGAACGCTGTCGGGAAGGCGAAGAGCTCTACCGCGAGATGAAGGAAGCCGGCGTGCTGCCGAACATGGTGATGGTGTTTGGCCAGATGAACGAGCCCCCTGGCAGCCGTTTCCGTGTGGGTCACGCCGCGCTGACGATGGCCGAGTATTTCCGGGATGACGAACGGCGCGATGTGCTGCTGCTCATTGACAACATATTCCGTTTCATCCAGGCCGGCTCGGAAGTGTCCGGCCTGATGGGACAAATGCCGTCCCGCCTGGGCTATCAGCCGACCATGGGCACCGAGCTGTCGCGGCTGGAGGAGCGCATCGCCAATACCGACACCGGCGCCATCACATCCATCCAGGCGGTGTATGTGCCGGCGGACGATTTTACCGATCCGGCGGCGGTGCATACGTTCTCGCATCTTTCCGCTTCCATCGTGCTCTCGCGAAAGCGCGCGAGCGAAGGCCTTTACCCGGCCATCGACCCGCTGCAATCCAGTTCCAAGATGGCCACGCCGGGCATCGTCGGCGAGCGGCATTACGGCTTGGCGCAGGAAATCCGGCGGACGCTGGCGCAATACGCGCAGCTCAAGGACATTATCGCCATGCTCGGCCTGGAGCAGCTTTCGTCAGAGGACCGCAACGTGGTCGCCCGGGCCCGTCGGCTGGAACGTTTTCTCACCCAGCCCTTTTTCACGACCGAGCAGTTCACCGGTCTCAAAGGAAAGCTCGTCAGCACCAGGGACGCACTGGACGGCTGCGAGCGCATCCTGCGAGATGAATTTAAAGACTACCCGGAAAGCGCGCTTTACATGATCGGGGTCGTTGACGAGGCCAAAGCGAAGGTGAAGTCCGGGTCAAAACCGCAATCGGAGGTCGAAGATGCAACCGGCATCAATGACGCTTAAGGTGCTCCTGCCATTCCAGGTTTTTGCCGAGAAAACCGCCGTGACCCGAATCGTTGCGGAGACCCGTGACGGTTCGTTCGGACTCTTGCCGCACCGACTCGACTGCGTCGCGGCGCTCGCGCCCGGAATTCTGATCTACGAAAACGAAATCGAAGGCGAGGTCTACGTGGCTGTGGATGAAGGGGTGCTGGTCAAGACCGGCTTGAATGTAATTGTTTCCGTGCGCAACGCCATCGCCGGATCGGATCTCGGCCAACTGCATGAGGCGGTGGAGCGGGAATTTCTGGACCTGGACGAACGGGAGTTGAGCGTGCGCTCGGCGCTGGCGAAAATGGAAAGCGGTTTTATCCGCCGTTTAGCGGAATTCCATCATGACTGATGAACCCAAAAATAAACCATCAAAGCCGAAGCCGCCGCTTAGCCAGGAGGTCGGCGCCAAGGCGGCGCGCAAACTTCGTGCGCAACGCCATGTCTCACGAACCGTCTGGTTCGGCCTGGGCATGATGGGACTGATCGGCTGGTCGGTGACGATTCCGACGCTGCTCGGAGCGGCGCTGGGTCTCTGGCTGGACCAACGCTATCCGGGAGGCCGCACCTGGACGCTGGCTTTACTGGTCGTCGGCCTTGCGATCGGCTGTTTGAATGCCTGGCACTGGGTATCCAGGGAAGACAAGGCCATGCGGGAGGAACAGGAGGATCATGATGAATGAAATGTTAAGTCTGGCACCGGCTTTGGCGTCGGGCCTTTTGCTCGGTGCGATTTTCTTTGGCGGCCTTTGGTGGACGGTTCGTAAAAGCGTTTCGTCCAAACAGCCCACGCTTTGGTTCTTCGGCAGCCTTTTGTTGCGGATGAGCATCGCCCTGGCAGGATTTTACTTTGTTTCAGGCGGTCATTGGGAGCGGCTGCTGGCGTGTCTCCTGGGGTTTGTGACGGCGCGCCTGATCGTGACGCGGCTATCCGGCCCGCCGGTTGAACCCTACAACGCACCAGTCAAGGAGAGCAGTCATGCGTCTTAGTCCGGACGAGATCATCTTCTGGCAATACGGGTTTCTCAAACTTAACGCCACCATTGTGTTCACATGGGGACTGATGCTCGTGCTGACCGTGGGTGCAAAGCTGATCACGCGGAGACTTTCTACGGATCTGAATCGTTCCCGATGGCAGAACCTTCTGGAAATTGTCGTCACCGCGATCGAAAAACAAATCGAAGAGGTCGGTCTGAGTCAGCCGCAGAAATATCTCAGCTTTCTGGGCACGCTCTTCCTGTTTGTCGCCGCCGCCGCCCTTGGCACCGTCATTCCCGGTTTTGAGCCGCCGACCGGCTCGCTCTCGACCACGGCGGCGCTGGCGCTGTGCGTGTTTGTGGCCGTGCCGCTGTTCGGCATTGAGGAGCAGGGAGTGGGCGACTATCTCAAGTCCTATGTAAAACCGACGTTCATCATGCTGCCGTTTAACATCATCAGCGAACTTTCACGCACGCTGGCCCTGGCCGTCCGTTTGTTCGGCAACATGATGAGCGGAACGATGATTATCGGGATTCTGCTCACCATCACGCCTTTTATTTTTCCGATCGTCATGACGGCGCTCGGTCTGCTCACCGGCATGGTGCAGGCCTATATCTTCAGCATCCTGGCAACGGTTTACATCGCGGCAGCCACGCGTGTGCGCAAACCCGGGCCTGAACCCGAGGCCAAAAATGAAATATGAACAATGGCAGTAAAGGAGATACGATATTATGGATAGCATGACGTTTATCGCAGTGGCATC
>JAWOHK010000200.1:0-5089 GCA_046485205.1 Chloroflexota bacterium | reverse complement strand
CTCGGGCTGCGATTGAGGTGGCCGGGAATGAACTTGCCGTTTACCTCGAGCAAGTCTCAGCCCTTGAGGATGTAGCCGGTGCCTATGCTCAATTTGATTGGCTCCTACATCGTCTCCTGACCATCCGCTCGCAGAATCCGATTTTCACACTGATTCTGAACGGATTTCGCGATTTCTATGGGGATATCGGCCGTCTGTATTTCGATGTTCCGGAAACGCGCCATCATTCAGCCCGATATTATGCAGACCTACACGCGGCGGCGACTGATCAAGATCCCTTACGAGCAGAATTATTGTGCTATGAGGCGATGGTGACCAGCATCGAACTTTGGCATCAGGTTTCTCGGGGCAGCCACGTTTAAGGAGATGGAGATATGCGTCGCTGGAATGGCTGGGGAGACGATACAATTGATTATCCGATTCCGCCAACCGCACTTAATTTCTTGGAAGATATTCTTGGCTCTGGGATAGTGCCCCATGATGCCACCATGGCGGAAGTGGTGAATGCTATGCCGCCATCCCGCTTGGAAGGTATAGGCCACCCTTTAGTCAGGACTGAGGCTCAAGACCGGCTCCGCCACGCCCGGGGGCAGAGTTTGCCCGATTGGGTTGAACTCCGTAGCGGCCGGATAACGGAGTTCCCTGATGGGGTCGCATATCCCGCTTCCACCGATCAAATCATCTCCATCCTCAATTTTGCTAGTTCTACCGGCACGCGGCTGATTCCCTACGGCGGGGGTACCAGTGTGGTGGGCCATATCAACTCACCGGGTGGCAGTCAACCGACTTTGACCGTTAATTTACGCCGTCTGAACCAATTATCACATTGGGATAGTATCAGCCACCTGGCCGGGTTTGGAGCGGGTATTACCGGCCCTGAATTGGAAGCTCAATTACGGGCCCGTGGATTTACTTTGGGCCACTATCCTCAATCTTTCGAGTATTCAACTCTAGGTGGTTGGGTAGTTACCCGATCCAGCGGCCAGCAATCGCTTGGGTTTGGGCGAATCGAAAATCTCTTTGCCGGCGGAACGCTGCTTACCCCGGCCGGGAGACTGGATTTGCCTCCGTTTCCGGCCTCCGCCGCTGGTCCTGACCTCCGCCAGATTGTCCTCGGTTCAGAAGGCCGTATGGGGATCCTGACCGATGTCACGTTACGAATATCGCCGCGGCCGGAATTGGAAGAATTCCACGCGATCTTTTTCCCGTCATTTATTGAGGGAATGACTGCCGTCCGACAGCTGGTTCAAGAACAATTGCCCTTGTCCTTGATACGGCTCAGTACGCCGGTTGAGACAAGAACGACCCTGGCCTTAGCCGGCCATGAACGGCTCATCGGTTTATTGGAATCCATGCTTGGGGTGCGGGGGGCTGGTGAAGAAAAGTCCATGTTGCTCTGTGGCTTCACCGGCCGGCGTGCGGACGTGCATCATACCCGGCGGGCAACAGTGGACATCTGTAAAGAACAGGGTGGGATTCATGTTGGTCGCCGGTTTGGCGATCAGTGGATAAAAGGAAGATTCCGCACGCCGTATCTTCGGAATGCTTTATGGGAGCATGGGTACGCGGTGGATACAGTAGAGACGGCTACGAACTGGGAGAATATTCCGCGAACATTGGAACGCATCGAAGCGGCCCTGCGAGAAGGGTTAGCCGGGATGGACGAACCCGTTCACGTGTTCACCCATTTGTCCCATGTCTATCCACAGGGAGCGAGCATTTATTCAACCTACTTATTCAGAATTCACGAGGATTCGGACGAAACGATCCGTCGCTGGACCCAATTAAAAAAAGGAGCGAGTCAGGCCATCATCGCCTCAGGGGGAACGATCAGTCATCAGCATGGCGTTGGGCGGGATCATGCACCATACCTGGCCGCCGAGAAGGGCGCACTGGGAATAGCGGCCATTTCCGATGTTCTGCGACGTTTTGATCCGGATGGGATTATGAATCCCGGGGTTCTGATTAGCGAAGCCGGGTAGAGAGTAGGCAAAGATTGGCTCCTCTGGAAGTTTCACTTTAACTGAGTGAAATACTTTTCTCTCACTAATTTTCAGGAACTGACAAGGAGGATTGCATGAGCGTTAGTTGGAATGCAGCCGAACGCCGCAAAACCTGGGAGCAAATTGACCAACTGTGGGATGTTCTCGTCATTGGGGGTGGCATAACAGGAGCCGGGATACTACGGGAAGCTTCGCGGGTTGGGTTGCGCGTTTTACTTGTTGAGCAGCGTGATTTTGCCTGGGGCACCTCCAGTCGTTCTTCCAAGCTGGTCCATGGCGGTTTGCGATACCTCAAGAGTGGTCAGGTAGGCTTGACCCGTGCATCGGTTCATGGGCGCGAGCAACTTCTGGTCGATGGGCCGGGCCTGGTCGATCCGCTCGGATTTCTGCTGGCTGATTACGAAGGCGACAGTCCTGGACGGTTTGTGTACGGGGCTGGATTGACGATCTATGATTTGCTGGCGATGCAATGGAGTCACAAGTATTATAGCCCGCTAGATTTCCAGATGATGGCCCCTTATATCACTCCCACAGGGTTGCGTGGTGGTTTCCATTACCAGGATGCGCAGACGGATGATGCCCGGCTTGTGCTTCGGGTCATCCGAGAAGCGGTTGCAGGTGGGGGGACGGCCATAAATTACATCCGCGCCGAAAGGTTGGTGCGTGACGAGTCCGGCTCGTTGGTTGGGGTTACCTTACGAAATTCTGTTGATGGAGAATTTGGACCTGAAAAGGATGTGCAGGCGCGGGTGATCATCAATGCGACCGGTGCCTGGGCCGACGAATTGCGCGGACAACTCGACTTGAAGAAACGCATTCGGCCGCTTCGCGGGAGCCATCTTATTTTTCCCGCCTGGCGGTTCCCCGTAGCTCAGGCGGTCAGTTTTATGCATCCCATCGACGGCCGGCCGGTATTCGCCTTTCCATGGGAAGGAATAACGCTGGTGGGAACAACCGATGTTGATTGCCCCCCGCCCCTGGACAAGGATCCCAGTATCACCCCTGAAGAAGTCGCTTATCTGATGGCCGCCGTCACAACCCAGTTTCCGGCTTTAAATCTGACCCTTGATGATGTTGTTTCGACTTTTGCCGGGATTCGCCCGGTCATTGGTAGCGGCAAGGCCGCTCCTTCGGATGAATCAAGAGATCACGTGATTTGGCATGAAGACGGATTGTTGACCGTAACCGGTGGAAAACTGACGACCTTTCGCCAGACAGCGCGCGTGGTATTGGAACAGATCTGCGAACAATTGAAACAATCAGGCTTGGACGATTCGACGTTGCTTGAATCGCTGCACGATGATGTTCCGATCTTGGAGCAAATCGATGCAGAGCTGCCGGGAGGCGATTATTTGGATGCGGACACGCAGCGTCGGTTAGTCGGTCGTTACGGTGCGGATGCGGCCCCTCTGATGGCCTCGGTTGATCCAGATGAAATGGAATTCATCCCCGGAACTCCATTTCTCTGGGCGGAACTGAGATGGTCCGCACGTATGGAAGGAGTCATTCACCTAGATGACCTGCTTTTGCGCCGTGTCCGGCTGGGCCTCTTGCGTGCTGATGGAGGAGCTGAATTATTACCGGCTATTGGCTCGATCTGCCAGCGAGAATTGGGCTGGGATGAGGAGCGATGGGCCAGAGAAGCGGATTCCTACATGCGCCTTTGGAAGGAAGCCTATTACCTTCCTCAGCGGGCCGCCATACCAGATTGGGATGATCTGTTGGTTGAAGCCCGGATGCGCCAAGAGGAAATCACGATCTTGCGCGTCGAGCGGCGGAAAACTCAAAGCCGGCAAGCCCTAGCCACCTTGCTATTGATATTCTCTTTGTTTATCCTCTGGCGCGTGTGGGCCAAAAATAAAAATAGGACAGCTTAGTGTCCAGATCAAGTTACGAGAACCTCCTCTTTCCGGTTGTGCGGCACCTCGATCCGGAGACAGCCCATGAGCGCACGATCACTGCATTGAGTCTGGCCCAAAGGACTTCGGCCGGCCGACTGATCTTACGTCGCATAGCCGGGTCAGTGCCCGCTCACGCGGTGCGAGTAGGCAATCTCACATTTCCGAATGTACTGGGAGTAGCTGCGGGTTTCGATAAGGATGCCCGCGCCGTCGAGGGATTGGCATCGCTTGGATTTGGGCACATTGAGGTCGGCACCCTCACGCCGCGGGCGCAAGCAGGTAATCCTCGGCCACGCGTATTTCGCCTTCCGGCTGATCAAGCCCTGATCAACCGCATGGGGTTTCCAAATAACGGGGTAGACGCAGCCGTTTCACGGTTGAGAGGCTTAACTTCGCAGAAGCGTCGTTATGTTTTAGGCGTCAGTCTGGGCAAACAAAAGGAAACCCCTCTGGAGGAAGCGGTTAACGATTACCTGCTGGTCATGAAAGCGGCCCACCCCTATGCCGATTACTTGGCAGTCAATATCAGCTCTCCGAACACCCCAGGATTGCGGGAATTGCAAGGGGGGCAACAGTTGGATAATTTGTTAAGTGTTTTAGTTAATGAAAACGTACGTTTGGCGGAGAAGACGGGTGTCCGACCGCCGCCATTATGGGTGAAGATAGCCCCTGACCTGTCATGGGTGGAATTGGATGAAATCCTTGCTACGGTTGCATCTGTCGGAATCGAAGGCATTATTGCCACCAACACGACCACGACGCGTGATGGATTAATCGACTCTAAACAGGTTGAAGCGGGAGGGTTGAGCGGCCGGCCATTACGCGAGCGTAGCACCGAGATCATCAACTATATACACCGGCAGTCTGGGGGTAGTATACCCATTATCGGTGTCGGTGGAGTGGCGTCGGTAGATGATATTCGCGAGAAACTCGATGCCGGGGCGGCTGTTGTCCAATTATATACCGGTCTCATCTACGGAGGACCGGGATTACCTGGCCGCCTTATGCGCGAACTGGAAGACTTCACCTCCAAGATATAACGCGATCCTGACCACAAACCTACAACATGCCGTTGATAAATAGCCCACCAGAGTTACTGAGCTATAATGAAGGTATGTCATCGCAATCAGTTTCTCGCCTGGAATCAGTGGTATCAGGCATGGTTCAGGGTGTACATTTCCGTCA
>JAWOHK010000195.1:0-8286 GCA_046485205.1 Chloroflexota bacterium | reverse complement strand
GATAGCCACACATGCCGTGGACGCCACCGCCCGGTGGGGTAGCGGACGAGCACAAAAATAAATCGGGCAGAGGTGTGGCGTAGGGGTCGAGGCGAGCGACGGGGCGCGTATACAATTGTCGCCAATCCTGTGCACCCCCATTTATATCCCCGCCGACATAGTTGGGGTTATAAACTTCGAATTCGCCGGCCGTAATGGTGTGGCGAGCCAGCACGCAATCGCGAAAACCGGGCGCGAAACGCTCGATCTGGTTTTCGATTCGGGCCGTCATATCAACGTTTGATCCGTTGGGTACATGGCAATAGGCCCAGGCCGTGTGCCGGCCCGCTGGAGCGCGGGTCGGGTCGAACAGGCTGGCCTGATTAAGGAGCACGTAGGGATGGTCCGGGTGAACGCCAGACCAGATTTCCCGCTCGGCACGGGCGATCTCGGCCATGGTCCCACCGAGATGGAGTGTCCCGGCACGGCGGGCGACGTCCGCCGTCCACGGGATCGGCTCCGACAATGCGTAATCGATCTTGAAGGCTCCCTGCCCATACCGAAAACGTTCCAGCGCGCGCCGGTAACCGTCCGGCAATCGCTCCCCGGCTATTTTCAATACCTGCCGTGGACCTACATCGAGCAACACCGCCCTCGCGGGCGGTAATTCGGCCAATGACCGGACCTCAACTCTCGTTTCAATTACAGAACCACGCGCCTGAAGATAGGCTCCCAGAGCATCGGCGATGGCTTGTGAGCCTCCTTTGGCCACCGGCCAGCCGACCGCGTGACCGAGCATGGCTAATACCAAACCATAGGCAGCTGTAGTTCGCCATTCCAGGGGTAAGGTAATATGGGCCGCCGACCCAGCCAGTAGCGCTCTAGCAGGTTCACCGCTGAACCGGCGTTCGGCCAGCATTTTTGCCGGAAGCAAGCCGGCCAAGGCAAAGCGCAGCAATGGCAACGGCCGGTGCGGTAGCCGGAGCGGTCCAAGGAATGTGTCCAGCAAGGTAGGCCAGCCATCAACCAGCGGGTCCATCAGCCGCCGGTAAGCACCGGCGTCTGCCCCCAGCCCGGCCGCAGTTTTATCCACGGATCGATCCATGACGACTGCCCCATCATCAAGAGGATGCACGAGGGGGAAGTCGGGCTGGATCCACTCCAAGCCGTACCCGGCCAGATCAAGATTGCGAAAAAAGGGTGATGCTACCCCAAGCGGGTGGGCGGTCGAGCAAATGTCATGCCGGAAACCAGGTAACGTCAATTCGGCCGTGCGCGTGCCGCCGCCAATTGTATCCTTAGCCTCCAGAACCAGGACACGGGCTCCCATCCCGGCCAGCGTCACCGCGGCCGCCAGGCCGTTGGGGCCGGAACCGACGACGATTGCCTCGAATTCCGGCATGCTTTAGACCAACGCCGTCACACCGGTCATGATTGGGGAAGGGCAACGGCTGCCATTGCGGCGGCTTCGCTATCGTAAATACCAATGGCTTCGTTCAGTCGCGTCAGATCGAATATCTGTTTGTAATGGCTGCTGAGGCCGTAGGCCATTAATCTTTGCTCCTGCCGTTGGGCGCGAATAAGAAGCGTCACCAGCAAGCCGATGCCGGTACTGTTCATATAATCCAGTTGGGTAAAATCCAGAATGACCGCCTGAGAATTATGACGGGTAGCTTCAGCGTAGGCTGTCATTAGAGCCTCTTCAGCAAACCCGGTGACATCGCCTCGAATCTCAATGATGCTGGCATTCGTTAAATGGCGCACAGACATTTGTGTAGTTGATTGAGTCATCTCACCTTCCTAAACTTTCACGTCGCACACAAGTTCCCGGTGCCTACCAGATCAAGCAGTGGTGGCCAAATCTTGCAGGGCAGTCTCTTCGTCCGGGAAAATTGTCATAAAATCAGATAGCCGGGTGATATTGAAGATTTCCTTGTAATGATCACTCAGCCCGCCGGTGATTAATCGTCGATGGGCTTTGCGCGCTCTGGCCAATAGTCCCACAATCAACGCGATGCCGGTTGAATTTATGTAACCCACGCGGCTGAAATTAAGCATAATAGCCGGCGTATCCTGCTCCTCAGCCTCCGTATAGGCGATCTCAAGCGCCGCGTCCGAGAAGCCATCAATGTCGCCATATAAATCAATAACGGCCAATCCATCACGCTGGCGTACCAGTGCTCTGAAGCTATCGTTAATCGGTTCCATCTTGGGCTCCTTCGGTCAAATAAGTGACCAGGTTGACAGTGTGATGAACGTCGTCTGAAGTAACATGCAGTTCATCGACCATGTTTTGAATGAGAAATAGACCCCAGCCCCGGGCCGTCTGCTCCCCAGCCAGCTTGGCGGTCAGATCAGGAGTCTCGGCCTCCGGAATGGATTGTCCACCCCCCTTATCGGTGATGCTGACCGTTAGAGCCCGCGCATCACGGGTAACCTCAATGAGAACCGGCAGGTCTTCCTGATATTTATTGCCGTGTTCCATGGCATTCATCGTGGCCTCAGCGACAGCCGTTTTCAGGCGATCGATCTTTTCCTGGGGCATGGACAACGTACCGGCAATCTCGCCCACCCGTTCCATCGCCCGGCGCTCATTACCCGGCCGGCTAGGCAGCTCAAAACGGGCCAGGACCTGTGACTCTGAATGGGAATTGCGCCCACCGCTATTTCCGACGGCACTTAACAAGACCATGGTTACGTCATCTTCCTGCTCCCAATTCGGGCCGGTGAATGAGTCCAGATGGTCCAATAGAAACGGGACAAGGTCGGCTTCGCCTGAGCCATCCATCAATGTTTGCAACCGCGGGAAGCCGAACATCTCGCGCGTCGTGCTGTGAGCTTCGACCAGCCCATCGCTATAGAACAGGATACATTCCCCGGGTTCCAGGATCACTTCCTTTTCTTCATATTCCATGCCGGGTAGTAGACCCAGAGGCATGCCACGGGCGCGCATTTCCTTAACCCCCCCGGATGTCTTGCGGTAGGGAACATCGTGACCGGCGTTGGCATAGACCAGTCGCCCCGTGGCTGGTTCCATGACCGCGTAAAGGCAGGTGACAAACATCTTGGGGGGAATGTCGTTGTGTAACTTATCGTTTGTCCGTTCCAAAACCGCGCCGGGGGAGTCATATTGCTCGGCCGATGAACGCAACAACGTGCGCGTGGTGGCCATCACCAGCGCCGCCGGCACACCTTTATCAGTCACATCGCCGATGACAAAGCCGATACGTCCATCGGGGTAATAGATGAAATCGTAGAAGTCACCCCCAACCGCGCGCGCCGGTTGATAGTAAGCATTCACATCATAGCCGGCAATAGCGGGCAGGCTTTTTGGCAGGAGAGTTTGCTGGATAAGCCGGGCCACACGAAGTTCCTGCTCGATGCGCTGGCGTTCCAGTGCTTCAAGCTGCTGCTGGCGGATAAGCTGGGCCACACGCACCGCCGGCGCAGCCTGGGTCGACAGGTTACCCAGCAGGCGGCGATCATCCGAAGAATAATCCTGCTCGCTCAACCTTTGTCCGAGATTGATGAGACCGACCAACTCGCCTTGACTGACCAGCGGCAAAACCAGCCGCACGCCGGCCTGCCGCAATGCACGCACACCGTCAGAATCCAGCGACAGTTTCTCAACATCGACTACCCCGCTGACATTATTTTGCAAATAGTCAACCAAGGGATCGGTGGGCAGTATATCCAACGGAATGACGGTTCCGCTGTCGGGCGAAATTTCCGAACCAGCCTCGGCCATTGGCGGAACGGCAGGCATGGTCTTTGTTTCAACTGGATTCTGCCAGGAGGCTTGTGTCGTTGTCATAGTGACCTCAGCATAGCAGGTTATCGTCTGCTAATCGTTACGAAACTGTTTTGTTTGGACCAGTTCAAGCAAAACAGTTGGCCGAATTCCGGCCTATACCGTCTCCTAAACGTTACGAAGCCCCGATATTGACTGTTCCGGTTGGGCTATTGGCCCTTCCGGCTCGCGTCGTTCCCATTCAGCCGCATAATAGGGGCTGGTGGCGTGCCATTCGGACGATAACTTCATCAGCCCCAGATAGTGGACCGCACGCCGCGCCGCCAAGCCGACGATAGCCGTGTAGGTCGGATAAGCCAGTTCCAATTCGGCCAGTTGCTCTATGGACGATTGGGTGGCCATATGTGCCGCGCAAAGCTGGACGATCTCGACCGCCTGCTCGCCGACAACGTGTGCCCCTAGCAATTGTCGGGTCTCACGGGACACGACCAGCTTGCAGAAACCTTCCGTCTTGCCGTCGATGACGGCGCGATCCAGGTTGATGAAAGACGCCAAGGCAGTGATCACGTCATGACCATCCTCGATAGCACTCTTTTCCGTCAATCCCACACTGGCGTATTCGGGATCGGTAAAACCGCCGTGGGGGACGATTTGCGGTCGGTAAGGCTGATCGTCGCTCAACAAGGCGTTTTCGACAGCCACCCGGGCCTCGTGTGTCGCACTCTGGACCAGCATCATCCGGCCATCTATGTCTCCGGCGGCGAAGATGTGGGACACTGAGGTACGCAGGTAGTCATCGCTGATAATATAGTTTCCCTCGGTGGCCACTCCGGCAGCGGGCAGATTCAATGGCTCAAGATTACCCGGCCACCCGACGGCTAGCACCACTGCATCGACCGGCAACTCGTGAAGCACACCATCCCGCTTATAGACCAGTTTCAATTCCCGACCCTGCTGCTCGAACTGTTCCACCCCGTCGATTTCCGTGATGACATCGATACCACGGGTGGCGAAGGCTTGTTGCATCGCCTCGACGACGGCCGTATCTTCGGTGGGTAGTAAAGTGGGCGCCACATCCAGGAGCGTCACCGAGGCGCCAAATGTGTTCATACTCGATGCCAGCTGGCAACCGGTAGCCGCCGCGCCGATGATAGCTAAACGGTCCGGGAGTTCACGCATTTGCCACACATCGCTGTGAGTCAGGGCGTGCTCCGCGCCGGGGAACGGCAATCGCCGGGCATGGCCACCGGCGCAAATAATGACCTGCTTGCCTTCCAACTGCTTCTCGCTGTCTCCCAACTGGATGGTATGCGGATCAATAAACCGCGCCGCACCCAGCCCGGCATAGACGGCGACACCATACTTCTCCAGATGATTAACCATCTGCTTTTTCTCATGAATGTCGTCAACGATCTGCCCGGTGATATCAATGAGTCGCCCGAAATCGAGACGTGGCGGCTCGCCGATCAAACCATAGGATTCGTGCTGGCCCGCTTCGCGCAGCAACCGAGCCGCATGGGCCAGGACGCGCGTCGGCACGCAGCCGTCATTGGTGCAGGTACCGCCCAGCCGGTCGCGCTCAACCAAGGCGACACTTGCTCCTAATTCCCGCGCTCGCAGCGCGGCCGTAACGCCTGCCGGACCGCCGCCAATTACAAGAACATCATACATAAACTCGCTCCAACCAAATCAACCGACGGTTTACCATCAGTGGCAAATTCAATACCATTCAGTTTTTCTACTCTTCGGCTCCGTTTCATTTAGAGGATACCAAAAGCCGGCTGGAGGGGCTATAAATCCTCTCCGACCGGCTTCTACTCCATCGGTCCGGTACTGTCAGAAGCTTCGGCTATGGCACCTCTAACGCCGATAGTTACTCCGTTACTGTCAGCTGACCCACCATGCCGTGGGCAACGTGGGGTGTCATGTCGCCATTCACATCCGGCAAGAAGCAGATGACCGTGTATTCGCCCGGCGGCAAGTCCCAGGTGACCCAGCCCGTTTCGCCAGGGCCGTTCGGCGCCCAAAAAGCTACCTCTTCGAACGGCGCACCCTCAAACGATGGTGGTTCTTCAGATGCTCCTTCCAACATAAGCATGTCTACCAAGTCGTTGACCGTGACACCTTCATCTAGCTTGACCACAGCCATTTCATGCCATTGCGTGCCCTTGTTATTGATTTGCCAGACCTTCGGCCCGCTCTCAATTTCAGACGGGACGACAAAGTTGAAATCGACCATATCGATCGTCACATCGGCTGTCGGGGCAGTCGCTCCGCTGGGCTCTCCGGCCATGAACGGCACTACAGATGGTGGAGCGTTTTCCGGGAAGTTAACAATGATATGCTGGCCCTGCTGTAGATCAAGCGTCAACTTGTCGTCCGTCGTGTTGCTGCCGCCGCCCAGTAGGGTCACCAAAGCCAGCGCGGCCAACGGATCAGGCTGCATTAACGCCTCATTTACCTGATCGACCGTCACGCCTTCGTTCAGGCGAGCGGGAATGGCATCCGCTTCGCCGACCATCTTGAAGGCAACTACCCCTGATGGAACTTCCGAGGGAACCGTCAGTCCATTTTCTGTCATCCCGACAGCAATTTCCGGTATCCCGGCATCAGCTTCCTCACCGCCGGCCGGCGTACAGGCACTGATAGCCAGGCCGACGACCAGTACCACCGCTAGCATCATCCGTAAAGCTCGAAGATTTAATCCACTCTTATTCATCTCATCACTCTCCTGTTGTGCGTTTGGTATTTCGGTTACGGCTTATAATCAATACGCGCCTCTCCGAACTAACAACAGAATAGTTAGTGATCGTCTCCTGATCGTTACGAAAACGGCGGTGGATAATGAGTTTGAATAAGCGACCTGTTAAGTAAGTGACAGAATCGTCTGCTAATCGTTACGAGAATGATTTTAAATTAGATTTGGTCATCGGGTTTACGATCAAACAAAATCATATTCACTGATTCCGGCTGCATCGTTTCTTCAATCACCCGAACCAGTTCATCCGTCAGCGCGTCGAGATCCGTCTCATTACGAACTGTCGCAGCGAAGGCTTCCAGAGTCTTCTCAGCGTCATATTTGCGTCGAAAAAAGCGCCGGTCAATGGCCTCCTGGACCCGGCGGCGCAGGGGCAGAAAGAGGGCGGCGATCAGGAGAGTTGACAGGACAACAGCCACGGTTGACTGGTCGCCGGTTAACTGGCCGAGGAAACGCTGCAAGAGAATGACACTGCTGAAGTAGATAAGCGCCAGCAAACCGGTTACGAGCGCGTATTGAGTCGTGCGGCGAATGATGAGTTCGATGTCAAAGAGACCGTAGCGCAAGATGGCAATGACGATGGACAGTGGAATGACCAGTGCGATTAAGGCCAGAAGGTTCCAGTTGATAAGTGGTTGCCCGGCGATTAATTCCGGGACGACCCCAAGGGCAAGATGTAGAAATAATACCAGAACGAGAGCGAAGAAAACCCAACGACCCTGCGCTCGGGCCACCGGATCCCGGGCCCGCCCGTACGAGGCCGCAGCGGCCAGGATGATCAGCAAGACATAAACAGACTGGATAAGGCCAACTGCCTGGCCCAATTGACTCAGCCATATCCAATGGGAAGGAGCAGTGGCGCGTGTTACCAGCAGCCATATCAGGCTGACGACAAAAGGAAATGCGTAAATAACCGGAATGATCCAACGCCGCGAATCGAGCACGGCTGTCCGGTTGGGAAAAACCAGCAAAAAGTGCAGGATGAACACCCAAATCAACAGAAACGCCAGCGAGGTCGCCAAATAATAAAGGATAAAACCAACGCCGTTTAAGAAATCACTGATCTGCAAGCCAAACGACCACATTGTCGCCCCCAGAATGGCCGCAAAGCTGAGCAAGAGCAACTGGACAGCCGGGTCATCGGGCTGGCGCCAGAAAGCAAAACCGGCCACAGCCAGGCCGGCTAAGGCCAGAACTACGGCCCCCCAATCTTCTCTTAGCATGGCGGCCAACGGGTACGGCCCTACTTGTTGCCTGAGAACGAAAATCTCCGCGTCGCGCCGGACTTCGTAGCGTAGCGTATCGACCGTGCCAGGCTCAGGCAGATCAAGGCGGTCGGTTAGCATATCAGCCGCCCACTGTTCCAGGCGGACGCCCTCGACGGCCAGGACAACGTCTCCCCCTCGAACGCCGCCGGGATATTCAATCAACGGCGTGACGATGACGCCGTCCGGCTGCCAAGGGTTGGTTCCGGGTTGTAACCAGGCACCATCCGACTGCATTGTGATGCGTAAAGCGACAAAAACCAAAAACAAGCCGATGAGGAGTGAAGCTGTGACTATAACAACCGCTCGCCTCACAGGGGGTTTCCTCCCCCTGGCCCTGGTTCATACCGGGCGTTTCCACCCGCGAGCGGCCGCGAATCGGGGCGCAACCAGACACTCACGTGCTCTGGTTGCATGGTGTCTTGAATCACCCGCACCAGTTCGGCCGTCAGCGCATCCAGGTCGGTCTCGTTACGTACCGTGGCGGCGAAGGCTTCCAGCGTCTTTTCGGCGTCATACTTGCGGCGGAAGAA
>JAWOHK010000188.1:0-5836 GCA_046485205.1 Chloroflexota bacterium | reverse complement strand
GCGGAAGAAATGGGCGCGCGCGTGGCCGAAGGAAAAGCCCAGCCACGCGCCGCGCATCTCCGGCGTCGCCGGGCAGATGCGCCCACCCAGATGGGGCGAGAAGAACAACCCATCCGAACCCGGTGGCACGGCCGAAGCTTCGCCGATCATCGTCGCGTATATATCGTCAACCGAGCGAGTTGTCGGCTGGTCGTTCATGAATTGGTCGCGGAACCAGCGCAGTGCCTGCCCCCCTCTGGCAATGTAGGCCAGCGGATTCCACAGGCCGGGGATGACCGAGCGCATCGTCAGCAGCGCCCGGTGTTTGGTGTCGGCCACAAAGGTGTCTGTGCAACCGGCCAGCACCGAGGCTGTCCCGGCCACGTCGAAGACCATCCCCGGCCGGACGATCCCCGCGCCGAGGGCGTTGGCGGCCGTGTCGCCGCAGCCGGCGGCGATGGGCGTGCCGGGGGCCAGGCCGAAATCGCGCGCCGCCGCTCCGGTCACCTCGCCAATGACCCGCCACGGCTCGACGATCTCCGGCAGCTTGGCCATGTCGACACCGAGCGTATCACAAATGGCTGCCGACCAGGTCCCGGCGCGGTTATCACTGAGGCCGGAGAAGTGGATGAAGGTATAGTCGATGAAGGCTTGATCGGCCGGCAATCCGGCCATCTTCCCGGCCACGTAACCGGAAGGCATGAGAAACTTGGCAATGCGAGCGTAATCATCCGGTCGCTCGCCCTTCCACCACAAAATCTTGGGGCCGTGATCGCAGGTCGGCGCGCAGCCGGTCAGGCGGGTAATGAGGTCGGCGTGATGCTCGTTCAGGTAAGCGATATAGGGCTGGCAACGCATGTCGAGCCAGGAATCGAAGCGTGTCGCCGGCTCGTAGTCCGTGCCGATGGAACCGACGCCGGCCATCTGGCTGTCGAAGGCGATGGCCGCCACGGCGCGCGGGTCGATGCCGCTTTCGCGAACACAACGACTGACGGTTTCGGCCGCCGTACGATAGAAATCGTCGTTCTCCTGCTCCACCACACCCGGCCGGGGATAATAGAGCGGTACTTCCGCCCCGGCCTCAGCCACTAGGGTGCCGTCAGTATGGTATAGGGCCGCCTTGGTGCTGCTCGTGCCCAGGTCAACGCCGATCAGGTACTTCGTCATAACTCCCACAAAGTTAACGCAAGGGCCCAAGGGTTCAAAGACCATAGCAGAAATTTGCAGCGTCTTTGAGCCTGTGGGTTAAATCTTTACAGTAATTTGGATAGATGCGCGAAGCTACGCTCCGCCTGCGGGATCGTGCCGCACTCAACGCTGAGGATGATATCCTTATCTTGCGCCACGGGCTTGATGAGGTCGATCACCCGCTGCCAATCGACCACGCCGTCGCCGCAGGCGCAGCCCACCGGTGTGCCGGTTACCTTGCCGCGCTCGGCCTCGCCTTGTTCCAGGCTGATATCCTTGGCGTGAACGTGCACCAGCCGGTCGCGCACCCGCTCCAACCATTCATAGGGATCGCTACCGCCGGCCAGATAGCTGTTGCCGGTGTCATAATTGATGCCGATCATCGGTGATTTGACCAGCCCCCAAATACTATCCAGTCCCTCGGGTGTTTTGCTGTATTGCTGGTGCGGTTCCAGGCCGATAGAGATCCCGTGGCGTTCAGCCACGCGGGCCGCCTCGGTCAGAGTATAGGTCATGAGCGTGTAGTCCTGCTCCCTGGTTGTCCAGTGCGGCTTGGGACCTTCGTCGGTGTTGACGCACGGCGCGCCGGCGTCGGCCGCCCAGCGAACGGCCTGTTTCAGATACTCCACGCTGATCTCCGGTTTGCACAACGGCGTGTGGGACGAGAGGCCGGAGAACCGGATGCCGGCCTTGTCAGCCACCTCGCGCGCCCAGAGCGGGTCGTCGTACATCGAGACCGAATGAAAATAGCGGGCTTCGCTCAACAGCTCCCGCCCCAGGTGAACCATCGGTTCGACGTATTCATAGCCGATCTCGGCCGCCTTTTGCACGCCATACTCAAACGGCTTGTCGTGGTGGCGAACAAATTCCATGTTGATGCCCAGCTTGATTGCCACAGTACGCTCCTTGATTGACGGATGGCGTATGACCGATGAACAGTGGTCATTGGTCACCTGTCGTTATTTGTTGTTTGTTACTCTGAATAGACGGACGCGCCGTCACGCTGCTTGGCGGCTGTCAGGCGCATATTGGCGTTGTCGACCAGTTCGCGCACCCAGGCCAGGCTTTTCTCGATCATCGGGCCGCCCTCGCCTTCGCACTCGATGCTGACCACACCGTTGTAATTGATATCGACAAGAATATCGAAACACTTTTTAATATTGTCGACGTTTACGCCGTCGCCGATCGCTGTCTGGCTGACAGCGATACCGGTCAGTTCGCCACGCATGGACGCCGCCAGCGAAGGGCTGACATCCTTGATATGGACATGGCTGACCTTGTGCTTGAAGCGATTCAGAAAGGCCACCGGGTCTTGCCCGGCGATGAACGTGTTACCGGTGTCCATATTCATGCGCAGGGAGGGTGAATCGAAAAAGTTCAGCATGCGATCCATGAATTCCGGCTTGGTGGTGTAGTAGCCATGCGGCTCGATGTTGATGACCATGTCGTAGCGCGCGGCTACGTCGAGGACGTTGCCGTAAATGCGCTTCATCATCTCCAGGGCCTGATCATCCGTCTGGCCGTCCGGCTTATGCATGTGGTCGGTGGTGTCGATGTGGTCGCAGCCGGCCAGGTAGGCCCAGCGGATAGAATTGACGATATAAGTTTCGCCCAACGAAGGCGCGTTGGGCAACGATAAGGGAAAAGCGGCGTCCAGCTGTGAGAAGCGAACGCCATAGTCATTCATTTTGCGGCGCAGTGCCAGCGGGTCTTCCCACAGGGCGACGTGCGGGTGATAGCCCAGCGTGTGCAGCCAGGTGACTCCATCAATGGTGCCGCATTCGATCCAGTGGACATCATTGTGGTGGGCCCATTGCAGGCATTGTTCAAAGTTCCAGTATGAACTGTTAAAAGCGTCTGTGTGAAAACCGATCTCGATCATGTCCCCCTTACCTCGGTGACGAACGAGGGATTAACCTCAAGGCTCGTCTTGGTCAATTGGAGTGGGCCTGCCCCAATTAACGGAAGCAGGCCCACTCCATAAACTTAACCTAGCTCGCGATTATTGACCGCCCCAGCGCTCTGGGAAGTCGGGCATTTCTTCGCAACCACACATCGCGTAGTGTAGCGGCGGCATACCGGGCTGCACATACTGATCTAGATTGGACTGGTCAACAGTCGGTTGCGGCAGAACCCAATTTTCCGGGACTTCTTCACCCTGCAATACCTTCAGGGCGGCGATAACAGCCGTGCGCCACTGGAAGGTGGGGAAGGTCGGGGCGATGGCTGTCAGGTCTTCCTCCTGCCATTTCACCAGGAAATCTTGCTGGTCCTCGCCGTTGATTACCGGGTAGGGCTGTCCGGCCTCTTCGAAAGCCTCGATAGCGGCCACAGCCGTCGCGCCGGCATCCATCCAGACGCCGTCGATCTGGCCATGCCTCTGGATGGCATCGGTGATGATGGTCTTTACCTTGTCGTTGTTGCCGTCGCCGAACTGGACCTCAACCACGTCGATGTTGTTTTGCTCGAAGTATTGCTTGGCCGCGGCCCAACGGGTCTCCAGCACATCAACACCAGGCAAAATACGAATGGCCACGACGTTGTCGCCGGGCTCCAGGTTGTCAGCGATAAACTTGGCCCCTGTGTGCCCGAAGGCGTAACCACCGATGGGCTGGACAAAACTCACCGGGCAGTCAGTCTGCACACCACGGTCGAAGACGATTACCGGCAGGCTCTGGCAGGCTTCTTCCACAGCCGGAGTCAGGGCCAGGGTTGTGTTCGGCGATACGATCAGCACGTCACAGTTACCGCTGGCGACCAGGTCCTGGATGTCGGAAATCTGCTTGGCATCATTGCCTTCGGCATCGACGTGGATCCATTGCTCGATTTCCGGATGTAAATCAACCTCGGCCTGCATGGTGTTGTAACCGACCACGCGCCAGGGATTATTAACGCCGGCATTGGAGAAACAGAAGGTGTAGGGGCCTTCCTTGGCATACTCACTGGTGTCGACGAAATTCGGCTCCAGGTATTGCAACCACGGTTGGCCTTCGGGGCCTTCGGGTTCCACATCGATAAGGCGAATTGAGTTGTCCAGGTCCTCCTGGCTAAAGAACTCGTTGGCCACGGCGGCCGCCTGCATACCCAACCCAGCACCGGCCTCGGCGGTATCCGGGGGAGACGGATCGATGGATTCATCCACTTCCGGGACCGTGTCAACAGGCACGGAGGCGGGATCTGTAGTTGTGGTTTCCGCGCCGCAAGCCACCAGAGCGACCAGCATGACCGCTACCATCATCAAAAACAAAATACGTAAAGGTTTCATTGATTCTCCTCCAAGTTACTAGAGTGTTCCAAAGTGATTTCTCAAGCGCTTGTATGGCAAATTGGGGCCATACTCCCGAAAATCCATAGACTTCTTCCAGGCATCACCTCCTTCGAGTGTTGAATGACACGTTCAGTAATTGCTCGGCAATATAGTATTTGTTCGCCGGCTAGCGCTTGCGCTGCAAGCTATAGCCGGCGTAAGCGGCCGCGCCGATAATGATGATCCCCTGTACAGCGTCGCGCAGCGGTTTTGGCAACCCCATGACATTGAGCAAGGTGAATAACACTTCAAGGGCCAGCGCGCCGGCCATGGCCGCGGGAATAGAACCGCGACCGCCCAGTAGCATCGTCCCGCCTAACACGGCCGCGGCAATCGACTGTAACTCCAGGCCGGTGCCTGCTTCAATCGAAACTCCACCGCGCCCGCCGAGCAGTATGCCCGCAATTACGGCTGTCATAGAGCAAATGACAAAAGCGGAGATGCGCATGAGGTTAACATTGACGCCGGAAAGCCGGGATGCCCGCGGGTTATCTCCGAGCGCCAACAATTGGCGACCGTAATTCATCTTGTGCAACAGTAACCAGTAGAAAACGCCTACCACAACGAGGATGATGGCCGCGTAGGGGATTTCTCGCAGGCCAAAAACATCCTCGAAACCGCTGCGGCCGAACATGCGGAAATTGTCGGGCAAATAGCCGCGCGGCGCGCCGCCCGACCAATAAAGTCCCACGCCACGGGCGATCAGTAACATGCCCAGGGTGGCAATAAGCGACGGCACTTTCAAATAGGTGACAACCGCCCCGTTTATCAAGCCGACCAGTAATCCGCCGCCCAGCAAGACCATGATGACCCACCAGGTCGCGCCGGGATCGTTATTGGCTAAAATGGCGCTAATAATGACTGTCGAGGTCACAACGGACCCGACCGATAGATCAAACCCGCCCGACACTAATACGAACACCTGCCCGGCGGTCAGGATCATCAGGGGCGCGGATCGCTTCAAAAAAGTCAGAAAGTTATCCGGCTCGAAGAATCGCGGATTTTGATTGGCGACCGCGATAAAAAGTATCAGAACCACAAAATAGACCGGATTGACGCCCTTGATCCAGTTCCAAAGACGGGTGCCGGGCGATTCCTGGGTTGTTGAGGTCGCAGTGATTTGGGTCATCGTCTTTCTCCAATTACGCTTGTTCGGCCTTTGAACGGTAGGTATAAAAGCCAACGGCCAGGATGATGATGGCCCCGCGCAGGATCTGTTTCATATAGGCGTTGATGCCGATTTGATTGAAGGTCATATCCAGGATGCTGAAGATGAGCACGCCGGCCAACGTGCCCCACACACCGCCCTTGCCGCCGGAAAGGGCCGTGCCGCCGATAACCGTGGCGGCGATGGATTCCAGG
>JAWOHK010000164.1:0-3587 GCA_046485205.1 Chloroflexota bacterium | reverse complement strand
TCAAAACCCAACACGACCGCGTCCGGACATGCTTCGTTTAGGATAAAACCTTGTGCTGTAAATATTTCTTCCAGGCTTGGGGTTCCCTCAAAGTTTCTGTTGATGATATATCCTAATGACGGATGCCGGGAGGGCATTTGCCATACGGTCGGCGCAGGGTCTTCCAGATTCATAAAACCCTGCCCGGCCGTGGTAGATTTTTATCTAAGGCTGAATTGAGAGTACCAGACCTTAGACCACCACGACCATTAATCAGCCCGTCGATGTAACCGATTCGAATCCGGCGATGATATCCAGCAACTCGGCGGTGATACTCTGCTGGCGTTGTTGGTGAAACTGCGTATTTAGTTCCTCCAAGTGCTCTTCGATATTGCGTTCGGCGGCCTGCATAGTCACCAGCCGGCTGGCGTTTTCGCTCATTAGCGATTCGGCAAAGGCCCGATAGATCGACACAAACAAATATTGTCGTAAAAGCACCGCCAGCAGTTCAGCCCAATCCGAAGTGAATTGCGGCAGGCTTCGTGATGGCCATTCTTCATTGGCTAGCCGGCGAAAAGCGTCCCAATCCAACGGCAACAACCGGAACAGGTGGGACTCATAGCCCGCGCTGGAGAGTGGCCGGTTGTAAAATAGCAAGACTTGGCTGACACCTTCGGTGGCTCGCCATTTATCGATTTTCAACACAATATCCTGAACCAGTGGCGTGATGCCCTTAACCGAACTGGGAACCAGCCAGGCATCATCGACAGGCCAATTGATGGACTCATAATGCGCCGCCAACCGGGTCCCCAGCGCCAATACCATCCGGTCCGACGGGCGAACGTCCAAATCGGCCAGTGCCTGCCGTGCGAAGGAGGCGATTTGCTCGTTAAATTGGCCGCACATCCCCTGATCGGATCCAAAGATGATGGCCCCGGTGCGCCCCTCAGTTTGGGTTTTGAGTGGTGACAGCTCACCCGGCCGGCGCATGAAGAGCACCTGGAAACCCTGGTCGACCGTGCGGCCATACTCATTGATGGCCTCGACCGCTTGCTCATAGTGCCGGATGTTAATCGCGGCCATCATCTTCATCGTCTCGACGATGGACAGTAAATCTTCCACATTGCCTATCCGCCGCTTGATGGAATCAGTCGTCTCCATTTTGCTCCACTTGAAAAGACTCGACCGCCGTCGATGACACCGCTAGCAACGCCTCGCGATCCGCTTCACTGAGATCCTCGCCCGACTGGATGCGGTCCTTGATCTCCGGTAACTCCTCCGTCACCGCTCGGCGGATCGCTTGCTCCGCTTGGCCGATAAGGTCG
Source organism: Chloroflexota bacterium (assembly GCA_046485205.1). GTDB lineage: Bacteria > Chloroflexota > Anaerolineae > Promineifilales > Promineifilaceae > Promineifilum. Next base: position 2,283 of record JAWOHK010000164.1, on the reverse strand, counting down.
AGCGGCACTTCATCCAGTTGATTGGCGGTGACGGACAGTAACACCGCAATCTGATCGGCGACCGGGATGGGATGGTACTGTGGTTGCTTGAGTACATCGCGTACCCGCCGCCCGTGATCGATGGTTTTACGCGTATCTTCGTCCAATCGCATTCCGAATCGGGCAAACGCTTCCAACTCTTCAAACTGCGAATAGGACAGGCGTAGGTCGCCGGCGACTGCGCGGTAGGCCTCCATCTGGGCCGCGCCGCCAACCCGCGAGACCGATCGCCCGACATCCACTGCCGGCAGCAATCCCTTTTGAAAGAGTTGGGGGGAAAGGTAGATTTGCCCATCGGTAATAGAGATAATATTGGTCGGGATGTAGCCGGATACATTCTGGGCTTCTGTTTCGACAATCGGTAACGCTGTCAGGGTTCCGCCGCCATATTCCTGCTTCAATGCTGTGGCCCGTTCCAATAACCGGGAATGAATATAAAAGATGTCTCCCGGAAAGGCTTCCCGGCCCGGCGGGCGGCGAAGCAAAAGTGATAGCTCGCGGTAGGACCAGGCATGGCGAGTCAGATCATCATATACAATCAACACATCGTGGCCCTTGGCCATGAAATGCTCGGCGATTGAGGTGGCCGCGTACGGGGCGATAAACTGCAAGCCTGGTGGCTCTTCTCCCGCGGCCACGACGACAACCGAATAGTCCATCGCTTCATGCTCGCGCAAATCGTCAATCAGCTTAGCCACGCCCGAGCTGCGCTGACCGATGGCGCAGTACACACAAATGACACCTTGATCTTTCTGATTGATGATCGTATCCAGAGCGATAGCCGTTTTCCCCGTCTGCCGGTCGCCCAAGATTAACTCGCGCTGGCCCCGGCCGATGGGGACGGTGGCGTCGATGACCTTAATCCCGGTCTGCAGCGGGACAGTCACCGGAATGCGGTGCATGATAGAAGGGGATTCGCGTTCGATGGGCAAGCGGTTCGTTGTCCGAACCGGCCCCTGATTATCGAGCGGACGGCCGACAGGGTCCACCACTCGTCCAAGAAGGGCGTCACCAACCCCAACATCGAGCACGCGGTTAGTACGATGGACTTCATCTCCGGATTTCAGATGTTTCCCCTGGCTCAGTAAAATAACCCCGATCTCGGCCGGGTCGAGGTTAAAGACCACACCTAATACATCTCCCGGAAAGCGAAGCAGTTCTTCGGACTGCGCGTCCGGCAGGCCACTTATCAGGGCGATACCATGCCCGATCTGTCTGACCGTGCCGATTTGTCTCAACTCGAATTTCGACTGGTGGCGATCAAGCACCTGGTCGAACAGCTCAAGCGTGTCGGCCAAGTTGGCGGTGAGAACCCCTTCCTTATCACTCATAAACCGGCTCCACCTCTTGGTGCAGTGACTCAAAGAGCGCTTCTTCGAGATCGCCCAGGTATTCATCCAGATTCCAGGCCAGTTTGTAATCGCTGATGACCATCTCGATTCCACACAATAAATCGGATTTAACCTGGAACTCGATGTCTGGTTTCTCCCCAATGATCCCAACTATCGAGCGGCAAAGGCGCTCGCGATCTTCCTCCGATATCTCAAACGCGGTCCGCACGAGAACCTTATCCTCAGCTGAATGAAAGTTATCCTTAACGGCCTGCCGTTCTTCTTCTCCCAAATCCTCCAGACGGTCAAGAAACACTTCCAGGACTTGACTTTCCAATTCAGCATCGGCCAGATCCGTCAGTACCCGTCGACTGACACCATATACTTGTTGGCCGATACCCAGACGAACTTCCTGGATGAACGCCGCTTTATCAGACTCGATTTCCCGGTGCCAGCCGGCGCGCGCTTCTTCGATTTCTTGGCGCGCCTGGTGGAGAAATTCTTTACGCCGGGTTTCGGCTTCCTCTTTGGCCTGCGCCAGCATCTCCTCGCGCCTCTCTTGGAATTCATCGCGCTTTTGCCGGTAGGCCTCGGCCTCGTCGGCCGCCTCCTGCTTCAACGTCTCCGCCTCGGCCACCTCTTCGGCGATCCTGTCCTGGCGCTCATCCATGGCTTTGGTTATGGGGCCATACAGAAAACGCCTTAACAGGAAAACAAGAATCAGGAAATTGATGATCTGGGCGATTATGGTAAATCCGTCCAGCAACATGGGCTCATCCTCCAACGGTTTCGAGCATATAATCCCAGAACGGATTTACAAAGATCAGGATGATTGAGATGACAAAGCAGTAAATCGCCGTCGACTCGACCATGGCCAGACCGACAAACAAGGTTCTGCCTGTTTCGTCTGCCA
>JAWOHK010000147.1:0-8519 GCA_046485205.1 Chloroflexota bacterium | reverse complement strand
GTACTACCGACTGTCCACTCGAAAGGTCAGCTGGGACTCGAGCCAGTATTTGGCCGTTAACGCCAGCCAGGCGACGAGGGAGACCGGCAGAGAGGACAGGTCGATAGTATCGACGTCGCGGCCGTTGCGGGTGAGCGCGATCGTGCCGAAAGCCAGGGCCATCCGGTAGTAGAGCATCGAGAAAAAGAACGGCCGGGCCTGCGGCGCGTCGCCGACGTAGATGAAGGCCAGGGTCATCTCCCGCTCCTCATCGGCGGCGGTATCGGCCATCTGTCGCCACTGCTTGTAGCGGGGCAGGTCCATGACCGCCGGATAGCGGACCAGCCCGTCGTAGCCGGGGATGGGACAATGGGCTTCCCAGTTGTCATCCAGCCACAGGGGCTCCGCTTCGGCCAGGGCCTCGGCGACGGTCTCCAGCGACAGGTCGGCCATGGCGCCCGGGACCGCTTCTTCGCGGGGCAAGGGCTCAGTGACGGGAGCTTCTGCGGCGACTGCTTTTCGTTTGGCCATGAGGGTGCTCCGTAACCGACTAAGCCGAGGCCACGATGTCGCCGCGCAGGGCAAACGTGTAGAGCACATCGCCGTTGCGGGCCAGGTTGGGCGGCATGACGCGGAAGAGCACGCCGACGAGCGAGAAGCTGCGGCTGGTAGCGCCTTTCGGCATCCAGCGCAGGCCGATGTTGGACTGGCCGTGCTTGGCCCACAGCAGCGGGTGCAGGTCGCCGGGGCTGGACTGGCCGTCGGTGTAGACGCCGGTGACGGTGACCTCGAAAGCTTGCTTGTCGCCGGTGGAGGTAAAGACGGTGCCGTCCAGGACGGGTAGGTCGGTGGTGTTGAAGTCGCCGCCGGAGACGTTGACTTCGGTGATCTGGGACTCCAGGGCGGTCGAGACGGCGAAGGTGCCGTTGCCGGAGAGGTCCAGGTCGACATGGGCGTTCTTGACGCTGGGGATGTTGGCCTGGGAGATGGGATTTCGTGCAGCCATAGGTATAATCCTCTTGTTTGATGGCGTTGGTAGCCAGCCAATGCCGGTTACTGCTGAGGATTGTAGCTGCGCGGTATGGGTTGCTTGTGAAACGGGGGAGAGGAAAGTGAGTGCTAGCTCAGGTCTCCCAGTTAATGAATGGCCAGCCGTAGTAAGCTATCTTTCTACTAACTTAACCGCTGTCGGCATTTCCGGTACATGACGAATAGACCCCAAAAAAAGAAGAGGACGGCCGTTGAGGCGGCCGGCCTCTTGCTCATTAAGAGCGGCATCAGGTCACCTGCTATTTTCACGACAAAGTTAGTTTTGCCAGCCCTGTGCCGCCCGGCGTGGCCAAAGCAATGCGGTCGCTTCGATACGGCTACTGGTTAAACCCCTCATAGTTCTTGTTGTCCTGCGGGCTCGAGTTTGGCCCGTAGCCGCTTTCGTTGGCGATAGCGACGATCGGCATATCGGACTCGATGACGACGCTGCCATAGGTATTGGCCAGGGCGGACGGATCGCCCGCGATAACAGTCATCGTGGGTGGGAATATCTTTTGGCTGACACCGAAAAACGTCGTACTGCTGCTTGCGGGAACCTTAAAGCCTGGCGTGAAAGTCACGCTGGCGTTCCTATTGGTGGCAATGTAGGTGATGCGGATTGATGCCTCCTCATAACCGATATTTTGAATCTGGATGCCGGAGGTATTGCCGATCCAAAATTCCTTGTAAAGTGGCAGGACAATGCGGTTGGTCACCCGGCCGGCCGGGAAGCAGGCGTAAGTCGTTGTGCGCTGAAGACCACCATCACGGCCTTCTTCGTTGACGACCGCGACGACATTACCTTCACTTTGGATTAAAACTGAGCCCACCGAACCAGGTGGCACGCCGATGAATGGAGCGTAAAAAGTTCCGGAAGCCCCCGCCTCCACCTCCTGGTAACTGCTTTCAGATTCACCACCGTCGCGAGGAATATAGGTCACATAAATCGCCGAGGTCTTTTCGCTGACGTTTTGCACTTGAAGGCCGGTTGTCTGTCTGCTTGTGGTGTGGGAATTGCGAAACAATGGGCAGTAGACTTCTTTGTCGAAATCGGCTGGGGTGAATGCCCTTGTGGCTTGAAGGTTCTGTGCAACAGCAATTGTGTGCTGGTGTTCTAATGATGATCCGGCCAATGGTCCGGACCCCGAGACAGTTAGGCTGCCAACTTGCCCATTACCAGGTGCTACACCGGCATCTGCCGGACCCACCACGATTTTTGCATTTCCCGGAACTCCATAAAAGTATTTGGTAAAGGATCCCCCTTGAATCCGGAAGGTCGCGTTAATATTGACTGGGAAATTACTTGAGTTTTGAACCACGAACGTGGTCGTCCGGCCGTAGTGATTATGCTTGACCAATGGGAAGAAAAGCGTCGATGAGCTATCTTCGGCCGCGGTACCGACATAGATTCCACCTGCTTGCCCAACCGAAGCATTATTGACATGGATGATTCCCCGCATCGGCTGCTCAGAGGCTGCCACGGCAGAGCCATTGAATGCCGTTAAAATGGGGCAGGCATTATCCATCAAATAATTGACCGAACCTCCCGGCGCAGCAGTCTTGGAACCACAATCGTAACTCGTACTATCCGCATCATAAACGCCAAGACGGATGTCGGCTGCGGCGTTGCCGACATTTTGCAACTGAATTCCGGTCGTCCAACCGGCCCCCGGCAAACTGCCTTGAGTTTGAACGACATGCGGTAAATATAGGTTTCTAGGTAGCAAGGTGCCAAACAGAACCTCTAGCCCCCCCGCGGTCTCGCTGTTTTCTGTCGTGCGATTGGTGACAATATCCATCACCCCGTCACCGTTCAAGTCGCCGACGGCAACGGTGTTGAATTCTCCGATGCCATGCTTCAACTTGACAACCTCTTTTGTGAATCCACCGTTGCCGTCTCCAAAGTAAAGATGAAGGTCGTTAAACCGATTCCAACCGCCAACATGGATATCGAGATTTCCGTCTCCATCCAGATCGGCAACACCGGCATGTCCGGCGAAACCTTGAGAGAGAATTGAGTCCAATACGGTTGTTGACCAATAATAGGACTCATCATAGCGATCACCTTTGATTAGGAGGACTTCAATGGGACCGGCTGAGCCCGACATCCCTAGGATGGCGACCTGATCGATCGCACCATTCCCATCCAAATCACCTGCTGCAGGAGAGATATCCGTATGTAGCTCGGTCAGACCACAGCAAGGATAAGGGGCAAAAGATGTAGTTTCGCCAACCGATTTCCAGGCACTTGAGCGATCCCCGGGATTCAGAAAGGCGCGCAAGAATGATCCATCGGCGCCGATTAGATCGAGCCGACCGTCGCCGTTAAGATCAATAGAAGTAAATCCGCGGGCGACTCTCATCTTCGTTTCGGGATCCTGAATGGATTGGCCTGGTTCGAAGTTTCCTTTGCCGTCACCGTAGAAGGTTTTAATCGGCCCGTTATCGATCCCATGAAAAATGTCCAGTTTGCCGTCCTGGTCGAAATCTTCAACCAGCACCTGCCAGGAGTAGAACCTGTCGATTGACCGGATGCTCCAACTACCGACTGAGCCAGGTTTTCCGGTATTGGTGGCCAAATAAAGACCGCCGCTTCGAAGCCCAACCACCACATCTATGTCCCGATCGCCGTCAAAGTCGGCCGCTTTGATATCGTGAATATGGTAGGGAAATGTCAGAGAATCAATCTTGACCAGGGTGCCGGGATCGGGATCGTAACGCCATATCTCAAGCGAATTACTGTTCCGATTCCCGACAAGGACCTCCAGGTCGCCGTTCCCATCCATATCGGCCAGATGAACGGCGGTATAATACATTCCGCCGCCGAACGATTGAGTTGTAAAGATCATTCGCGTCGGTTCGGGTTGATATTGCCCGAATGGTCCGATTTGGTCTTCTGCCTGCATCCAGGCACCCCAGAAATCGAGTGTGCCGTCGGCTTTTAAGCCCACGGAGTTGTATTTATTGGTGTTGATCCGGACATATGGACCTGCTTGATCAACCGCCTGCCCGTAATCATTTTTGCCCCAGCAGTCCACACTTCCATCACGCCTCAGGGCGCAGGTGTGTAACCAGCCGACACTGACCTGGATAAATGGACCGGGGTAGTCATTCGCTTGCCCGTGATGATTCGACCCCCAGCAGTCTACACTGCCGTCTGGTTTCAAGCCGCAGGTGTGAAAATAACCGGTATCGATTTGGATGAACGGGCCGGAACGGTCATTTGCCTGCCCAAAAGAGTTTCGTCCCCAGCAATCTACTGATCCATCGCTAGCCAAGCCACACGTATGTTGTAATCCCGTACTGACCTGGATAAATGCGCTTTGCCAATTATCTTCAGCCTGTCCGGCGTCATTGTTGCCCCAGCAATAGATTGGACCGTTAGCTTGGAGGCCACAGGTGTGCAAATAATTGGCGCTGATTTGAACATATGGGCCAAGTTTGTCCGTTCCCTGTCCATACTCATTTCGCCCCCAACAATGTACCCCGCCGTCGGCTTTCAACCCGCAGGTATGATATTGTCCCGCGCTAACTTCATCATAAGGCCCGGAAAGGTGTTGGCTGTCGGCTTGACCATGCGAATTACCACCCCAACAATAGACGGTACCATCCCGCATTAACCCGCAGGTATGCCGGCTGCCGGCAGCGATTTGAGTAAAACCATCGCCTTGATTCTCATTTTGTCCATCGACACTTGACCCCCAGCATCGTACAAAAACGTAATCCACTCCCTGGAACAAGGCGCAGGAATGATAGTTGCCAGCGGTAACCTGAACGAATTTACCATCTTCATTGGCTTCCCTATCCTCAGCTTGGTTGTCGGTATTCAGACCCCAGCAATCGACATTGCCGGACGCCGTAATTCCGCACGTGTGGTTCAATCCGGCGCTGATCTGTCGGAAAGTGCCAGATGGGTAGTCCGTCTGCCCATATTCATTAGACCCCCAACAATAGAGGGTGCCGTCTTTTTTAATGGCACAATTGTGGTTTTCGCCGGAGGTGATCTGGATAAATGGGCCGGCTTTATCATCAACTTCGCCCCAATCATTATCACCCCCCCAGCAATCCACACTGCCATCGGACTTCAGGCCACAAGTGAAGTTCGTTCCGGCGCTGACCTGGATGAAAGGTCCGGTATGTTCGCCTGCCTGCCCCGCGTCGTTATTCCCCCAACAAACGATATCTCCGTCCGGTTGAAGTCCGCAGACATGAAGGTTTTTGGTGCTAATTTCGGTGAAAGGACCAGCATGGTCTACCGCTAGCTCGTAATAATTACGTCCCCAGCAATGGACACTCCCATCGGGTTTCAACCCGCAGGTGTGCTCCGACCCCGCACTTACCTGCCGGTATGGGCCGGTCTGGTCGGCGGCATCTTGCCAATAATAAGAACCACCCCATGGTTCAGATAAACAATCAATGTCGCCGTTGGGTTTTACGGCGCAGTTATGAGCGGAACCCATGCTGAGGATTCGATCCGGTTCATTGGCTATTATCTTACCGTCATATCCGGCCGTAGAATTGGATTGGGCGTTTAACTCGCTGAACGGACGATCGGTAATGTCCAGATCGGAGGGGTTGATTGATTGAGATTCGTCGAGAGCTATCTCATCTTGATCATGCGCCGTCTGAATATCCATCACCGGACCGGTCTCATTATGACTGGAGTGACTGCCGGGTTCAATCAATGCCATGCTCGGATTTTGCCCGAGTAACCGAATACTCGGATCGCCATATAGGTTATAAGCTAAGGCGTTGACTGAATCACCTCCAGGGCTGCTCTTCACCCAATAGAGCGCTTTGCCGGTTGGTACATTTTCGGTAATATGCTTTATATAGTTATAGGCTAGGCTGACATTGGATGCGTCCGGCCCCGGGATTGAACCTGGAAACCCATATGTGTCGCGTGAGCCGGAGACTGTGCCCACAGCCCCTCGTTTGAGCAAGCTGTAGCCCATATTGTTTGGATTTTCCGGATAACCCGTCGAGCAAGATGCCTGGAAGGTGAGAGCCGGCTTGCTATCATCGAGTTTTTGGGTTTCATCCCAGTTAATTACACCGCCGAAATTGTCTGTGTGAGCTCTATTCTCTTCGTAAATGACAGTCCCACCCCAATATCCATGACCATACCAGGTGACAATGCCAAACGGTTGCTTTGCCCACCGGTTGGCAGTCGCTCCATCAACCAATTCTTCTTCACTCCGATAGCGTGAATACGCCAAAGTTCCATGCCAGTATATCCGGTGAGTCTTAAAACCGGTGTCATACAGGTAATCGTCCTTCATTAATTCAGCCAGTTCAGCGCCATCAGAACCAGTGTCAAGAAAAGCCATAGGCAACAAGACAGAACGCCGCCAACTCACATCATTCGAAGTCTCGTAATCAATACTCTTCTGTAAAATACCGTCCAGAATAGCTGCCCAATTCGAGTCGGAGCGATAGACAGGTATACGGCCGACATAGACTTCAGCCCACCAATCCCAGTTGATTGGGTCGGTGGAGTAGAGATCGGCAAAGTAGAAGTCAGTGGGGGTGCCGTCGATCATCTTCATCGGCATGTCGCCGATCGATCCGTTCGGCTCTTTCGGATCAAATGGATCCGGGTTACCAATTAGCAAAACATATAGTAGATTGTCGCTTTTCCAATGACTACCCAACCACTGCCGGACCTTGTCGGACCGCTGGTTCGGCGGTTCGCCGGTCAATGACCCGTATTGGTTTTCGGTGACGACCTGGACCGAATATCCCAGGGCTTCCTTGTGGCGGATGAAATCATTCAGCTTTGTACTGGCAGCAGCGATTTGATTTGTGGTAATGATCGCGTAACCTGGTTTGGCTCGCTCTGTCTTAGCTTGATCGGTTATCATGCTGTCGTACCAAACCAGGGCGTCGCTGTAGTTCAGAAATGCATCTTGTGCCCGATCATCCATAAGCCGATCCTGTAATTCATCCAGCGACCCACTTTTTAGACTGGGGGGATCGTAGCGAAGTAATGCAGTGATCTTGGTTGTTAATCGAATCCGATTCGTTATTGGATTGAAACTGACCGGCCAGTACCTTACCTCGGCGATGCGCCATTTGCGCATATGGGCTACATCCACCAACTCCACCGGCATGGCCGGGAAGAATGCGTTTTCGTCATAGACGGTTGTGTTCTTGCCATCGACGATGGTTGGTGCATTGGGTCCCCAGTCAACACCGATAGGCTCGATGTCCCCGGCAGGCAAGAATGGTCCTGTCGGTGGGATATAAAAGTCACCCGGGATCTCGGCCTGCTCCATGTCGATAATCTCTAATCTGACGCTATCAAGCGGAACCAGCGGCGGGAGAGCGATGTGATACAAAGCGGCTGGAAGATTTGGATCACCCGGAAGTGTTGCCGGGAAGAAGCCTTCCAGCTCTATCGTTGTCATTCCGTTTTCATCAGTAACCAATTTGTAGTCAGGGGTGATAAAAGTGAATGTTAGACTTCGAGGCATTGCCTCAAGCTGGGCTAACGCACCGTTTGGTGAAATATCCTGGGCAATTGCTGGACTCATGATGATGACCAGCAACGCGACCCCCAATACAAAAACGGCCGCGCAAAAGAGACGACGGCCGCCTTGATGAAGAGTTATATGTGGCATGGTAGTATCCCCCAAAGTAAGAATGGAGAGACTACCTCTGGTTCCCAATCGGTCAGGGGCAGGAGCTCCCCCACCAACATAACCGAAATTGTCCGTTAGGACCTTGCACACAGAATAGCAGATTATTGAATCAAAAGATAGCGGCAAATTTCACAAATCGGGACGCCTCCCTAATTCGGCTTCACCCGCACAAACAACAAACTGCGCCGCACATGCGGGTTCTCCGGCGGCGCGCCCGGCTTGAGGTTGTTCCTGGCCGGCAGCAGGTCGCTCCAGGCCTCGTCCCCGGCCGCCACCAGCACCCGCCACATCCGGTCGGTCATCGTGTTCAGCCGGTGCTCGGCCGTCCGCAGCCCCTCAGCCGTGCCGTCATGGGGGATGACCAGGTCGATCATGTAGTCGTAGTGCACTTCCGTCCAGGTCGTCGTGAACGGCATATCGTCGATGGCCGTCACCGCCGCCGACACCGTCTTCTGCGGGCTGGTGCGGTAATCATAGACGGCGCGCAAATCGTCCTCGCCGTTGCCGACCATGGTCGCCAGCACGGCCGCGAGGCGCAGCAGGCAGTCCTGGACGCTAAATTGCGGAAGGTATCTCTCCATCGTGTACATGATTTTCAGTCCTCCCCGTACTCAAACACCAGATAGTCAATGATGGCATCCAGCAACCGGTCGCCCGTATCGGGCAGCAGATCGTGGATCAGCCAGTCGACCGTCCACTCCAGTAACCAGGGCTGCGAGGTGTGGACGACCGGCCCGTACTCGACCGGCTTGCCGCCCAGCACGGGATTGGTGACCGACGGGTCCAGGTGGATGACGCCCTCGACGAAACCATTCCCCACCTCGATCTCTCCCCGATGCGAAGAAGCCAGCGTGCCGGTGTAGTAGG
>JAWOHK010000028.1:0-4367 GCA_046485205.1 Chloroflexota bacterium | reverse complement strand
GTGCGCAAGATGACGATGTTTGCTGGGCTTTAGCAGACGAACTCTATAGATTGTATGGATGGAGAATTGTTGGTATCTGGACTCAGCAGGAGCTACATATCCTCTTGCAAGCTGGCAACTTGATCACCGGTTGGTTACGATTGTACGGGGAGGGTGATGCTACCGGTCGGGTAAGAAGTGCTTTCCTTGATATAAGATTCAAGCATGGGGACCTCATAGGCGAGATCGTTGTGCCTGGCAGACATCATGTGCGTGGATCCAACATTTACCTTCTACCTGGATTCGATCTGAGGACCGTAATTCACGAGTTAGGCCATGTTCTCGATAATCATCTTGGCTTTGGTCTGCCAATAGGTTCAGCTTTATTTGGGGGTGGTCCCGCCGATGATATGGCTATTGCCTTAGGAGCAGACCCCTCAACTTCTTGGCTTCGTTCTGGACGAGCTGGTTACGACACGCCTCTGGAGCCTATTAGCGGGCGAACATATAGCGAGTACGCAAGATCGGGCCCAAGCGAAGACTTTGCCGAAGCGTTCTCTCGTTCCGTACTTGATCCATACGGTTTCCAAAATAGCAATCCTTTAAGGGCTAAATATTTGTCTAACATCGCCGCATCGCTTGTAACAAACCAATCTGAGTTTATTGGTCCTAGTGTCTATTTTTCACAACGTATCATGCCTGTCGCTGCACCGGTTCCTTCATCGCAATAGCAAAGTTGAGATTCGGTAGGATCGAAAACGCCTATGACAAGAAAACCTAGGGCTCCTTGGTCGATCATAATTGCCAACATTTGTATTTCGCTCCTTTGTGGAATAGTGGGATGTGATGCGACCAAAATCATCTCGCAGTCGCGAGAAGCTCATTATAAGTCGATACTTGCTAACGCTCCATGCCTTGACGGCATATGTCCGGGGATGGAAGGACGAACTTTACTCTCTGAGCGATTAGAACTCAATACCGACATCGAGACAGTTATCGATAACGGCGGTAAGCCGGTCAATTTCATTTTGCGCAATCCGGACCCGGACACATTCGGAAATGATCCGTTTGGTGGTGGGGCGCTTGTATTCAAGCCGGACGCTCGCGGTGAGTTCGAAATATTGGAGTCTGTATTCATCAATATGCCGGGGCTTACATTGACCACAGCCATTGAAGCCCTAGGCAAACCTGACTCGTATTTCCTCGTTGCCGGATGTGGGATGGGCTATCAAGTATACGGATTGATTCTCTACCCAAACCGGGGTGTTATTTTGAGCATAGCCTATGGGAAACGCCAACCTGAAATAGATCAGCTTGACCCAGATATGTTGGTGTCGCCTGAATATACATCGCTTCAAGGTTTTGATGCAGCTGTTTTACAGACCTTGACTAATAACGTGCTGGAGTCGGTTGCATTTGACCTGTCGCCGCATGTTGATGCAGAATTCCTGCTGTCTCAAATACAATCGTGGCCAGGAAATGACAACCTTCCCAAGCCTACAATAGATCTCTGCCAACGGTAAATAACAAACCTTATACATAAAGGTTCGCCGCCGCAACTTAACAACTGCATTTCGCCCATAGTTACCTGCCGGAGGTGGGGCGGTTTATCGGCCCGGATACGCTCGTGCCCGACCCGGGCAACCCGCAGAGCCACAACCGCTACGCTTACGTCCTCAACTCGCCGGTGAACTATACGGACCCGACGGTGGTTAATGTTCGTTTCTCCAATCAGCCGATCTTGCGAGCCAAATAATCCTGCGTCAACGGCAATTTCGGCTCGTTGAAGAATGACTGGGCCGGGCCGTGCTCCACCAGTTCGCCCAGCCACATGAACATGACGTAATCGGCCAGCCGCCGCGCCTGGGCGATGTTGTGGGTGACGATCACCAGGGTGTAGCGGCCGCGCAATTCCAGCAGGAGCGATTCGATCCCCTGGGCGGCGATGGGGTCGAGCGAGGCGGTTGACTCGTCGCACAGCAAAATTTCCGGTTCGATGGCGATAGCCCGCGCCAGGCACAGACGTTGCTGTTGCCCGCCCGAGAGGCCGGTAGCCGGATCTTTCAAGCGCCCTGAGACCTCTTCCCATAAACCGACTGACTTGAGAGAATTTTCGACACTCTGGGCAACCCCGCCGTTTTTGCGCCCATGGATGCGCATGCCATAGGCCACGTTGTCATAGATCGACATCGGCAGTGGATAAGGCTTCTGGGCCAGCATGCCGATCCGGGTGCGAACGTCCGTAACATCCACCCCCGGCCGGTATATGTTTTCGCCATCCAGTAGTACTTCCCCCTTCACGCGGACGATTTCGTTCAACTCCAGGAGACGGTTGAGGCTCTTCAGAAACGTCGATTTGCCGCAGCCAGAAGGGCCAATGATGGCTGTAATCTGTCGGATAGGCATATTGATAGTGATATCTTTCAATGCCTGGTGCTCGCCATACGAGACATTAAGATTTGGGGTAGATAAGGATTGTTCGCTCATAGATATTGTTCCTGTCGACAGTCGTGCTAATCGCGCTTCGCATTTGATTGGTTTATCGGATCACGTTGCGGCTAAGACGCCGCGAGACGAACTGGGTCATAATACTGACCAGTAAGACAATCACGGTCAATACCAGTGCTGTGGCGTAGGCGCGAGTTTGAACTGATTGAAAAGGCACGCTCAACTGAAAAAAGATCGCCAGGGGCAAGGTGGCCACTGGTTGAAACAGGGAGGTTGGCATACGGTCGGTATAGCCGGCAGTGAACAGAACCGCCGCGCCGTCGCCAATCGCCCGGCCAAAGGCCAGGAGGATGGCGGTGAACAGGCCAGGCAGTGTCTGCCGTAACAGCATTCCCAACATTTCAAACCGCGTCGTACCCAGGGAGAGGGTCGACTCGTTTAATTCCTTGGGAACCAGAATCAGCACTTCGTCGAAGGTTCGGGCCAGGATGGGCAAGACGACGAAGGCAACCGTTACGATGCCCGCCAGGAGGGAAGCTCGTAGACCGACCATGATCATCAGCGAAAAGCCGAATGCCCCATAGACAATACTGGGCAAGCCCCACATTACATCCAGAGTCAAACGCAACCAGTTAGCCAGCCGGTTCCGTCCGGCATAAGCATGCATGTAGAGGACAACCGGGACGGCCAACAACGAAGCCAGGAGGGTTGCGCCTACCGCCAGGTAAAACGAACCGGCGATCGCATTCAGGATACCCCCGCCTCCGCCCAGGTAGAAGCTGCCCGTTGGTGGCGTCGTGATGAACTCAAGGCTTAAGCCGGGCAATCCCCGCCAAATGATAATCCCCAGGATCAGCGCTAATACGCCGGCGGCCGACACCATCGAAAGGCGCAAGACCCATCTCATCGATCTGTCCAGAATCTTTCTTCTTGTTTTGCGATCCATGCTTTCACCTTCCCTTGGTCATGCGGACAATAAACAGCCGGGCAAAAATGTTGAAAAGTAAAACAAAAGCCATCAAGATCAAAGCGGCCAACATCAGCGCTGACTGATATAAAGGAATCGACATCATTTCACTGTAGGCGTTGGCGATCAGGGCCGGGAGCGGATAAGCGGCATCAAAGATCGAGCTTGGAATTTGGGCTGTATTGCCGACCACCATCATGACCGCCAATGTCTCGCCGAACGCGCGCGAAAAGGCCAATACGATAGAGGCGAAGATACCCGGCAGACCGGCATTGCGGACCACACACCAGGTTGTTTCCCAGCGGGTAGCGCCCAGGGCAAAGGTCGACTCGCGCATATGTTGCGGAATGCTGCGCAGGACTTCATCTGTCACCGCAACAATGAGCGGAAAGACCATAATAGCCAGGACGATTCCCGCGGCCAATACACTGTATCCGCTCGGATTGTTGACGGCAAAGAGGGGGAATCGTTGGCCCAGTGTCCCGCCAAGATAAGGGGCGATCACCTCGCGAATAAGAGGGACCACGAATAAAATACCCCATAAACCGTATACTACCGACGGGATTCCCGCCAACAGGTCAACTACCGGTTTGAAGGAGGCCCGACGCCGTGATGAAGTATATTCGGCCAGGTAGATGCCACTAAAAACCGCAGGCACCACCCCCAATACCATGGCCATCAAGGTGACAGCGAAACTGCCGATGATGAAGGGAGCCAAGCCAAACGCGCCTCGGGTCGGGTGCCATTCCAACGACGTGGCAATCTGCCTCAGGGGTGTAACCGATAGGATCGGCATGGCCTCCCGTACCAAAACATAGCCGATAGAGATAAGTAACAGAATCAACAGAAGTGATGCGCTCAATAACACAGTTCGAGCGATGCTATTCTTCGTTGTCCGCCAACGGCTTATTCGGCTAGCAGGTCCGATTGATCTTGCCTGTGGGCCAATCTTAAGTGAATCTGCTTTCGTTAT
>JAWOHK010000383.1:0-7232 GCA_046485205.1 Chloroflexota bacterium | reverse complement strand
ACTACTCTCCATCCGTGGTCACTTAAAGGAGATGCCGTTGGGGGTCCCTGAAATAAATGTACCAAGATTGATCATGATCGACCACTTGATCGTCCGCCAGCCTTTGTCCATTCCGATCAGGAATCTCTATCTCTGACAACCGGTCTAGAAATTGCAGAAAACCTCTCCCATCAACCCGAAAAGCGACCCGGTGAAACCCGGCCGTGGGTCGATTGCCTCGCGGCTCGCCGCGAAAAAGGGCCAGCATCGTCCGGCCTTCGTCGCTGGAAATCATCAATGGACCGTCGGCCGCCCAGTGTTCGTAGGCAGAGACAATCTCTAACCCCACGACTTTCCTGTACCATTCAGCGGCGGCGTACTGATCCGGGACGAACAATTCCACATGGTCTATGTGCAGGCCACGAAAGGAGTTATCGTTCATAACCACTCCATTGGATGGGGTGACTATGGCGAATTTGATACATGATTATCGCGGCCGCGGCATTGACAGAAAATGAATCCACCTCGCTCGCCATTGGAATAGATATCAGACAGTCGGCATTCTGGACCACCTCGACCGGTAGCCCTTCGGCCTCATTGCCCATCAGAACGGCCACAGCGCCAGCTGGCCATGCTGCCTCCGGCAAAGAGGTGCCGCCGGTGGCAATCGCGGCCGTGGCGCATACCCGCAGTCGGCGAAGCTCGTTCATCAGATCCGCTGAGGTTTTGTAAGTGATCACCGGTAATCTGAAAATACTGCCACGGCTGATTCGTGTCGCTCGTGGATGAAAGGGATCACTGGCGCCGGTCGCCAGCAAGCCTGCTGCCCCCGCGGCATGGGCTGTTCGGATTAGCGCGCCGACATTGCCGGGATCGACAATATCGACAGCTACCAGGAACATCGGCGAGGCGGTGGGAGAGGGAGAGGTACTTGCCTCGACCAATTTGTCCAGAGCCACCGGTTCCGGCAGACGTACCAGCCCCAAGATCTGCCCCAGGTCGCGGCCGCAGGTTAATTCGGTCAGAACCTGATCTGGTGCGACGTTGAGATAAGTGCCGGAAATTTGCAAATTTTCGATTAATGCCTGGTGGCGTAGCTGATCGCTCTCGACCAACCGCCGGGCGACTAAGACTGCTTCCAGAGGCGCGCCGGCCCCCAGTGCCCGTTCGACCAGCCGGGTCCCTTCAATCGAGTAAAGCCCAGTCGAGCGACGACCCTGGCGGCTGCCCACCCGACGGATCATTTCAATCAGGCTTTGGACTGAAGGATAGCGGTTCATAAAAGGGTTAACATTGTACCCGGCATGGGGGTGATCTGCTAAACTCGGAGGTAGAAATCAGTATGCAGGGTTCAGTAGATCGCCCCATATTGAATACCTTGAAACAGAAAAAACTCCAACTTGTTCGTATTAGGTGCTTCATCGCCGTCTGAAGAATGCGACTGAAATAGCTACAACGAACCGTAAAATCTTTTGGAACAAATTATTGAATGCGGGCATTCTAGAAATGACCCACTCACCACTGGTTGTTCAAAAGGAGGCACGCGATTGAAAGATTACATGCATCTGGCGCTGGCTAAGAATGAGGGAGTGCGCGGTTATGCCGCGGCAACGACCCATCTCGTGGAAGAAGCTCGCCAACGACATGCTACTTCGCCCACGGCGACAGTGGCGTTAGGCCGGGCGTTGACCGCCGCTGTCCTGATGAGCGGGCTGCTCAAAATCGGCCAGCGTGTGGCGCTTAAGTGGGAAGGTACCGGCCCATTGCAGAAAATTTTGGTGGAAGCGGATAGCAAAGGGCGAACGCGCGGTTATGTGGCCCAGACAGATGTAGATTTACCGTCGGTGAGGGGTGAGCAGGACATTCCTTCAGCCATCGGCGCTGCCGGTCTTTTAACGGTTGTTCGCGATCTGGGTTTGGCCGAGTTGGCTGAAAGTACGGTTCACCTCATCGTCAGCGATATTACCACCGACCTGGCCTACTTCCTGGAGCAATCGGATCAGGTACCCTCGGCGGTCGAGATTGGAGTCACCCTGAACGATGACGGCTCGGTAGCTATGGCCGGTGGAATCCTGATCCAGCCGCTTCCGCCTTATGAGCCGGCCATCGTCAACCGGCTCAAGGAACGTCTGCAAGAAATGCCCCCCATCACGGCGATGTTGCAAGATGGGCAAAAGCCGGAGGGAATTCTAGATCAAATATTTGAGGGTATCGACCATAAATTGCTCTCCAAGTACCCGGTGCGGTTTGAGTGTGATTGCAGTCGGGAACGAACCTTCGCTGCGCTGGCTACCCTCGGACGCGATGAAATCGAGGCTATTCTGAAGAGTGAAGGCGAGGCGATTGTCGATTGCCACTATTGCCGCGAACAATATACCTTTACCCGCGAAGAACTGGAAGAACTGCTGGCAACGTTATAAGAGAACCGGCCATTAAATCGTGAACTAGCAAAAATTTTCAAAATATAAACCGCATGACCCCTTGGCCATGCGGTTGAGAAGTCGGGGTGGCCGGACTCGAACCGGCGACCTCTTCGACCCGAACGAAGCGCGCTACCAGGCTGCGCCACACCCCGAACAATCACGAATTATAGTCTAAATGGGGCGAGTTGCAAGTGGCATTGGGGCGGGACACAATCCTGCAGATCCGTTACTCCTGGGATGGACGTGGTACAATTGCGGTTGTCGACCTCTGGTCGTGTATAGGTAGCAAAGGACATCTCGGTTGAAGTCAAGATATCTACGATTGCTTATCGGCGTGGCTATCAGCGCCGTTTTTATTTGGCTGGCCTTACGGGGACTCCATTTACCAGACGTTTGGGTCAATTTGCGTTCCGCCGACTATATCTGGCTCATTCCTAGTGTAGTTGTCTATTTCTTGGCGGTTTGGGCCCGCACATGGCGATGGGATTATTTGCTCCGGCCGATGAAGCAGATTCCTCTGGGTCGCTTATTCCCGGTTGTGGTCATCGGCTATATGGGCAACAATGTTTACCCGTTCCGTGCCGGTGAATTATTGCGCTCGTTTGTCTTGCGCCAGCAGGAAGCCGTGTCGATGAGCAGCAGTTTGGCAACGATCGTTGTTGAACGAGTCTTTGATGGGCTGGTGATGTTGCTTTTTGTGTTTATCGCGCTCCCCTTTGCACCGTTGCCGAACGATACCGTCAGGCTGGTGGTCATTTTGGGTAGCGTCCTCTTTTTGGGCGCACTTGGGATCTTTTTCGTGGTGGCCGCTGTGCCGCAGCGATTTATGGCGACCACCACCTGGTTTAGCGAGCGTTTGCTGCCCGAACGATTTCGCCTCCCGGTAATCGGCTTTGCCGAGCGCTTTATTGTCGGTCTATCAGCGCTGCGAAGCGCTCGAGGCCTGGTCATGATATTTCTGATCTCCGTCGTCATCTGGTTGCTGGAGACGGTTAAATACTGGTTCGTGATGCATGCCTTCGATTTTACCGTCTCATTCTTTGCCCTTATGCTGATGAACGGGGTGGTTAATCTGGCAACAACCCTGCCATCAGCGCCGGGTTACATTGGCACGTTCGATGGCCCTGGGATTGCCGTGTTAACCCTTTACGGCGTTGATCCGGCGATCGCCACAGCCTATACCTTCACGCTTCATGCCGCTCTCTGGTTGCCCATTACTATGCTGGGTGCCTACTACATGGTTCGGATCCAGTTGCGCTGGGCTGATATCGGTCGTGCTGTCGGTGCAGGATCGGCGGTTAAAGAGACGGAGACCCCCTTATGAAGATAGCCATCGTCGGGGCGGGTATCACCGGGTTGTCGGCCGCTTATGATCTGCTAAGGGCAGGGCACGAGGTGACCTTGTTCGAAGGCGACCGCCAGACTGGCGGCCTGGCGACCGGATTCCGGGATGAAAATTGGGAGTGGCCCCTGGAAAAATTTTACCACCACCTGTTTACTTCCGACCGAGCGATTATTAAGTTGGTCGAACAAATCGGATTCAAGGATAAGCTATTCTTCCCCCGGCCGATTACTTCCGTCATTTACCAGGATCGCATTGTCCCCTTCGATTCACCCCAGCGATGGATCACCTTCCCCGGCTTCAACCTCCTGGATGTAGCCCGCTTCGGATCGATCAGCGCCTACCTGCGCTTCACCAAACCCTGGCGACAACTGGAGCAGCACACAGCCGACGACTGGCTGCGCCGTTATTACGGCAAAAAAATCTATGAGATGATCTGGCGCCCCTTACTCATCGGCAAATTTGGCCCCTATTACCAGGAAGTCAACATGGCCTGGATGTGGGCTCGTCTGCACGTACGCAGCCCGCGTTTGGGATACTTCGAAGGCGGCTTCCAGGCATTTGTCGATCGCTTGACTCAGGTAGTTGAGGAATTAGGCGGCCGCATACGGCTGGCTTGTCCGGCTGAAAACATTCAGCGTGTGGATGGCGATCAGCCAAGGATCAACCTGTTCGCTGGCGGCGAAGCCGAAGAATTCGATGCCTGCCTGGTGACTACTTCCCCTGGTCTATTGGCTCAGCTGGCTCCCGGCCTGCCGGATGGGTATTTGAACCAATTGTTAGCCCTTAAAAGCATGGGGGCGGTTGTCATGACCCTGGCTCTGACCAGGTCTCTAATGCCCGATTCCCGCACTTATTGGCTGAATATTCCGGCTAATTCGCCGGACAAGGTTGGCGGAGTGCCCTTCTTGGCGCTGGTCGAGCACACTAATTTTATAGATCGAGCCCATTACGGCGGCGACCATCTGCTTTATTGTGGGGATTATATCGTACCGGATCACGCTTATTTTTCCATGGATCAGGCGGAGATCGAACAGCAGTTTGTGAGCGTACTCAATCGGTTCAACCCCGATTTCCGGCCGGAGTGGGTGCGAAAGACGTGGCTTTTTCGGGCAAAGTATGCCCAGCCCGTACCCCAGGTCGGCCACTCAAAAAACATACCCGAAATACGAACGCCACTGCCCGGACTCTACTTCGCCAGTATGAGCCAGGTCTATCCCTGGGACCGTGGAACGAATTTCGCGGTGGAGATCGGCCGGAAGGCCGCTAGCCTGATGCTGGCCCCAGGGAGCAACGGGCATGATTCCATGCGTATCGAAAACGCCGGGGAAAAGATAATTAATCGTTAGTCTCAAGGGTTGCCTGAGTTCTGACCGCCGCTAGAATTAGAGGCGGTCGTATCGTTTGCAACCAGCAAAGAGAAGGAGAGTGAAAATGAAAATCGTCGTGATAGGCACCGGATTCGTTGGATTACCGCATGCGGCTGTGCTGTCGGAGTATGGTCATAAGGTGCACGCCTTTGACATTGATGCGACACGAATTAATGCTTACCAAACAGGTGATGCTGATGAGATTGAGCGCTACGTCAACGAACCGGGATTGGCTGATATCGTCGCTGAAAATCTAGGCCGTTATCTGTTTTTCACCACTGATATCACCGATATTGTGGAAGGTACCGATGTTTTCTTCTTTTGCATCAACACCCCTCCTAATCGCGACGGATCGACTGATCTGACTTATTACCTCGGTGCAGCCCATCATCTGGCTGCTCTTCTTGCCGCTCGTCAGGACCAGACCAGAGTAGTTTTGGTAAACAAGAGCACAGTGCCCATCGGCACCACTCGTTTGCTGGAAACGGTCATGCGCGAGCATGGGGTCGAGAATTTTGGCGTCGCTTCGAACCCCGAATTTTTGGCTCAAGGTAACGCCGTGGAAGGCTCGCGACGACCCGACCGGGTTGTCGTCGGAACAGATACGGAAGAGGATCTCCACATTCTGCGCCGGATATATTCGCAATTTGTGAACCACGTTCGTATTCGTTACCTAGAGACCACACCGGAGACAGCCGAAGCGATCAAGTATATGAGCAACACTTTGTTGCTGACCTACATTTCTTTCTGGAACGGCGTTGGCGCCCGGCTAGCGGAAGCACTGCCCAATATTCGAATGGAAGATCTTAAAATAGGTGTTACATCCGACGCGCGTATCAGCACCTGGGGCTCTTATGTCAGCAATGGGGCAGGCGGGAGCTGTTTCGGTAAGGATATCCAGTCACTCATTTACCAGCTTAATCGCGTCGGCCGTTCAACAGACCTCTTGCAGGCGGTTCACGGCATCAACGAGTATCAAAAGATTTATCTGGTGGACCGGGCCGTGCATGAAGCCTCCTTCAGCTTCAACCAGAAGACAGTCGCTTTGCTGGGTTTGGCTTTCAAAAAAAGAACGAACGATATGCGTGACTCGGCCGCCTTGCGAGTAGTTGAGTCGCTTCTTGCGCGTGGTGTTCGAGCAATTCGCGCCTACGATCCCCTGGCCATGAAAGAAGCACAACATATCTGGTTCAACCCGGAATATAATCATTTATTTGAGCGCATCAGCTACCATGAAACGGCCAAAGAAGCCATGGCCGGTACCGAAGCGTTGTACATCTCGACCGATTGGGAAGAATTTCGAGGGCTGGCACGTTCCATCCAGACAACCGTCCAACCGCCATACCTGGTGATGGATGGCCGGCGAATGCTGCCGGACTTCGACACTCTGGTGGCCGGAGGATATGATTATTTGCCGGTCGGCGGCCCCTTACTGCGCGGAACAACGACCGGTCTCTCGCTATTAGCTGAAAACGGTTATGAGGCGGGTTCCGTCTTGGAAGAAGACGTTCAGGCTGTTTAGGCATTAAGAAGGCGGCGATACTGTACTTGGTCGATCGGCTATTTGACCCGCGAGAACCTATAGTCAATACCTCTTTTCTGATAACGTGAAGAGGTGCCTCAACGTGGGAGTGAATAAATCAAAGGATATGCGATAATTGGGGAATGATAACATGTCCCCATTGCCAACGGAGTGACGGCCAAGTCAAAGCAGGACTGACCCATGCCGGCAGCCAACGCTATCTGTGCAAAGGTTGTCAGCGAAAGTACACACCGGAACCCAAGCCACTAGGCTACGAGCAGGATGTGCGCCAACAGGCCATTCGAATGTACCTGGATGAGAATAACCAGCGGCGAATTGCCCGGCGGTTGGGGATCAGCCAAGGGTCAGTCTCCAACTGGGCCAGGTATTTTGCCGACAGTCTGCCGGATGAAACGCCCCAACCAGAACAAGCCGTCGAGGTAGCGGAGATCGATGAGCTATTCACCTTTGTGTCGCACAAAAAAACGACGCCTACATCATGACAATCGTTCGGGTTTCGTCAATTCACCAATTGGGAAAAGCGCTTTCGATAATTGCGCCTGCGTAAGCTGACACAAAAAATAACTTTGGTCTTT
>JAWOHK010000381.1:0-15410 GCA_046485205.1 Chloroflexota bacterium | reverse complement strand
TTGACTTTCAGCGAGCGGACCTGAACGATATCGCCTACTTGCAACGCCCGGCGTTTGCCGCGAGTTGAATCAACCGGTTCAACCGGCTCCGGCGCTAATACCGCCTGCTGCTCGACTTCAAGCTCGGCCACCTGCTTGCTCAATTTCTTGACCGCATTCAACGAAGCAGCATCACGAAGTTTGGAGCGGGTCTGGCGAATCTCGGTTTGCAACAATTCGATCTGCCGCTGCATCTCTTGCCGCGTTGCTTTGAGGATCGCCTGCCGTTCAACTTCGACCTCTTCCTGACGGCGGTGCAAGCGATCCCGTTCGGCCTCAGCCTCGCGCAATGTCAGGCGGGTCTGGGCTTCTTCGGCCTCCATTTTCTCGCGCAGGGTGTAGATAGAATCCAGCAAGTCCTCGGCCTGGTGGCTGTCGGCGCTTACTTGCCTGATGGCATCGTCCAATACGGTTTCATCCAGACCCAGACGGCGGGCAATGGCAAAGGCGTTAGAGCGACCGGGTAAACCTATCGTCATTTCGAAAGTTGGCGACAGTGTCTCCATGTCAAACAGTAATGAGGCGTTGGTTGCTCCGGGAGTCTGGCTGGCATAAACCTTCAGTTCGGGAAAGTGGGTGGCAATAAACGTCGTCGCTCCTTTGTCACGCAAGAAATTGACTACCGCCTGGGCCAATGCCGCGCCCTCCGATGGATCCGTACCGGATCCAAGCTCGTCTAGCAAGACCAGCGAGCGATCATCAACCTTAGCCAGAATCCTGACGATGTTGGTCATGTGGGCTGAGAAGGTTGACAGGCTTTGCTCAATTGATTGCTCATCCCCTATGTCGGCGAAGACATTTTCGAAGGCGGTTAAGCGGGCTTCCACTGCCGGGAGGTGGAGTCCGGACTGCGCCATCAGGACCATCAATCCCATCGTCTTCAGGCTGACGGTCTTGCCGCCGGTATTCGGCCCGGTGATGAGGACAATGAAAACGTCTTCCGCAAGCGTCAGGTTAGTAGGCACAACCGTCTCGGGATCGAGTAACGGGTGGCGGGCACCTTTGATCCAGACGGACGAACCCGGGTGGAGGTCACGAGGCGGTGCAGTCCACTTTTCGCGCTCGTTCGTATGGCGGGGTGGTCGGGCGACCTGCGTCTGTCGCCAGGGGATGAAAATCGGCTCGACAGCCTGGGTTACCAAGGCGTAATTAGCCCGCGCAAAGATCAAATCCAGTTCGGCCACACGCTCGACCACGCGTTTAATCGGCTCACCCTGCTCGGCAACTTGTTCGGACAACGCTCGCAGGATTCGTTGAATTTCATCCTGTTCTTCAACCAGCAGACTGCGATATTCGTTGTTCAGCTCAACCGTTCCTAAAGGCTCTACCCACAAGGTTGCCCCACTGCCACTCTGGTCGTGGACAATGCCCTTGAGGCGGCCTTTAGCATCGGCCCGCACGGGAATGACATAGCGCCCACCGCGCTGGGTGATGATCGATTCCTGCAAGAACTGGCTCATACTGCTGTTAAGGATTCGCTGGAGCTTCTCTTGGATACGGCCATGAACAGCGCGCTGACTCTGCCGTATCTTGGCCAGACGCTGGCTGGCGCTGTCCAACACGTCACCGCGCTCATCGATGGTATTGGTAATCGCGCTAACGATGCCGCGACATTCTTCAATCAGGATAGCGATCGCCGCCAGATGGGGCACGCGATCTTCAATGCGCAACAGTTGGCGGCGCAAATTTCGGCCGGCAACAATTGTCGCTTGAATGGCCAGCAAATCCTCCGCCGGCAGCGTAAAGCCGCGCAAAGCGTTATCAGCCGCTCGTCTCACATCTCTCGCTCCACCGATAGCTACTCCGCTATCGGTCTGAAACAGTGAGATCGCTTCGCGGGTCTCGGATTGCCACTCGCGGGCTTGCTCCGGTTCCGGGGTCGGCCGGAGAGCCATAGCCAGTTCCCGGCCGGCGCTGAAACTCGTGTAGCCGGCGACAATCTCGCGAACCTTATCAAATTCTAGTATGGACAGTGATTTTGGATCCAGCATGTTGACCTGTAACGCCGACTTGTTCCTGACGCCGCTAAGACAAAGACGTTCGCTCAATAAATTGCAAGATATGCCCGGCAATCTCTGGCCCTTTTTCTTCCTGCAGAAAATGACCAGCATCCTTTGTGACCAATCGAGGTTGTCGCCGAGCCGAGGGGATGAGCCGGCGAAAGAAGGCTCCACCACCTCGGGTAATCGGGTCCTGATCCGAAAACAAGACCAATGCCGGTTTGTCCCAATGAGCCAGCGCTTCGCGCGTCGCCCGCAACTCGTCCGCACCGGGATCATCCGGCTTGACCGGTACCAGTAATGGAAAAGCGGCCGCACCAGCCTTGTACGTTTCATCTGGAAATGGCGCTTCGTAGGCAGCCTGAACATCGGCTGTGAATCCACTGGCGTCAACCAACCCGTTGCGCACAATGCGGCCGACCGGCAGGCGCGTGCCCATTGTGGCAGCAAATGTTCGCCATCGGGCAAACGCCTCACCCATTTCGATGTCTCCGGCTGGCAGGCCGGTGTTCATGATAACTAATCGGGCAAAGCGCTCCGTCAGGCGGGTAGCTGCGGTCAGCCCCAATAGCCCGCCCCAATCTTGTACCACCAGGGTGATATTATAGAGATCTAGTTTTTCGACAAACCTCATTAATACATCCAGGTGCATTCGGAAAGTGTAATCGGCAATTTCAGTATATTTATCCGAGCGCCCAAAACCGGGAAAGTCCATTGCAAGCACGCGGTTTTGCCGGGTCAGGGGAGGAATCATCTTCCGATAGAGGAAGGACCAGGTCGGTTCGCCATGCAAGCACAGGACAGGATCCCCGCGACCTTCGTCGACATAGTGGATGCGCAGGTCATTAGCCGTCACATATCTGGGCGTGAAGATGAATTCCGGCAAGGCGTGAAAACGCTCTTCGGGTGTTCGAATGATAGTCATAGAATTTATCCTGACGCGGTTGCTAAATGCGCCAACTTGCTATACTATCCTTCCGCCTATGAGCATGCAAAAGCAACCGGTTATTCGGCTGCAAAATGTTAGCAAACGTTTTGCCTTCAGGCCGGATTCACCTCAATCGGTTTTGGAAACGGTGATTTCCGCATTCTCTCGACGGCGCTCCAAGACGCAAGACCTGTGGGCTGTTCATGACGTATCGTTTGATGTCATGTCCGGGCAGGCGATCGGAATCGTGGGGCGCAACGGCAGCGGCAAGAGTACATTGCTCAAATTGATCGCCCGAATTCTACAACCGACACAGGGCGAAATTATGGTACGTGGCCGGGTTAGCGCACTGCTGGAACTGGGCGCGGGCTTTCACCCGGACCTGACAGGACGCGAGAATATATTCTTAAACGCCTCGGTGCTCGGCCTGACCAAGGAAGAAACTGAAGAAATGTACGCCGACATCGTGGAGTTTTCTGAGCTTGGCGATTTTATCAATATGCCGGTCAAGCATTATTCTTCCGGCATGTACATGCGCCTGGGCTTCAGTGTGGCCATCCATGTTCGTCCCGATATTTTGATCGTTGATGAGATCCTGGCCGTCGGCGACCAAACGTTCCAGGCCAAATGC
The DNA here is from genome assembly GCA_046485205.1 of Chloroflexota bacterium. Taxonomy (GTDB): domain Bacteria; phylum Chloroflexota; class Anaerolineae; order Promineifilales; family Promineifilaceae; genus Promineifilum. The sequence continues at coordinate 11,812 of JAWOHK010000381.1, read as the reverse complement.
GTCGACCGTATCCTAGACATGAAACGCGCCGGCGTGACGATTCTCTTCATCAGTCACAACACCACCATTCTGAGTGTATTATGTACTGATCTGGTGTGGCTAGACCATGGTCGAGTCAAAATGGTAGGGCCAACGGAGCAGGTGCTGGATCATTACCGCGACCATATCTTCCGGCGGGTGGGTGATCAGTTGGCTTATCAGAACAAGCTGGGTAGTTTCCGACGTTGGGGTACGGGCGAAATCGAAATCTCCGCCGTGACTTTTTTTGATGTAAATGGTCAGCCAGCGACTCTCTTTCGAACCGGGGACCCGATGATCGTCGAAATACAATACGATGCTCACAAGCCGGTGCTGGAACCGGAGTTCGGACTGGCCATTTTCCGGCAAGACGGTTTGCACATAAACGGGCCAAATACTCGAACCGGCGGATTGCGAATGGGGACGGTTGAAGGCTTGGGCATAGTCAGGTACACCATAGACAGCCTGCCTCTGCTGCCGGCTAGTTATCATATGACAGTAGCCGTACACGACAGTCTGCGTCCGGTGGCGTATGATTTTCATGAAGAAGCCTACTCGTTTCGAGTGGTCGAGGGAGGAACAGCGGAGACAGAAGGGGCAATCGCGCTGAATGCAACTTGGGATTGGCAGGCGGCGCTGGTTGATCCCCAAGACATTTCCACCTTTGTGGGTGAATTTGCATGATTCATCAGTCACCAACCCTTACTTCCAAGGGTAGTTTCCGCTTTTCGTTCGCTTCGCGTTCCACCCAATGGTGGCTTCTAATACTGGCGATTTTAGTAGGCGCGATTTTGAGGCTGGCTTTCTTAGATTCCAAAAGCTTGTGGTTTGATGAGGCATTCACCGTGCTGCTTTCTGAGCGAACGCTGCCTGAAATTTGGCAATTCCCGGATAGTCCGGGAGACGATCCTCACCCTCGATTATTCAAGACCTTTCTCCATTACTGGATTGGCACGATGGGGCGGAGCGAATTCTCCGTACGGTTGCCGACAGCTTACGCGTCTATTCTGAACATGGCTTTGCTCGGTCTCCTAGCCCGTCGACTTTTCAACCACTCAACGGCTTTATTGGCAGTCGCTTTACTGGCATTCGCGCCCCTGGAAATTTGGTACGCCCAGGAGACCCGCATGTACATGATTGTTACGACGATGGGGCTCATTTTTGCAGTGATGCTGACGGTGAACCATTGGCTGGCGTTACCGGGGCTGCTCGCGGCTCTCACCATCGGACTTTATGTCGATATCCCCATGGTACCGTTAAGCTTGGGATTGAGCGTCATCTGGCTGGTTCAATGGTGGCAACAGGGCCGCGATCGCCGTCGCCTGTTCATCTGGGGCGCGGCTGTAGCCGGCAGCTGGCTGTTGTTCCTGCCCATCTCAACATATCTGACTTTCACATTGGATGAATTGAATCGTATCTTTGTGGTTCGCGAGTTTCGCAACGCGCTGGGGCTACCTTATTTCGCGGCGTGGCATTATATCGCAGCGCTGTCGGTGATTGCTTTGTCCTTAGCGGGGGGCGCATTATTTTTACAACATCAACTGCGCCGGCCGGGTTTTCGCCGCTGGTTTGGTCCCCTGGTCGTCGTCGTTTTTGGTGTCATAACTCTCACGATTCCAATTCCGCGCTTATACGCCTTGGAGCGAGTAATCCTCACCGGCTGGCCCTATATCGTGCTCTTAGTTGCATGGCTCTTAATGATGGACGATTCTCTGCGCCGCCGCACCTTGTTGCCGTTGTTAGGCATATCGATGATAGCCAGTCTTGGCGCACTGGCAGTTCCTAAGGATGACTGGCGGGGAGCGGTAGCTTTCATCGAAAACAATGCCCATTCGGGTGATTTGGTCTGGATCGAGCCGCATTGGAATCGAAAAGCAGTCGAGTATTATCAGCTCTCGCACGAGACGCGAACGGGAACCCTGACCGCGCTGGAGCAAGTCGCGACGCGCGATCTGTGGATCATTGCCGAGCGCGCTCCTAGCCTACCTGTACCTTCTTCTCCAGGCGAAGCATGGCTGGATGCCAACTTACACCTGGTTTCATCAGAGCCGTTTTATCGATTGGAGGTGCGACGTTATCGTCCGTGAGGTCGCGTCGCTCACCCGCAGTTAATACAGTTGAAAGGACAGAAAGATGAGGAGCAATAATCATTACAAAAAACTATGGGCATTATCAAGCGGTTTAATGACCATTTTAGTCGTTGCCGTATTTGCTTTAAAAACCGCGGCCGAAAATGGGAATTTTGATCCACGCGCGCCACAGATCAGCACCGGTCTTGTTAATGATGAGAATGAACCCAACTCCACCGTCAACAGGGACGCGTTGGAAGCTACTAACTGCCGATATGGCGTTTCCTATTCCGCCGGTGACTCACTACCATGGGTTTCAACATTAGATGCAGGTTGGTTTCTTAACTTTTCAGCAAGTTCTCCACAAATTAACACCGCGGAATTCGCGCCCGTCATTTCGGTTAAACAAGTGATTCAAAACGGAGTTCGGCAACCAAGGGTGGTATTCAATCCCCCCCTGACCTATTACTATCTGGATAACATTAACCGTGTTCGTCCCGGATTAGGCACGCTTGTCTCCCGGAATCCTGGTCGAATCTGGCTAGTCGGCAATGAACCGGACGTTGATAACCAATTGCAGGGCAATACGATGCCCGATGTCTACGCCCGCGCCTATCATGAGGCGTACCACTTCATTAAGAAAGCTGACCCGACGGCGAAGGTAGCCATCGCCGGGCTGTCGATGATGACGCCCGGTCGTTTGCAATATCTCACCATCGTTTGGAATACCTACAAGAACACGTATGGGGTCGACATGCCGGTTGACGTCTGGAATATGCATCTTTATATTCTTGAGGAGCGTAACCCGGCCAACCTCAATCAATATGGCGATGGCAAGATCGCCCTCGGCACGGACCCGCAACTGGCCAAGCTAACTTCCGGCGGAAATGCCAACCTCTGCCCCGCCCTTGGTGCGCCCGACATACCGGCTAATGATCCGCGACACGATGTCTACTGCCGTTCGGAACATGACAGCGTGCGTATCTTCCGCGAACAAATATATGCGATGCGGCAATGGATGAAAGATCGTGGCCAGCAAAACAAGCCGTTAATCCTGTCAGAGTTCGGTTTACTCTATCCTTACCTGGACGGTGACGGGGGCCCGACCTGCGAATTCTTGCAGGACGAACATCAACGTTGCTTCAACCCGTCCCGGGTCATCAAGTTTATGCAAGATTCCGTTACATTCATGGAGAACACCAAAGATCCTAATTTGGGTTACCCGCAGGATGAAAACCGATTGGTCCAGCAGTGGCTCTGGTATAGTGTGGTAACCGATCTGGCGGGTTCCGGTGGTTCCAGCAATTTGATCCGGACTAACTATCAAAATTATACGCCGGGCGACCCAGCTGCTTTGACTCAAATGGGCCAGGCATTCATCCAGGAGGCATCACACGTGGGCACGACTAATCTGGCGGCCGGCCAAGCGAAAAATTATACGGGTTTTGCTATGGGCCTGAACAACCGTGGTTCAGCCGTTCTGAACGTTAATTTCCGCAATACCGGGACCCAGAGCGTTGTCCAACCGTTCAAAATCACATTTTATTCGAACGCGAACCTGACCAGTGAGATAGGCTCAGTAAACTACGATCCCAATAAGGATGGAGCTGTGGCTGGTTGCACCTGGGGCGGCCGCAATAACGAGCAGGTCTCCATCCTCTGGAACAATCTGACGGTTGGAACGCATCAGTATTGGGCTAAAATCGATAGTGCGGGGGTTGTGGCCGAGACGAACAACAACGATAACGTGGCCGGTCCCGGAGTGGTAACTATCCAACCGAAGGGCCTCTTTGTGCCTTTGGTAAACCGTTAAACCAAGCAGCATCCGGATTCAATCGTGTGGACCGAGGTTAGGGCGGCGACGGCATGGAGCCTGGCGTGGCTGATTCTGGTCACGGCGGGCTTTTTGCTGGCCCAACGACCACTTTCGGGTCGTTGGCGATCGGTTAAGTTAACGCTGCCGGTCATTTTATTGATCGCCGGTTTGGTTCGGCTGTTACCTGCACTCTGGCTACCAGTCGGCGCGGGCTATGACATTGAGTCATTCCGCCTGGTGACCGACGCGTTGCTTGGCGGAGATGAAGTCTATACCTCAGTCCTCGGTCGTCATCCCTACCTGCCTTTCCAAATGTACATCATGGGCGCGATGAGTTTCCTGGCGCAGGTTACCGGGTTGCCCTACGTGTTTGCCATTAAACTGCCCGCCATCCTGGCCGATGTGGCCCTGACTGCCCTTATATACAAGGCCTTAACAGACGACGGACAGCAGCTTGAGACAGCGAGCTTTTTTGCCCTGCTGTATGCTCTCAATCCGGTCAGCCTGCTGGTCACCGCCTATCATGGACAATTCGAAGCAATTACCTTATTGCTACTGGTGCTGGCCTGGTTTTTCTGGCATTTCGGTCGGCGCACCCGGCGATCGGGAATCGCCTTGGGGTTTGCCATCCTCAACAAAACATGGCCGGTTGTTTTCCTGCCTATCGTCCTGATGCGACTACGCGAACGGCGCGAGCGGTTGGGTTACACTTTGCTGGCCATCGGCGTGCCTATCCTGTTCATTCTCGCCTATTTGATCATTTTTTCGGCCGATCCCCTGCCCATGCTGCGGCGCGCACTGAGTCATCGTGGCGTGGCCGGCTATTGGGGTCCGGGGGCGATCCTGGCGCCGGCCGCGATCCAGATACCGGACCTTCAGCCGCTGGTCGATGGTCTGGTTGGCTTGAGGAATTGGCTGCTTTTGCTGGCGGTCGGTTTCGCGCTTTGGCATACACGCCGCCAGCCGGCGTTGGACGCCTTGTTAACCCTTCTACTGTCTCTGTTTGTAGTCACAGTCGGCTTTGGCATCCAGTGGTTGGTATGGCTCGTGCCGTTCGGATTACTAGTGATGGCAGATCGGTGGATCAGGTGGTATAGCTTGGCCGCGGCCTTTATGTTAGCGGTGCATTTATACAGCCTGCATCTTTATCCGTGGCTGGGGGAGTGGCTATCTCGCCCATCTGTGGATTGGGTTGTCCGCCTGAGCGCTCTTCCGGCCTGGCTGATCGTGTTCGCCTGGACGGTCAGTCGATTGCGTCGGGTTCCAATCGAACAGGCAAATGTCGGAGGGGCCGGGGCACCGGGCTAAAAATGGGCATCAACTCCGAAACGCTACCTTCCATCACAGTCATCATTCTGAACTGGAACGCCAAGGCATATTTAGGCGACTGTTTGGCCGCCCTCGAGAATCAGACTTACCAGAATTTCCAGGTCATGCTAGTTGACAACGGCTCGACGGATGGGTCGGTCGACTTTGTTCGAAGTCACTTTCCGGAAATATCTGTCTATCAGACGGGACGCAATTTAGGATTTGCCAGGGGAAACAACGTGGCCCTGCGCTATTTGAAGGGCGACATCGCCTTCGTGTTGAATCCCGATGTGGTGCTCGCGGCAGACTGTCTGGACCGAGTCGTAACTGCTATGGAAGCCGATCGAACAATCGGCATAGCCGGGTGCAAATTATGGTATCCGGGAAGCGAGTTACTGCAACACGCGGGCGGTTATGTCACCCGGCCCCGGGCTATCCCCGGTCATTTTGGCGTCGGGGAACCAGACGCCAGCCAATATAATTCCATACGGGACGTCGATTATGTAATCGGAGCGGCTATGGCGATCCGGCGGGAAACTCTGATCACAATTGGGCTTTTTGATGCCACCATGTTTCTCTACTTCGAGGATGTCGATCTTTGTACCCGAGCGCGCCAGGCCGATTTTCGTGTCGTCTACTTACCCACGGCCACAGCCGTGCACGTGGAATCGGCGTTGGCTGTTAAAGGAAGTTTTGCCTATCTCCACCGGTTTCACACCGGCCGCTGGCACTATCTCTTAAAGCACTTCTCGATAGATGAAATTACCTTAGCAACCATACCGGCCGAGCGAGAGTGGCTCAACGGAACAGGCTTGCGCGACAGGCAAGCAGCCAGAGTAGCGTATCAGGCTACCCTATACAATCTGCAATCGATTGCGGCCACCCGCGCCAAACAGGGGGCCGGTCCCCTTCCTGACGCGGCATGGCTGGTCATCGAACAAAACCTGTTCGAGCTAAGCGAACAAGCAAGCGGATTAAAACAAGGGACCAGTAGATTGTTGCCGGCACTCAGCATTCCAAGTGAACCGGCAGCCCCATTCGCCTCTCAAATACCACTCATTGGGCCGCTCATAACTGGTGTTCGAAGAGTTTGGAATAACTTCGCTGGGCGATGGTACGTTGACCATATCCGACAACAGCAAGATGAGTTCAACAATCTGGTCAACGCCGAGATGGTAAAATTCGAGCAGGAAATAAGTGGCCGGCATTTGTCAATCGACGAAATAATAAAGCGGCAACTCCATCTTCGCCGGGAAGCAAGCGAATTAGAAGGAATGCTTAACGAGCAACTCGACGGAATTGGCAGCTCTCCCGTTAACTAATTCTCTGAATGACACATTGGATAGAAGGAATTAGCCCTCAGCGGAATCCGTATCTCTTTTTATAGAACTATTGTTCTAATAGTGTTCGTAGAAATGGTGCGCTTCTGATATAATGGCACGCATGAAGATAAACCTTGGCTTGGGGCAGTTCGCGCCTCGACTGGCCGATATTGATCACAACCTGGCTGTGCATCTCGATATAGTTCGAGAAGCTGTTGACAGAGAAGTTGATCTACTCATCTTCCCGGAATTGTCCTTAACCGGATACCGGCTAGGCGAAAGAGCGTACGACCTGGCCATTCGCACGGCCGACGACGATCCGGTTTTTAGCCAGATGCTTGAAGCCAGCCGGCAACTCGATCTCGTGGCCAGTTTCGTCGAGGTGGACGAAAGGAAGCGCTATTTCATCAGCGGGGTTTATCTCAGCGACGGCCGGCTGGTTCACCGCCATCGCAAGATCTATCTGCCAACTTATGGATTGTTTGATGAAGGGAAATATTTCGCCCCGGGCGATCAGGCGCATTCGTTCGACACTCGCTTCGGCCGGATGGGCTTACTCATTTGCGAGGATTTTTGGCATCTCAGCCTGCCCTACCTGCTATGGCAGGACGGCGCCGATATTCTCCTACTGATCTCCGCTTCCATCGAGCATGGCATAGGCGAGGCGGTCAGCACCACTGGTAAGATCATGGCGATCAATCGCGCCTACGCCCTGCTATTTACCAATTTTGTGATTCACGTCAACCGCGTCGGCACAGAAGCCGGCGGCCAATTTTTTGGCGGATCAACTGTTTTTGGGCCGGACGGCGAGCTGATCGCGGAAGGACCGCTGAGCGAAGCCGGACTTATCACCACGAGTCTTGATTTAGACGCGCTGCGCCAAGTTCGGATAAATCTGCCACTATTACGCGACGAGCGCGCAGCGCTTACGCATCGCGAACTCGAGCGCATTCTTTCAAATTATGATTAATGAGCAGGAAATAGATCGCCCTGACGATCAGTCAGAAGAATTATTCGACACACCTACCGGCCACCGGTCGGGATTCGTCGCCCTGGTTGGACGGCCAAATGTCGGCAAGAGCACGCTCATGAATGCTTTCATGCAGCAAAAAATCGCCGCCGTTACCCCGCGACCACAGACGACCCGCACGCGGCAATTGGGGATCATCACCGAACCGGAATACCAGATGATTTTTATCGATACACCCGGTATCATTCAAAAGCCTCGCCACGATCTGGATCGGTTCATGGTCGAAACGGCATTAGAGACCCTCGAAGATGCCGATGTGGTTCTATGGCTGCTGGATATCAGTGAACATCCCGGCAGTATCGATCGCGAAATCGGCGAGCGACTGGCCTCTATCGATGCCGGAGAGAAAACAATCCTGGCGCTTAACAAGATCGACTTACTTCCCGTTCAGGATCTTCTTCCGCGAACCGAGGCATTTACCAGCTTGTTGTCCGATGCCGATTGGATCCATGTGTCCGCTCTTAACAACATTGGCGTGGAAGAATTACTGGAACAACTGGTAGCTTCGTTGCCCGAAGGGCCACGTTATTATCCACCCGATCAAATAACCGATGTATTCGTGCGTCATATCGCCGCGGAACTGATCCGTGAACAACTTATGTTGCAACTGCGCGACGAAGTACCCTACGGGACCGCGGTCCAGGTACGAGAGTTCAAGGAGCGCGAAAATGGGGTCGTATTTATCGGTGCCGATATCTATGTCGAAAGCCAGAGTCACAAAAGCATCGTGATCGGCAAAGGCGGCTCTCAGCTAAAGCAATTAGGCGCGGCCGCGCGCGAGCAGATCGAAAAGCTCGTTGACAGTAAGGTTTTCCTGGAACTATGGGTGAAGGTGGAACCTAACTGGCGAAGAAGCGAGCGTCTCTTGAAACAATTCGGCTATAAATCGGCTGAATAAAAGACACAACCTATCTGGCGATTGTGCGTATTGTTAGTCGTATCAACGATTTACGATTTTTGATCACGACAACACACTAAACGAACCATGACTGAACAAGAAGGTGTATCCAGACGAAACTTTCTAAAGGTAGCCACCGTAACAGCCGTCGCCGCAGCGGCGACCGGTGGTGGGGCAGCGCTGTTAAGGCAAGCGCCAAAACCGGTGGTGATCTCCACTGATAGTCCGCTACCCCTTGCATCCACCACGCTGCCGACGATCCCACCCTCCGCACCGGCCGTGGCCGTCAACCAGGCGGTCGCCTATAACACCGATGAACTGTTCGCCCAACTGGCCCAGTCACAGGCGGAAAATATGCAGTTACGTTCACATCTCGATGCCATGCAGCGGGAACTAGAGACGCTGCATGTGGCCGAACAAGATCACCGCTTAGTGCGGGAAACCATGACAATGGAGTTGGATAGCACACGAAATCAACTCGGTGTGTTGGGCGGACTGGTCGCCCTTTACGAACAACTCGATACAGTGGATGTCGGCTCGGCCATCGAGAACGGCCTGAACACCGTCGGCGGCAAGATCAATGTGCTACTGGGCAGCACCCCTGACCTGTTCAATGGCCTAGAGCGCGGCCAACTAGCTCTGACGCAAATCGAGGGCCATATTCCGCTGCTGGATAGCGGGCGGCAATGGCTTGACGTCCAAATTAACAAACTTGAAGGATTTCATGCCGAGGTCGAAAACTGGCTGCAACGGGCAGTCGATCGGGCTGGCGACTTCCTTCAACTGCTGAGCGAGTGGTTTGCCGGCGTTCAGCGTTGGTTGCCGTTCGGTATGGGCGAGAAAGCTGCGGGGGTGATGGGCGCGTTGACGACGCTCCTGGCGGAAACACCAGCTACTGTCAGCGGGCTGGATACCAATATCGCTCAACCATTGGATGTATGGCTATCGCGCATCGATGGTGAGCCGGCTATCCAACGGTTGCTGCGACCGGTAAAAGATGAGGTGTTTGTCAAGGCCCGCGTTACTGCCGATCAGGCCCATGAAGTAGGTGCGGTTTATGAGGAGCAGTTAGCCGCCCCGGCTCGCGCTGTACTAAGTCACCGGCAAAATCTCCGCCAAGCGATTGCAGACTACCGGGCTCAAAACCAGGTCTAATAATCGAATAGGAGAGAGGCGGTGGACGGAACATTTGGAAAGGTTAATTTCCGTATTTCGTCTCTCATCTTTGATCTTATGTGGGCGCTTTGTCCAGCGGTGGTAGAACAGCCAGGAAATCGCGAGTAAAGCGTTCGGCATATTCCGCGACAAGGGCTTCGACTCGCTCGACGGACGGAGAGGCCACAACCAGCCCGGCGTGGTGCTTTTTGTCCACTCGAAAAACGATCTCAGGATCGACATAAGCCGTCAGGTCCGGCGATTCCTGGCGAGCCAGGCACACGAGAATCCCGGCGTAGTCTTGGCGGATAGGGGGAACATTGTAAGGCTCATTTCGGGAATGAGCTATCTCCATTCGGGCCCACTCATGCCAAAGATTGACCCCGCTGGCCGCCTCAACCAATTGCTCAATGTTGGCTCCACCCACACGAGCGGCTACTTCCAGAAAGTAGTAGCGGCCGTCTTCGCCACGAATAAACTCGGCATGTGTAGCTCCCCACTCCAGGCCAAAGGCCTTGAGCAAGGCCTCATTCAAGTCAAGGACAGTACGCGCTTCTTCAGTCTCATCAGACAAGGTGCGCGAGACGAACACGCCTCCTTCATGCGCCACAGCCATCGGTGGGCGGGCGTACTTGTGCGGCTGGGCGAATAAAACACTCCCCTCGAAAACCAGTGAATCGACGTGATAAATCTCGCCGGGGATGAACTTTTCGAGGTGAAAAAAGGATTGTTCGTCGCCCATCCGGTCAAGCCAACCCCAAACCTCGTCACGGGAGTTAATTTTCTTGATACCCATGGCCCCCGCTTCGGAGCGCGGCTTGAGCACCCATGGCGGTGATTCACGGTCCATGAAGGCACGCAACCGGTCATGGCTGAAAACCGGCGAGAAGGGGGGAACCGGGATGCCGGCTCCCGATGCTTGAGTGCGCATGGCCAGCTTATCACGGAAATAACGGGCATTGGTCTCACCCAGCCCTGACAAACGCAGGTGTTCCCGCAAAGCGGCGGCCGTTTCCACATCGTAGTCATCTAGTGGCACGATTCGGTCAATCCGGTTACTCCGCATGAGATAGCTAACCGCATAGAAGATGTCCGGCCGCTTGCGCAAGTCGGGCATGAGTAAAACCTCGTCGATGCTATCCCGAGGCCACGGATCGTTCGCAATTTTTTCCCGGGTCAAAAGAAGGACCCGCGCGCCATTAGCCTTGGCCGCGGATAAAAAAGTCGTTCCTTTAAAATAACTGGCCAGACAAAGGATTGTGGTAAGTGTCTCTTGCATCAGCTTTCTCCTGCGACCGAAGTCTGGCTTAATAATAAGAAAACAAGCTAATTTTCGCCAACTGGGCTAAGTGAGTATTGACGAAAAACCCGCAAGTGATATACTTAATTGTAGCACTCGGAATGAGCGCCTGCGTAAGCTTGCCTCTATTCCTAAGGAACATTTATAAGTTCGGACGTGGCTGCAACCATCACCCTGCCGACGTAGCTCAAATGGCAGAGCGATGCTCTTGTAAAGCATTGGTTATGGGTTCAAGTCCCATCGTCGGCTCTGCGTGTCGGCTCATGGTGAGAGGCACGGGTTTAGCCAGACAAACAGCTATATTTTCTGGGTCAGTGTCCCGAGCGGCAAAGGGGGCGGACTGTAAATCCGCTGGCGAAACGCCTTCGTAGGTTCGAGTCCTACCTGGCCCACTAGCAAACCAGGCCCAGACATTTCTGGGTCTTCTGGTTTGCGCATCAGTTGTTGTCGCCCACGTAGCTCAGTCGGCAGAGCGCATTCTTGGTAAGAATGAGGTCATGGGTTCAAATCCCATCGTGGGCTTATGCCTCCATCACGTGACGAAACGAAATGGAGGCAGCTCGTCTGAACACATGTTTTCAGGTGATTTGTCCGTCGGACTAAGAGGAACACACTCGGACACGACGGGCCAACGAAATCAAATTTCATGTTAATCAGTTGAGGAAACGAAAAGAATGGGCAAAGAGAAATTTGTACGCGGGAAACCGCACGTGAATGTGGGCACGATCGGACATATCGACCACGGCAAGACGACGTTGACGGCGGCGATCACCAAGACGCTGGGCCTGAAGGGCTGGGCGGACTTTCGGGCGTTCGACCAGATCGACGACGCTCCGGAAGAACGGGAGCGAGGCATCACGATCGCCATCGCCCACGTGGAATACCAGACGGAGAAC
>JAWOHK010000323.1:0-3216 GCA_046485205.1 Chloroflexota bacterium | reverse complement strand
CACTGCTGATAACACCATTCAACTGGTTCTCTGAAGGCTTAGACGCGGGCGGACCGGCAGGGTTGTCTTGCCCGGCGCCGACTCCGGGCCTGGCAAGACAACCCTGCCGGTCCGGCCGCGTCTAAGCCTTCAGAGAACCAGTTGAATGGTGTTATCAGCAGTGACCAGGCCCACCAACATTCATCAAGTGGCATCAGGGATTTGTATGACTAATCGGAGCTCCATTAAAGAACGAATTCGCAACTGGGCACTCAGGAACTCGCCGTGGCTGGTACATTACAACAGTGGCTCCTGCAACGGATGTGATATCGAAATTCTGGCAACCCTGACCCCACGGTATGATTTGGAGCGGCTGGGTATCAAATTGCAAGGTAGCCCGCGTCACGCCGACATCCTTGTCTGCACTGGTCCGGTCACCCGCCAATCAAAAGAACGCCTCCAACGAATTTATGACCAGATGCCGCAACCAAAATTTGTTGTCGCCGTTGGAACTTGTGCCCTGTCAGGCGGAGCGTTCCATGGCTGCTACAACATCCTCGGGGGGATTGACGAAGCGATTCCGGTTGACATCTATATTCCCGGTTGTCCGCCTCGACCGGAAGCTATCATCAATGGTGTCGCGCTTCTATTACAGCAACTTCAGGGACCGCCAAACGAAGAGACGAAAACGCCACAGGTCCTAACGGAAAACCACCCATTGGTCTCTTAACGGAGAGGTAAACGTATGAACCCGGAACAATTCGCGAATCCATTACAATTGCTGGCTTCCGTCAAAGTCCCACCCAATGGACACCCTGTTTCCACCCGTTTTTCCATCGAGGTATCGGCCGAAAGCCTGATTGATTTCGTAAAAACCATTCATGAAGGTGGATCAGCATATCTCATAGCGATCACAGGGGTAGATCCGGGAGTAGAGGATGAACATCTCTGGGTTTTGTATCATTTGGCTCAGGGGGCCAACGTCATCACTTTGCGAGTGATCCTGAAGCGAGAAAACCCGGTGGTTCCCAGTATTACGTCTATCTTGCCGGCAGCGCGCATTTTCGAGCAAGAGTTATGGGAGATGCTTGGGGTGGTGGTCGTCGATCCAGGCAGCCACACTCCTGCTTACCACAATCATTTATTTCTACCGGACGACTGGCCGGAAGGGGTCTTTCCCCAACGGAAAGATTTTCAAATAGAAAAAATCAGCTGAATTGAAAGATATGAGCACCTTGGCAACCACACAATCAGATGGGCGATTTGTAATTCCCATTGGTCCCCAACATCCGGCTTTAAAAGAACCGGGGCATTTTGAATTCACCGTCGATGGCGAAGTTGTCACCCATGCCACCGTCCGTCTGGGCTATGCGCATCGAGGGATAGAGAAAGGCACCGAAGAACGAAATTGGACCCAAAACTTATATCTACTGGAGCGAATCTGTGGTATCTGCTCCCATATCCATGCCACCGCCTATGCAATCGCTGTCGAGCAATTGGCTGAAGTGGAGGTGCCCATTCGTGCTCAAGCCATCCGAGAATTGATTGCGGAACTCGAAAGAATTCATAGCCATTTACTATGGCTGGGGGTAGCTGCTCACGATGCCGGGTTTGACACCCTGTTCATGTATACCTGGCGAGATCGCGAAACGGTAATGGACATATTGGAAGCGCTGAGCGGCAACCGGGTTCATTATTCGGCGAATGTCCTGGGAGGTGTCAAATTCGATCTAACTGATGACACAGCTGATTTAATCCTCAAGGGCATTGACTACCTTGAGGAAAGAACGGTTCATTATCATAAAGTGGTAGAACAGGATACATTTTTTCATAAACGCACGCGCTCTATTGGTGTAATGACTAGGGAAGAGGCTCTACAGATGGGTGTAGTTGGTCCCACTGCCCGAGCCTCCGGCGTCGAGCGCGACATTCGAGTCGATGATCCGTATATCGCCTATTCCAGATATCCGGTTCAGATCAGAACTCTTCATAACGGCGATTTGGAGGCACGTTTCCTGATTAGAATCGACGAACTCTTCGAGTCCTACCGAGTGATCCGTGCGATTATCGCCGATTTGCCGGATAGCCCTTTGACCGTCCCTCGTATGCCGCGCAAGATGAAAGCGGGCGAAGTTATTAGTCGAGTAGAAGCGCCACGGGGGGAATTGTTCTATTACATTCGAAGCACCGGAGGTGAAAAGCCGGATCGGATCAAAGTGCGGACCCCTACATTGTGCAATATCGGCTCCGTTCTCACCCAGACTGTAGGCCATAACTTGGCCGATGTTCCGATGATCCTGGTTGGCATCGACCCTTGCTTCTCCTGCAACGACCGTGCGGTGGTGATCAATCCCCAAAAGAAATATGGGGATCGACACGTATGGACATGGTCACAACTGCGCCGTTATGGCATTGAATATTACCGCCGCGAATCAGGTCTTTAGAATGAATTATAGACGAATGAGGCCAAACAATGACGTTTACCATTAATTTGATAAACCTCTTAATATTTCCGGCCGGATTGGCCCTCCTGGCCAGCGGGCTCCTTTTACAATGGGCGGATCGAAAACTTTTGGCCCGATTCCAGAATCGCTTGGGGCCGCGTTGGTTCCAGCCGTTCGCCGATATTGTCAAGCTATTGGGTAAAGAAGAAATTCACCCTGAAGGTTCCGGGTTAATCTTATTTATGTCATTACCTGTTTTGGCCCTGGCTGCGACTCTGACGGCGGCCCTGTATGTACCGTTGTTTGGCTTACCACCGGTTTTTAGTTTTCCCGGTGACCTGATAGTCACGATCTATTTGCTCAGCATTCTAACGCTTTGCATTGGGCTGGCCGGGGTCCAAACTCGTAATCGGTTCTCACTGGCCGGCAGTATGCGAATCTTCACCCAACTGTTCGCTTATGAAGCGCCATTCATTCTGGCGATCCTTAGCCCAACAGTCGTCTTGATGCTATTTGGTTCGGCCGGCAGTTGGGAAATTGCTAACTTGGTTCAATCGGCGTCTACCCAACCGTGGTTAATCTGGATATTGCCGATTACATTCTTCGTGGCGTTAATCGGACTCATGGGAAAGCTCGAGCTTCCACCTTTCGACGCCCCAGAAGCGGAGACAGAAATCGTAGCCGGCGCCCTGACCGAATATAGCGGCCGCGGATTGGCATTGTTTTCACTGGCCCGGTCTGTAGAACTCGTCGTCGGCTTGACCCTTATCGCCGCTCTCTATTTGGGTGGGAT
>JAWOHK010000321.1:0-19864 GCA_046485205.1 Chloroflexota bacterium | reverse complement strand
CAATAGCCAGGTGCCTTCGGCGTGAGCCGTCACGTGGCTTTGAACAAACAGGGTGCTCTTGTCCGGATCAATGCCGCAGGCCAGCAAAATGGCGGCCATCGACCGGATCTCGAAGCGCAATCGCTCCGGGTCCTGGGGAACGGTCAGGCTATGCAGGTCGACGACGCAGAAGTAATTGGTCTTCTCTGCCTGCCGGGCTGCCCAGTTGCGTACTGCGCCCAGGTAATTTCCCAAATGAAAGTTTCCCGTGGGCTGGATGCCACTAAATACAACTTTTTTCTTGCTCATCATCATTCTCCAAATACGAGACACGGGATACGATTAGTACGAGCTCCTCTGAATTCGTATTACCCTATCTCGTCAATCGTAAATTTATAATGCGCCCGCTTCCGCTCGGGCCACAGCCACCAGGAGGGCCGACGCTTTATTAACGGATTCCTGATACTCTGTCGCCGGATCGCTGTCGGCGACTATGCCCGCCCCGGCCTGCACAAAGACCTGATCGCCTTGCATGACCATCGTCCGGATGGCGATGCAGGTGTCCATGCTGCCATCGTAGCTGAAGTAGCCGACCGCCCCGGCGTATAGCCCGCGTCGCTGACCTTCCAGTTCTTCGATAATCTCCATCGCCCGGACTTTTGGCGCGCCGCTAACGGTTCCGGCCGGGAAGGTCGCCCGCATCAAGTCGTAGGCATCCAGGTCGGATCGTATGCGTCCTTCAACGTGGCTGACAATGTGCATGACATGGCTGTAGCGCTCGATCGTCATCAGGTCGCGCACGACCACCGACCCGTATTCGCTGACCCGGCCGATATCGTTGCGACCCAGGTCGACCAGCATGACGTGTTCGGCGCGCTCTTTGGGGTCAGCCAGTAATTCGTCTGCCAGGGCGTTGTCCTCGACCGGGTTACCGCCACGGCGGCGCGTCCCGGCGATGGGCCGCACGCTGGCCACACCGTCTTCCAGGCGCACATGCATCTCCGGCGACGCGCCGATGACCTGTAGGTCGAGGGGCGCGAAGTTGAAGTAAAACATGTACGGTGACGGATTCAGCATGCGCAAGGCCCTGTAAACGGCAAACGGGTGAGCGCTGGTGTGGCGGCTGAAGCGCTGGCTGAGGACAACCTGGAAGATGTCGCCAGCGGCGATATTTTCCTTGGCCTCGCGCACTATGGTCTCATACTGCTCGCGAGGCATGTTGGCCTCAATCTGGCGGCCGTTGCCGTGCGTGGCACCCCAACGTCGCGTAGGCACGGCCGGCAAGGGGCGCAACAACTTCTCGGCCAACTTGTCGATACGCCGGATAGCATCAACATAGGCGGCTTCTACATCCTCGACGACATGGGCATTGGCTAGTAGAAGAAGCCGGTGCCGGGCGTGATCAAAGACAACCAGCGTATCGGCCAGCAAGAAGATCGCGTCCGGCAGGTCCATTACCTGTTCGGCTGTCTCCGGGAGGCGTTCGAAAAAGCGGACAACATCATAGCCTAGATAACCAACTGCACCGCCGCTCAGGCGCGGCAGGCCAGGCAGCGTGGCGGCTTGATATTTCCCCAGTTCGGATTTGAGCACGTGCAGAATATCCTCACCCGCGGCCAGCGACCGCGTGTGGGAATCGTTACCAATCATGTGAGTGATCTCTCGGCCTCTTAACTCGATTCGTCCGTGTAAATTAACTCCGACAAAGGAGTAGCGGCCGACCTGCTCGCCACCCTCAACGGATTCGAGCAGAAATGACGCGCCCGGCTCGTCCATTAACTTCAGATAGACGGAGACCGGTGTCTCCAGGTCGGCGGCAAACTCCCGCGTGACCGGAATGAGATTGGCCGGACCGGCTGCCAGGGCGCGAAATTCCTCCAGTGATGGGGTATAGGTGGCTTGTGTCGATTCTTGGTTCATATGTTTTTCCGCTTCAGTTTCAGGATTCAGTAATCAGAGCCAGGATCAGCCATTCCGGGATCGCGAACTGTCCTGCTGGAAACCGACTTACTGGCTGACGGCCGGCAGGTGATGCAGGGCTTCCTCCACCGCCTCGGCCGGGTACTCATAATCTTTGAGATCGCCCTTCAGGTAACTGTCATAGGCCGTCATATCAAAATGGCCGTGACCGCACAGGTTGAAGGCAATGACCTTTTTCTCGCCGCTCTCCTTGCATTTCAACGCCTCATCGATAGCCACCTTGATGGCGTGAGTCGGTTCCGGCGCGGGAATGATACCTTCGGCGCGCAGGAAGGTCAGTGCCGCTTTGAAAGTATCCAGTTGCTTGACAGATCGCGCTTCCACATAGCCACCGTCAACCAGGGCGCTGACTTGGGGCGACATACCGTGATAGCGCAAACCACCGGCGTGAATGCCCGGTGGAATGAAAGTATGGCCGAGGGTGTGCATCTTGACGACGGGGGCCATCTGGGCCGTGTCGCCGTAGTCGAAGGTGTAAACACCTTTGGTCAGGCTGGGTGAAGCAGCCGGTTCGACGGCGATGACCTTTGTGTCTTTCCCGGCGGTCAGATTCTGGTGGATGAAGGGGAAGGTGAAACCGGCGAAATTAGACCCGCCGCCCGTGCAGCCAATAATGATGTCGGGATACTCCCCGGCCATCTCGAACTGCTGCAAGGCTTCCAGGCCGATAACTGTCTGGTGCAGCAACACATGGTTAAGCACCGAGCCCAGGCTATACTTTTTTGCACCGCCGGAAGTGGCCGCCGCCTCCACCGCCTCGGAAATAGCGATGCCTAACGAGCTGGCCCCGTCGGGGTCCTGGGCCAGCAACGAACGTCCGTATTGGGTCTGATCGCTGGGACTGGGATAAATCTTCGCCCCGTAGCTTTCGATCATGATCCGGCGATAAGGTTTCTGGTGATACGACTCCTTGACCATATACACTTCCAGGTCCATGCCAAAGATATTGCAGGCCATCGCCAGCGCCGATCCCCATTGCCCCGCACCGGTCTCAGTCGTCAGGGCCTTCGTGCCTTCTTGCTTGTTGTAGAACGCCTGGGGCACGGCCGTGTTAGGCTTGTGGCTTCCAACCGGGCTGACGCCCTCGTACTTGAAGTAGATATGAGCCGGGGTATCAAGTGCCTGCTCCAGCCGGCGGGCGCGAATGAAGGGTGTCGGCCGCCACAGCTTGTAGACCTCGCGCACCGGTTCCGGAATTTCGATATAGCGCTCGGTACTGATCTCCTGCATGATGGACGCCATTGGGAATAGCACCCCCAGGAAGTCGGGTGTCACCGGTTCGAGCGTGCCGGGGTGCAGCACCGGCTGCGGCGGCACAGGCATATCGGCGTTGATGTTGTACCACGCTTCCGGCAATTTGCTCTCGTCCAGTAAAAACTTTGTCCGCTCGGTCATGTTGTATCTCCTTTTTTTCAATAAGTTCGCCGCGCCAAAATAAAAACGCCCTCGTCCACACTAGGGACGAGAGCGTGATATCTCCCGTGGTGCCACCCTGCTTAAGCCGCGCCGATCAGGGCGCGTGGCTTCACTCTTTCGACTCTCGCCGCATGATGATTGCGCGACAAGTCCAGGCCTGCTAACGGGGGCCATTCCGGCCGGTACTAATTTGTTGAACAGGTTATTAGCCTGTTCTTCTACGGTTCGCCCCGGCGACTCCTCGGTCCATTCTCCCGCCGCGCTGACGCCAGTCTTTCAGCTTCTGACCGGCTCTCTGCGACCCGCTCTGCGGGGTACTCGTCCGACTCAAAGTCGTTGGTTATGTGATTGGCGACAGTCTAGCATGGGGCCGATGAACTGTCAATGACTTTAGATTCCGAAAAATTCAGGTGATTTCTGAAAAAACGGAGCAAGCATGATCGCCTTATTGCCGGTTTGATCACTCCCTTTCCATCAACCAGCGCAAATCAGCCACAATATCCTCCACAGCGGCGTCATGGGGATAAGCGATCCGGGCGTTGCCTTCCGGGTCGACCAGGTACGTGCGGGTTGAGTGATCAACCAGATAACCGGTGGCGGTGCTGCCTTCGTTCTTTTGATAAAAGATACCGAATGGCCGGCCGGCCGCATCGATCTCGTCCGTCGTTCCGGACAGGCCAACGAATGTGGGATCGAACAGGCCGACATATTCAGCCAACGCCTCCGGTGTGTCCCTCTCCGGATCAACGGTGACCATCACGACCTGCATCCGACCGGCGTCATCGCCTAATGAGTCACGCACCCGCGCCAGTTTGGCCAGAGTAGCCGGGCAGAAGTCAGGACAAAAAGTATAGCCATAATAGAGAAATACATATTGCCCGCGAAAGTCGGCCAGGCTGACTGAGGTGTCGCCGGCCGCTGTCAGCGTGAAATCCGGCGTAGTTTGAGTTTCGGGCAAGACAGCGCCGGCGAACTCGTGATTATCCGCAGTACCGCAGCCGGGCAGGATGGCGACCACTACCAGCAATAACAACAGCCAGAATCCAAATCGTTTCATACCATCAAGCATAGGCGATAAACCTCGTTGGAGATTGCTGATCTCAGAAAGACCTCATGCGCTCACTCGTCTCCACTCATATCATGCTCGTCCATTTCCATCGCCTCGCCCGGCACGATCACTTCAGCCTGCACCTCGACGGTTCCGGCATTCTCAAAGTGGAGGGTGACCGGTATCATCTGGCCGACCGCATATTCACCAGTTTTGTCGATGCACATGACGTGCAATCCGCCGCGTTGGAGCATCACCGTCTGCCCGGCGGGAATGGGGATGCGATTGCCTTCCATCTGTCGCATCATCATCACATCATCCTGCATCAACATTTCGTGAAGTTCGACAACACCGCAGCCCGGAACCACAACGTCGATCAGGGCGTCGTCAGTGCTCGAACCGTTCGTGATTCGCATGTAAACAGCGCCGGTTGTGGTGGGTAGGGTTAAGTTGGCAGTGACATTGTCGACGGCTAAACCACTGGTAACCGCGTCTGTACTCGTGGGTTGACTGCCGTCACAGGAGAGCAACAACAGCGCCAGCAGCATACAACCAACAGTCCACAATCTCATCTCACTTTCTCCTTGAAGGGTGAAGTGATATTACATTATCGATTTATCACACACAAATCACATCATAAGACGATCAGATCAAGGCGTTGAATGAGTGTCAAGGAATGCCAGCAGTGCCTCGATCTACTCTTCGCTCAGATAAAGATTCGACATCAGTGTGTTCGAGTGCACGGCCGCCGGTTCGCGCAGCCATTGGCGAACAAAAGACGGATTGGGCTTGATAGCGACTAAGGTCCGGTTCGCCGGCAACCGGCCGGCCGGTGAACCGGCTCCATTGAATTTAATGCATCTGTTGTTTGAGCGGATTATCAGGATATTCTATGACTATGAACGAAGCAGTTCATCGACATGTCTGAGCGTGATTAGGCCTTTGTAACAGAAAAAACTACAATTTGTTTGCAGTAGGCGCCTCAGCGGCGTCTCTGAGGAATGCGACTAAAGTCGCTACTACGAACTATAGAAATCTTTGGTTACAAGGATTTAGCCATTGGAAAACGCTATGGAAATCGAATTCTCGACCGACAACTCCCGGCTGGATATCGATCTGATTCATCATTTCCTTTCGGAAGAATCTTATTGGGCGAAAGGTATCCCGCGGGAACTGGTCCAACGGGCCCTCGACAACTCATTCTGTTTTGGCGCCTACCTAGGGGAGCAGCAAGTGGGCTTGGCGCGGGTTATCACGGACCGGACGACCTTCGCTTACTTGGCCGATGTTTTCGTACTGGAATCTTATCGGGGACGCGGTTACGGAAAAGCCCTGGTTAGGGCGGTGCTGGAACACCCGGACCTGCAGGGCTTGCGCAATATGATCCTGTTCACTCGCGATGCCCACTCACTCTACACCCCGTTCGGATTTCAGACACCCGACTCCCCCGAGCGCATCATGGTCCGGCGTGTAACCCCCAGCTACCTGCCCCAACCCTGATGAATCTTCCGGCTTGACAACCGGATCACCGCTGACTACTGGCAGGAAGATTGACCGATTCGGGCTACCCCAACCGGCCTGAGCCTTTTGACACAAATTCATTGCCCCCGATCCAGAATCGCCAGGGCAGGGAAAGCCACGGCTCTGGCGTCTTGCCTAATCCAACACGCGGCCCGGTGCGAACCAGTTCTTCCGGCACGCTCATATCCGGTTCGATCCATAAGCCATTTTGAGTGGTGGTCAGGTTGACTCCATTGAGCGACTTATCGATGTCCAGCGCCAGGGCCAGCTTGGCCGGGCCGTTGGTCCATTCATGCGGCGGCCGGTCGGGACGGCGGGCCGCCATCTCCTCCAGCCCTTCCAGCGGCTCCAGGGCACGCAGCAAAACGGCCGCCGGAACACCATCCGGCTCGGTGACGACGTTGAGCATCCACCAGTTCCCATAAGTGAAGTAAATGTAAGCGTGGCCGGGCGGGCCGTACATGATGCTGTTGCGCGGCGTGCGGCGGCTGTGGCCATGCGAGGCAAGGTCATCCAGTCCGGTATAGGCTTCGGTCTCGACGATACGGCCACTGAGATGCGCGCCATTGGGCAGGACACGCACCAGCCGCGCGCCGAGGAGTTGACGGGCGACCCATAAGGCTGATTGGCTGTAGAAGCTTACAGGAAAGGGAGAAGGCATTTCTTACAATTTAGCTGCAGCGCCAACCCTATTTACCGGGACGCTGAAAGCCGGTAATCGGTGTGTGGGCGTTGTTTCGCCTGATGGGTAGCGGCCGTGCTCGGCGTATTCCCTTCCAGACGCGGCCCAGGATCGCGTACTTCTCAAGCGATCAGATCATTCAGAACAGGTAATCGTCCCCAAAGGCACCCGGTTCGGTTCCACTGAAGATTGAATGAAAAGGTCAGACCAGCTGCCGGGTCCGAGAATTGTAAATTGTAACGGATCACCCTCCGGCCCGATTTGTCCTGTTGCCAAAACCGTTTCGCCGTCACGGATTTCCACCCATGCCTCTCGCCAAGTTGGTTCCTGAGCGACTATCCGCAAATCATTGCCGACGCAATAAGCCGCCGACTGGTATTGACGTGTCGCCGTCGCTTCCGGAGCAGGATAGGGGCCAGGTCCCGGATAAGGGTAAGGTGGGGGGGCACCAGTCGGGGTAGGAGGTGGGGCATAAGGGTCAGGCGTGGCCGTGGCCGTAGGCGTCGCCAGCATCGTTGGAGAAGCGGTCGGGGTTGGCGTTGGTGAAGGTGTCCGCGTTGGGGTGGTCGTCGGCGTGGCCGTTGGCGTTCTTGTAGCCGTGGCCGGATTCGGTTCGACCTCAGCGACCAGCAGATTAATGCCCAATCTTTCGGCCAGAGTCGCCAGATCAGCTGAGGACAAAGCCAAACCTCCGGCTACCTGTTCCATTTCATCCTGGGTCAATTTCATTCTGGGCAATAATCGAACCAGTTGCTCGACCGTCAGGTTATGTTCATTCAGCAACACAGCCAGCCGGACCATGTCATCGGAATTCAGGAACTCCCAATCGGTTATGATCGCGTGAAACAGCACCAGATCGTCGAGATAAGCCCGTAAGGTCGTTTCGTCCTCTTCCTCGATCTCCAGGCTAGCGATCAAGGTATCCAAATCTTCCGGCTCCAAGCGCAGCGCAAAGAGCAACTCGGCCAGTTCCGGGAGGGCCAAATCGTAAGAAGTAATGAGGTTGGCAAGTTGTTCGTTGGATAGTTGAAGAGGTCTTAGAATCTCTCCAATCTCCTGTCCCGACAGATCTTTATCGCCCAGCGCCAACAACAGGGTCTCCAGACCATCCCCGCCCAAGAAAGGAATGGCATTGGCAAGGATATTGGTCGCTTCGGTCGCGTCACTCTGGCGAATCACTTCCGTCAGCGGCTCATTCGGCAGCTCGGTGAGTTGTTCATCGAATTCACCGTCACCGTCGTCATCGTTATAAACATCCATACCGCCGCTACCATCCCAATTACCGACATCCAGAGCCACCCCGCCGCCCTCGTTAACGTTAAGAGAGGTCGTGGCGAAGATCGATTCATTTTCGCTGGTCAATCTTGTGATCAGGAGCGTCGCATCGGAAATAGGTTCATTGGGGCTATTGATGACCACCGCTTTCTGCTCCACGGCCGCATTCATTTCAAGACTCTGGCCACCGCTATATTTGATCCCAAGCAAAGCAACTCTAAAGGTTGTTTCCTCCTGGCGAATGGTTGTCTTCAGCGTTGGTGTTTGCTCTCCACCGGCCTGGAAGGTGACCGCCAGCGTAGAGGTATTCACTGCTAATGAACTTGTTTCGGGTACAGATGTCAACTGTTCAAGAACGACGGAATGGCCCGAGCTAAGACTGGAAACACGTTCCAGACCATTGAACTCGACTGTAAAGTCAACTCCCGGAGGCAGGACCATACCCGGAACGCCGTTGGCCGCCAGTTGCCCGCGTTGGAAAATGAAGTGCGCGCCGGGTATCTCGTTGATGATCTCGCCGGCCACCCAGCCAATGGTACCCAACGCTGTTTTGACAAGCACATCACCCTGACCAATAAACGAAAGCAGAGTAAATGCTTCAATTTCCTCGTTACCTGCACCCTTCGCAGGGCAGAATGGGCAGGAGACCGTATCATAAGCCGACAATGGAATAAATCTCAGCGTGTTCGTAGCGGCATCGCCTTCGTAGGGAATGGCCGCCTGATCGGGGTTGACGGCGCCCTTGGCATACCGCCAGGTATTGGCCGCGTAATCGACCTCGACGAAGGCCTGCTCACCGGGGAAGTTATTGTCATAGACAAGGATATGGTACTGTTGCGGCGCGACTTCCTCAACCCCATAGGCGAATAGCGAGTGGCCGCCTACCAATCCGGGCAGAAAGATACTCAGGTCTACGGGTTCGCCGAGATCGACCAGCGCATCGATGATGTCACGCGGCGTTCCGGAGACCTCGCTGGTCCAGACCGAATTGACCCAGTACAGTGATCCGTTGGCGGCAATGGTCCGCATGATCGGAATCTTCCGCTCAAGATCGAAGGGTGCAGCCGCGTCGGGGCGGAACATCGCCGGAGCGAGTTCACCCTGTGCAAAACGATAACTGGCGACGGTAAAACCGATGCAATGACCCATCCTCATGTCGGCATTGCGGTCTTCGATCCATTGCTGGGCCTCGACGGTCGGAATACAGGTATCGTCCCGACTGTCAATCCGCGAACAGACACCGTCGCCAAATAAAGCGCGTAAATCGGCAATGGTGAAGGCTCCCTCGGGGAAACCGGCGCCGTAATTGCGGAAGCTGAAACCGTCTGGCCGCACCTCGAACGGGATGGAATAGATGACCCCGGTTTCGCCGGCGTCATCCGTCTGCGCGATGGGCGCTCTCGTATCTGCCGAAATAACCTCTTCTTCAGAAGACTCCTCGCCTCTGACCGCGGCCGTTGTTACGGTGGGCTCGGGTGTGGAGGCTTCCGGTCTTTCGCCCCGGCAAGCCGAAAACAGAATCAGAGCAATCGCGCACAGGAGAAAAATTAAAAAGGACCGTTTCATAGGCATCGATTTAGTTTACAAAGGGGGCGATAACGTTATCGCCCCCGTGGTTGGTCATCATTCAATCCCCTATCATACAACATAGAGGGAGAAATGCAGCCGGTTTTCTTTGCGACGCTTAACTTCTGTTACATTATATTCAAATGATTATCGTGCTTGCACGGTAATCGAATAATCACCTGACGAACCATCATAGCCGCTAACCGTAACTGTGCACGAACCACTGCCGGACGAATCATAGGCAAAGCTTTCGGCTCCGCCTTCCCAAAACCGATCAACGGTTCCGCTGCGGGTGCTGTTGCCAGACGTACACGTAAAGGCCAGCATAGGATCAAATTCGGCCGACGGCGTAACCACGACCGTGTATCGCCGGCCTGCCGCGACCTGGAAGGTGTGATCGATCCCGGTGCCGGACACCGTGCCGGTTTCGTTCAAGATCTCGCCCGTGGCGGCGTTATCGACCGGGGCGGCCGTCGGCAGGGGAATGTCCGTCGGCGGGACAGCGGTCGGCGGCACGGCCGTCGCCTCAGGGGCTGTGGTCGGTTGAGGCGCAGCTCCCCCAGCGCAGACTTCGGCCACGCCGGCCGGATCGGCCACTTCGGCAACCCACATGTGGGCATATTGGCCAGAAATGCCGACGCCCAGCGCCAGGAACGGCCCCCAGCCGTTTTGCTCGGTGATGACCGCGTTGTGGCCGGGGCTGTTCCGCCAGCCGTTCAACGCGCTGGAGGGGCTGGCCCCATTCGAGGCCCAATGGGAATTCTCATAGCCGTCACCGGGAAAACCGGCGATTTGGCCCGGCTTGTTCCACATGCCCTGCGCATTGGCGTGGTCGCTGGTATAGCAAACGCCCGTCCAGGTGCCCTGTTGCAAGGCCGGGTTCACGTTGCCGGACCAGCTATGCATGTTGCACGACTGCCCGGCCGGGGGCGCGGGCCAGACGTTGCTGTTATTCACGCTATCCCAGGCGTGCTGCTGGGCGACCAGCGTCAGGGATTTTGAAACGGGTATGGCCGGCAAGCCGACGGAGCCCCGATACTCGTTGATGCGGCGGGCCAGATCCGCTTCAGCCGGCGTCAGGCAAACCGCGGCCACATCGCTGGTCGGGCCGGCTTGGCCACGCGCGGCCGGCCCATCAACACTGATCTTGCCCAAATTCGGTCCCGATGCTACCGGTTCGCCGGTTGCGCCGCTATCGCCTGAGGGGCTACTGGTTGTCGCGCCGCCTCCGCAGGCAGCCAGGACCAACAACCCGGTCAATAGTACCACCCATATAAGTCGCCTGTATCTCAACATTTAAATCTCCTTTCAAAACCTGATTTCTTACTACACAAAGACTATATCACAAAGAAAAACGAGAGTGTGTCGCAAAAACGACAAAACGAAAAGTAGTAAGGCTCAAAGGGGTGATTTGGGTTGTTTCGGGCAACCCATCGCGCTTCTCTCAATCTGCTGGCGGTGGTTGAAATCGTCGGCGAGCAAAGGCAGGTGATCCGTGTGTCAAGTTATACTACACGGTCTCGTCAAAGATGGTTGGAGGGAACCGAGAATCCGTCAGCCGATATGTAAGGGCTGGTAAACGCCCCGGCCGAAAAGCAGGATCAAACAACTTATGTTTCGAAGCGAATTGTCTTTGAACAAGGTATCGGCCTAATGGATTTGTACCGGGTCCTTGATCGCCCCCCGAGCGAACAGATGATCGTCATAGCCTTCTTCCAACCCCTCTGGCGCAACCGTCTTCTCGATGCGCACGGCAGTGTTCTTGTAGTCCGGTATTTTGGCCCGTTCGTCGATGCGATCCAGCGTTAGAAGGTTGGCCGCCGCTTCAGCGAAATGGAAGGGCACGAAAACCGTTTTTCGTGGCGAACGGCCGGTGACCAGTACGCGCAGGGTGATCATACCGCGCCGGCTGCTGATATTGATCCAATCGCCGGTTTCCAGCCCCAGTTCGACGGCATCGCCGGGGTGCATCTCACACACCGCCTCGGGGTAGACATCTTCCAGCCGGGAACGACCGGTCATGGTACTACCGCTCCAGTGATAAAGAACCCGTCCGGTGCTGAGGTTATAGGGGTACTCGTCATCTGGTAATTCCGAGGCTGTACCGTACTGCACCTCCCAGAACTTACCCTTGCCGCGGGGGAACTCATCGGCAAACAGGAAGGGCGTGCCGGGATGGTCGAAGCTGGGGCAGGGCCAGTGGACACCGCCCTCGCGTTCAAGACGTGCGTAATCAATGCCCCAGAAGTCAGGTGTTACCTGACGCATCTCTTCCCAGATTTCCTTCGGGTTGGCATAATCGAAACCGGCTGAAAGCTTAAGCCCCAGCCGTGATTCCATGCGACGGCCCAAATCACATAAAATGTCCCAGTCTGGACGCGAGTTGCCCACCGGCGGCACAGCCGCGCGGCAGCGTTGGATACGCCGGTCGGTGTTGGTGAAGGTGCCGTCCTTCTCGGCGAAGCTGGTGGCTGGAAGAATGACGTCGGCCATCTCCCCCGTTTCATTGATGAAGATATCCTGGCAAACGAGGAATTGCAGTTTTTCCAGCGCGTGTCGGGCGTGTGTCTGGTTTGGTTCGCTCATCATCGGGTTCTCACCGAGCACGAACATAGCCCTGACGTCTTCCGTAAGGCAGGCGTCGCACATTTCCGTCGCCGTAAGCCCCGGCAGCGGGCTGAGTTTGACGCCCCAGGTGGTCTCGAACAGTGATTGGACTTCGGGATTGTCGACACGCTGATAAGCAGTATAGACGTTGGGCAAGCCCCCGCTGTCCGAGCAACCCTGAACATTGTTCTGGCCGCGTAAGGGATTGAGACCGGTGCCGGCCTTGCCTACGTGGCCGCACATCAACGCCAGGTTGACCAGCGAGAGCGTATTGTCCGTGCCGTGGGTGCTCTGGCTGATTCCCATGCCCCAGTAGATAGCCGCTTTCTTAGCCCCGGCATATATACGGGCCGCCTCGCGAATCGACTCAGCCGGAACGCCGCTGACCGACTCGGCCCATTCCGGGGTAAAGGACTCCAGCGATTCCAGGTATTCATTGAAGCCCTCGGTGCGCTGGGCGATGAACTCCGGGTCGTATCGCTCTTCCTTGACGATGGTGTGGGCAATAGCCTGAAAGACGGCCACATCGGTGCCGGGGTTTTGGCGCAACCACAACGTGGCGAAACCGGTCATCTCGATCTGGCGCGGATCGATAACAATAAGCTTGGCTCCCTTCTGGCGAACCGAACGCTTGAGAAAGTTGGCGATCACCGGATGGGTCTCGGTGGTGTTGGAGCCGGTGACGATGAACGCTTCCAAGTCTCCCATCTCGGCGATGGAGTTAGACATTGCGCTGGAGCCGATCGAGAGTTGTAATCCGGTGACGGAGCCGGCATGGCACAGCCGGGCACAGTGATCGATGTTGTTTGTGCCGATGAGGGCGCGAATGAACTTCTGGAAAACGTAGTTGTCCTCATTCGTGGCCTTAGCGCTGGCGTAGCTGGCGACGGTATCACTACCATATGTCTTTACCACGCGCACCAGTTCATCGGCTACCAGGTCGAGCGCCTCATCCCAGCTCGCCTCGCGCCAGACAGGCGGAGCGCTGCGACCCTCGGCCCGGTTGGCGCGGATGAGCGGCGTCTTGACACGGCCCGGATGCTTGACATAATCTGTCCCATAGCGACCCTTGACGCATAGCATCCCGTAATTGGGGGCGGCCTCAAACGGCGCTTCGACGGCGTAGATAAAGCCGTCTTTTACCTTCAGGTTCATCTGGCAACCCACTCCACAATACGGACACGTCGTGCGAACAATTTTGTCGGGGACGATCATGTTCAAACTCCTATTTTCAAACGCTCAGCCAGAAACTCTTCCTAATGTCTATATCCCGCTCTATCACCGCAACGTAAATCGTCATAAACCCTAAGATAGAAATATTTAATTAAAATTTCTAATCGGTCGACTACAGGTGTATCTTGAGCAACAAACCAATACCGTCCTTTAGGGCCTGTGGGTGCTTCCGGCTTCTAAGTCCGAAGGCATCATCAACATTCAAACTAACGTCCGAAAAGGCCGGCGATGAGTCAAATTCAATTGGTGAGGCCGCCAGCGGCCAGGCGGCTTCACCAACATTATACAACAACAGCGAAAATCTACTCGCCCACAAGGGCCCGCTTTTTCCCTCCACGACGCGTTTGCCGGAAGATATCATCGGGATCGACACCCTGCTCCAGCAAGAATTGCCGCTTCGGTTTGAGCGCGTTCGTCGGGCAGACGCCGACACATTGACCGCAGAAAACGCAGGTTGTGTCCAGCATACCTTCGCCCATAAAGGTGCCGATGGCTGTGTGGAAGCCGCGGCCGTCAAAATTGAGTGCAAAGGTGTACTGCGCGTCTTCGGCGCAGACCTGCACGCAACGCCAGCAATTGATGCACTTGCTATAATCGCGCAAATAAAACGGGTTGTCATCGTAAACAGGGTGCTCGCGCCGTTCGAAGCCAGCGAAACGATCAGGGTCGGCTTCGTATTCCACCAGCAAGTCTTGCAGATGGGGCGCTTCATCCAGATCGACGGCCGAAGCCAGCATCTCCAGGATGGTCCGCCGCGCCACCCGAACATCCTTGGTTTGCGTGTTGACGACCATCCCCTCGGCGACCGGTGTCACACACGCGGCGGCCTGCAAGCGCCGCCCCACATCCACCGAGCAAACCCGGCACAGCCCGTTGGCGGTCAGGTGGGGATGGTAGCAGACAACCGGTATCTCGATCCCAATAGATGCCGCCGCGTTCAGGACGGTTGTTCCAGCGGGCACGGTAACGTCCTGCCCGTCAATTGTCAATGTCACCATGTCAGTCATGAGACTCGCTCCGTATTCATAGGTCAGAGTTCAAAAGGTCAGATAGTAAAGTTGTTAACATCGGTTCAAAACTGACCTGCTGTTTACTATTTCCCACAAGTTAATTGTCAAGTGGTAAATCCATCACTCGTTCGGGATGGGTATACACCCGCATCCGATCCTGGCGTAGATAGGCCACGATGGTCATGTTCCAGGCCTCGGCCAGCCCCAAAGACAGGCTGGTTGGTGAGGTGCGGGAACAAACGATGGGTGTCCCCAATCGCCTTGCTTTGTTAATCATCTCACTGCTGATGCGGCCGCTGCTGAGCAAGATGCGGTCTTTTGTCGCCACGTTGCCAATCAATGCCGCGCCTTGCAGTTTGTCGATGCAGTTATGGCGGCCGACATCT
This sequence comes from Chloroflexota bacterium, assembly GCA_046485205.1. Taxonomy (GTDB): domain Bacteria; phylum Chloroflexota; class Anaerolineae; order Promineifilales; family Promineifilaceae; genus Promineifilum. Next base: position 5,161 of record JAWOHK010000321.1, on the reverse strand, counting down.
TCAACTTGCAGGAGAACGTGCTCGTGATCGGCCAGAACAGCCGTGTGAATGCCCCGGGCCTCCTGGTAGAGCGCCGCACCCAGATGCAACTGTCGCATTAGCCCGGCCAGTTGGGCCGGCGTAGCGGTCAGGTCTGACTCCAGGGGTTCGTGCACTTCCGACAGGTCGTCGAAGGTGACCCCACCCCCGCAGCCGGCGGTGATGATCTTTCGCCGGGGCTGTTCGTAATCCGTTTTGTTCAACCAGACATCGACGCAGGTTCTGTTTTTGGACACTCGCCAGTGGCGCACATCGGCCAAGCCCTGAATGATGTTTTCGTTATAGAGAAAGCCGAGGGCCAGATATTCGAGCTTTTCCGGTGTGCACATGAACGTTGCCAATTCCTGGCCGTTGACTGAGATGCAGGCCAACGCTTCCTCCACCACACTGCCGGTAATTTCCCGCGGGCCGCTACCATTGAAGCTGGTGTAGGTGGTCGGCCGCACGCCGGCAACCGGAGCTTCGTTTTCCGGTGTCTGGTTCAGGCGCTCGCTTGCCCCAAGGTTTTCCATGCTTCCCATTACACGCGTTGCTGGCCCTCAGGCTACTTGCCCCGGCCGTTTGGGCTGCCTAAGGGAGCAAATAACTCCGGCCAGCGGTCGATAGCACTCATAACCGCTGCCCCGGCGGTTTGGCCCAGCCCGCAAAGCGAGGTCTGGGTCATCGCCAGGCCGATTTCCTGGAGCGCTAGCTTGTCCCCCGGCTGCGGACCGCCGTAACGTAAAATCCGCTCCAAAATTTCCATCTGTCGCTGGGTGCCTAACTGGCAGGGATAGCACTTGCCGCAGCTCTCATGGGCAAAAAAGCGGCTGAGCATGTACATGATCTCGCGCAAATCAACGGCCTCATCAAAGACCATGATAACGCCGGAGCCGATGGGGAATCCCTGGGCGCGGGCATCTTCGTAGGTCAATGGCGTGTCAAGGCGGCGCGGGCCGATGAAGACCCCCGCCGCACCACCTAACAGAACCGCCTGCACCTCTTGGCCGATTACGCCACCGGCCATTTGAATCAGCTGCCGGACAGTAAGCCCGAATGGCACTTCGTATAGACCAGGCCGCAAAACACGACCGCTAATACAGAACCACTTGGTGCCCGGCGACCCAGGCGTGCCCAGCTTGTGCCATTGCTCGTTGCCCATATTGATGACGGCGGTCGTCGCTACCAGGGTTTCAATGTTGTTGATAACCGTCGGCTGATGAAACAGTCCATGGGTGGTTGGAAATGGCGGCTTGATGCGCGGAAAGCCGCGCTTGCCTTCGATCGCTTCGAATAACGCTGTTTCTTCGCCACAAATATAAGCCCCTGCTCCCAGGCGCAATTCGATATCAAAATTAAAATCCTTGCGGCCGAGAATGTTTTGTCCAAGATAACCGGCGGCGCGGGCTTTCTCGATGGCGTTCTTCAGTCGTTTGAAACAGCGCGGGTACTCGCCACGCAGGAATATCCAGCCGTTCTCGGCGCCCACGGTATAAGCGGCAATAGTCATGGCTTCAATCAGGCTGAACGGGTCTTGCTCCATCAACGCCCGATCCTTGAAGGTGCCCGGCTCGCTTTCGTCGGCATTGGCCACAATATGCTTCTCGGACGGTTGTCCCGGTGCGTCGCGGGTCATTTCCCATTTCAGCCCAACCGGAAACATCGCCCCGCCGCGGCCGAGGACATCACTGCCTTTCAGCACACCGACAACCTGATCAGGCGGCATCGTCATGGCTTTTCGCAAGCCTTGATAGCCGCCATACTTAACAAAATCTGCCAGGCTGGTCGGGTCAATCTTGCCGGCTCGAGCCAGCTTGATGAGAGGGCCGCCGTAAATCTTCGGCTCAGGCTCCGGAAAAGTCCCAGCTAAAAAGGCGTCGACATCCGCCGGAGTCAGATCACCGGCGGGGCGGTCGCCGTTCAACGCGTTTGGCGCGTGCTCGCACATCCCCAAACAGGGCACGCGCTCGTAAGTAATTGTGCCATCTTCGTTGGTTTGACCCGGTTTCAGGCCTAGCCGTTCCTCAATCGCCAGGCTAACAGCCGGGCTGCCAGCCATATGGCAAGCTGGATCGAAACAGACTCGTATGACGCGCCTGGCTGTCGGTTCGTTATAGAACATGGAGTAGAACTCGACGACGCCGTGAATATCAGACAGGGGAACTTGAAGAGTCGTGCTGACGGTTTCCAGCACTTCGCGCGGGAGCCAACCATACACTGCCTGGCAATCGTGGAGCATGGGAAGAAGGGCATCACGGCCGCGCCCTTGATATTCACCCAACACCGGCTCCAATTCAGAAAGATCAATCGTAACAGGCTCGATCACACTTGTATCTCCTTGGGAACAAGCAACAGCCCGGTTGCAATGGTAGCCCGCAAGTGGGTGGCGGGCTTAAAGATATAAATTAAGTGGAGTCGTCGCTGACTTGGTTGCCGATCTGTCGAATCGACGACACACTCATTATTATAACCAGGTTACCCAAATTCCCAACTTCTGGCGGCTTCCTATGGCTAAACACTCACGGCTAATGAGCAGCCAGGAGGGAAACATTTCAAATGATCGAGAAATTTGTGGCTAACGGTCAATCAGTTCAGCTGCTCGAGCGTAAAATGGATGGCGTCCGGCTAAAATTAATGTCGCTTGAGCATCATCTTGCCGGCCCATCAGGCGGTAGAGAAGACTCAAGGCGAAGTATGCAGCCGGTGAATCCAACCCGGCAACGATGGCTCGTTCATAGTACTGGATTGCCAGACCGGCCTGATTTTGCCCTTCGTGGATCATTGCTTGGCGCAAGAGGTCGTAATACGCTGGCTGTTGCCCTTCAGAAATTTGCATCGATCGCTGGTGAAGCTTGGCTGATAATTGCCATTGGGCGAACTCGGCCGCGGCATTCACCAATCCACCGGGTTTGATATGGGTGGTCTGGCCATTGCCGATCCCGTCGCGGGCGGCAACACAACCCCACGCTTTTTCAGTCTCTGCCCAGGCCTTTTGATTCTCCGGTTCGAAGGTGAGCGCTATAAAGCAACTGTGTAACGCCATCAGGCAACGGTTTTCACGCCTGAGAATAGTGGCCATTTCTAAATAGTGGCGGACAGCATGGCCCACATCATCGCGTCGACGATGATACATGGCCAGGCGCTCGTGTGGGGCAACCCGGTCAGGCATCAGGCCGGCCGCACGCTCCCAGCGGTCACGGGCTAATTCTGGGCGCTCTCGTTTCCAGTAAATGTCGCCTGACATCAGGTAAGAACGAGCTGCTTCTTCCGGCAAATCCAATTGCAACTGAAGTGTAGCGATTTTGTCCGAATAATCGGGAATATCAGGTGCAAGCCGGGCTGCGGCTTTATAGCAGGCTAACGCCCGTGGACCATCGACCAAAGCCAGGTAGGTGTCGCCCAAGCCGCTATAGACGCGCGGTTCATGTGGCAAGCCGGAAAGGGCCGTCTGGAAGCAAGTCATTGCCTGTTGCCATTGGCCCTGGCGAACCGCTTCTTCGCCAATTTCCATCGCTAGTTCGTAACGGTGTGTATCGTCTGTCATTGTCCGTTGGCCGGTCTCGACGCCTACCCACTATCGGATCAAGCCGGCTGATTTATGAACTAGGTCGATCGATATCCTGTGAGGCTGTCCAATTCACGACCCAGTTCAGCCAAGTATACTCGCATAAATTGAGTTCGTCGCCGGCCTTCGCGCCGGCCGGCCGATGTTTGCATCAAATCAACCAACTTTAGTAATTTGACATAAAAATGATCGAGCGTGTTGCGGGAATCATCCGGGGTGCGAGACTCCGGAAATGGCTCATCCCCATCGTAAAGGGGCTTGCCCATCACGCCACCAAGCATAAGACAGCGAGCAATACCAATCGCACCCATAGCGTCCAGTCGATCAGCATCCTGGACTACTTTGGCTTCTAGAGTCAGCGGCGAAATACCGGCCGAGAAACTATGGGTTTCAATCGCATGGTGAATAGCCGGTAAAAATTCAGAGGGGTAACCTTGATCCTCGAGGAAATCAGTGGCATCAGTCGCCGCCAGGCGGGAAGCCTGGGAACGCTTTTGGGAATCCTTGAGCAGCGCGACACAGTCATGAAGCCAGGCGGCAGGAATAACTACCGCCGGTTCGGCGCCCTCTTCAGCCATCAATGTTCGGGCATTGGCCACTACCCGTTGCACGTGGTTCAAATCATGGGCCGGATCATTAGCCGGCAAGCGTTCGCCAACAAAGGCGGCAAGGCGGGGTTCCCAGTGAGTCAGCCACATTTAGATCGTCGTCCGGGGGTGCTTTGTCTGAGGCGCATGGGCCAGAAAATCATGGGTAAAACGCTCGTTGTAATCAGCCATTAACTGCTCTATCCGGTCGGGATCGGCCGAGGCAAGGAGCAACCCGGCGTGATTGGCTCGCGGCACACGCCAAACCACTTCGCGATCATTGTAAGCTGAAAGATCGGGCCACTCATCGCGCGATAGGCAGATGATCAACCCGGCGTATTCCTCGCGATGATCCGGCAATTGGTAGGTTTCGCCGCGAACATCGGCCAATTCAATACGCGCCGCTTCGGCCCAGAGCGATAGCCCGGTGGCCGCTTCGATCATCTTATCGATGTGGGCGCCACCAACACGAGCGGCCGTTTCCAGGAAATAAAACTGTCCGTCGTGGTGGGCGTGGATGAATTCAGTATGGGTGACGCCGCGTGACAATCCAAAGGCCTTGAAGACGTCGCTCGCTAGACGAATGGTCGTCCGCGATTCCTCTGAGTCACGCGGAGTGAGGCGTGTGTTAAAGATGCCGCCACCCTGAGTTACGCTTAGTGGCGGCGAACCATAGCGGCTGGTCACGGCGAAGGTCACCTCACCCTCCCATAGAAGCGCGTCGACATGGTACACATCGCCGGGCACGAATTGCTCCAACAAGTAATATGATTGCTCGTCGCCCAGCTTATCGAGCGCCCGCCAGACCTGCTCACTGTTGTTAAGTTGGCGAATTCCCACCGCACCGGCTTCGAAACGAGGCTTTAATACCCATGGCGGGTCGATCTGATTCATGAATTCGCCCAACTGTTCGTAGTTAAATACAGACGTAAAGGCCGGAACTGAAACGCCCGCGGCCGCCGCCTGGGTGCGCATGGCCAGCTTGTCGCGA
>JAWOHK010000311.1:0-14730 GCA_046485205.1 Chloroflexota bacterium | reverse complement strand
CCCCGCCGGCCGGTTTTTTTCGGCCTATAAGGTTGCCCAGGGCGTCGACAATCACTTCGTCCACATACGGCTCGATTTCCGGCCGGATCAGATCGCGCATCCGGTCTTCAAATCCTGAAGGACCATAAGCTTCAACGAGATTGCGAATCAAATCATTCATAGGGAACTCCGGTTTTCAAGGGTTAGACGGTTCATGCCGCCCTTTGAATCAAATCTGGGGACAAGTCCCGCAAGGCAGCGTCGGCTAGACGGACCAGGTTATGGTAATCATCCAGACTGATCATCATTGAGGGAGTGTGGGCATACCGTCCGGGAACAGCCATTGTGGCCGCTGGAACTCCGGCATGGGTGCGCTGGATGGCAGCGGTGTTGGTACCCCCACCACCCGGCTGGCGAATTTGAAAAGGTATCCCCTGACTTTCGGCCGTAGCCATCAGGTGAGCCACCAGACGCGGGTCCTGGATCGTTCCCCGATCCATCACGTAAATGGAGACGCCCTTGCCCAAGGCTACATTTGGGCTCACATCATCTTTGTTAGGGAGATCATAGGCTGGAGTGCATTCCAGAACAAAGGCGGCATCAGGCTTGGAGGCGTAAGCCGCAACCTTGGCTCCACGCAACCCAACCTCTTCCTGAACGGTGAAGGCGGTGATCAAATCAAACGGAAATCGTTCGCCCCGCAACAACTCCACCAATGCGGCGCATCCGCAACGATTATCAAACGCCTTGCCAATTGCCGTGCGTCCCGATTCTATTTCTTCATACGGGGTAACAAATGCGGCATAATCGCCGACGTTTACTTTTGTGGAAGCGGCATCTTTGTTCTTCGCGCCTATATCAATCCGCATCGCATCGGTATTGACGATTTTTTTGTATTCGCCTGATTTAACCAAATGAACAGCGCGCGCGCCGATCACGCCGGTGATTTTTTTGGGGCCGACCTGAACTACCTTGCCCAGGAGCGCTCGATCGTCAAACCCGCCGGCGGTCGTAAATTTAAGCATTCCCTGGCTATCGATATCCTTGACCAAAAGACCGACTTCATCCATATGGGCATCGACTAATACCCGCATCGAATATTGCCCCGTGCCTCGCTTGGTGGCCAGAAGGTTACCCATTGGATCTACCGACCATTCATCGACATGATCGGCAATTAAGTCACGAAGAAGTAATCGAACTTCTTTCTCTGCCCCAGATACGCCAACCGCCTCGGTCAGTTGTTTCAAAAGTTCATTCATCGTCTTTGGCCTCGTTATTAGAGGGGCTTATTTATCCGGCTTCATTAGGGCTTCGGTAAGGCTCGACAGGAATTGGTCGTCCAGGCGAACAATGAATTCGGCCAGTAGCCGGCCAACACGTTCGATATCGGTGTTATCAACCGTCTCGACCATCGTATGCATATAGCGCAAGGGGATTTCAACTAATCCGGTGGGAATCCCTTCCCGCGATATTTGAATCGCATAAGCATCGGTCCCACTGCCGGCAGCGTGAGGATCGGTAATAACGCTCATTTCCATCGCTTTCGCCGCGTCCTTCAGCGCCTGATAAATACCCGGATGGACATTTGCCCCTATTCCCAAAACCGGCCCGCTGCCAAGTTCGGCCAGTTCGCTGTCGCTGGCTCCCGGACCTTTGGCATGGGTGACATCGATGGCTATAGCCACATCAGGCTGTCGAGTGTAGGCACTTGTGTAAGCACCCAGATAGCGTGTTTCCTCTTGAGAGGTGGCGACGGCGTACACATCCCAGAAATGTTGGCGTTGCTGCAAGTGTTGCAAGCATAGAGTGACCGCGGCAATGGATGTCCGATTATCTAGTGCCTTGCCAGCCACGCGCGTGCCGGATAGTTTGCGCAAGGGTTGCCGGAAACTTACGAAGTCTCCGATAGAGACCTCGGCGCGCAATTCATCTATTCGTAGGCCGGGATCGACGACCAGTTGCTCATAACTATAAGTTTGCCCGCGTTCCGCCTCCGGCAATAAGTGATCGGGTAATCCACCAATCACGGCTGGGAGCGAACGGTGGCCGTGTACGACAACGGTCTGCCCGAATAACTGTCGTCGATCTACTCCGCCTAAACCAGCCACGTGCAAGAATCCATGGCCGTTATGATCGAGAACTTGAGCCACGATCAGACCCAGTTCGTCTGCGTGGGCAGCCAGCAGAACAGAAGGCCGCGCCGGTTTTTCAGTTTCCGAGGATGTGCCGTGCTTGGTAGCAAGCACGCTGCCAACGTGATCGATGTACAGTTCATCCGTCAGCGGCTTCCATAATTCTTGTATGACTTCGCTAACAGGATGCTCAAATCCTGACGGTCCTGGGGTCTCAGTTAATTGCTTTACCAGCTCAAAGGTGTCCATGATTGATTAATTGGGAAGGCTAAGGGGGGAACTAAAGTTAGGGAGATTCAGGTGTTCCTTCAGGCGTTTCGGTTACTTCCAACGTACCCGTTGGGGTGGCCGTTGGCGTCTCTGTGGGCGTTTCGGTCGGCGTCGCTGTCTCGGTTGGCGTTTCGGTCGGTGTGGGTGTCTCGGTCGGCGTTTCGGTTGGTGTGGGTGTTTCGGTTGGTGTTTGGGTCGGTGTTGGTGTCAGCGTCCATGTTACCGTAGTTGTGGGCGTGAAGGTTGCTGTGGCGGTGGGAGTGATGGACGCTGTCACTGTCGCCTGCGGAGTAGGTGACCCAGGCGGCGTGATGGTTAATTGGACCGGGGGCAATCGGGTTGGCTCCTCCGTTGGTGTTGGTGAAGGAGTTTCGACCGTTGGTAGCCCACCGTCTCGTCCCGGCGCTCGAGCGAGGAGGATAATTCCGGTCAGGTAACAGGGTAGCGTCAGAAGGATGATGCTCACCAGAATGGTGTAGGTCCGTCGACGCATATCCATAGACTGCAATCATAGTGAAATCGCGAACAAATGACAAATTGATGGGCGGTTGCTATAATGCCGCAACCAGACATAATGTAAAGAACCCGTTTGGAATCAAGTTCGTAAGGGGAACAAACGATTATGCCTTTTGGCTTTTGGGGGACGGCAGCAGAATCTGGAGTTCTGGAATCAGGGGGGACTCTCTATTACGTCCTGGTTGTTCTTGCCGGTCTGGTTCCATTGTTGCTGCTCTATCGTCACAAGGCCGAAATTCGAGGCATGACCGCGCCCCAATGGGCAGCCGTCGTCGTTCTTTCAGGGGCAGCCTTGCTTTTTGGGCGTCTTTTCCCGTTGAGCCTGCCGTGGTCTGATCCGATCCTGAGCGGTCAATCGGTGACTTCGGCTATGGGGCCGTTTGCAGCTGCGCCCTATTTACTGGCCGGAGCGGCTTTGAACGTACCGGCCGCCATCATTGTAGGTCTCTTTGGTGGCCTGGCACGAGCCTTCGGCCAGACGCATTCTGCCCTGGATATTGTTGGCGTCGCCTGGGCCGCCGGGCTCGCGGCCTTGATGATGCAACAACATTACTCTGGTCGCTTTTTCCGCCTGTTACGCCGGCCGCCGGTAGCTGGTGCCTTGGGACAGCTGATTTTGTCCATCTTTACAGGACTGCACGTACTGTTCATCTTGACGCCGTTAACCAATACAATGGCCGCTCTGGATATGGCTTTGTTTATCAGCACGGCTACTCTGATACCTTTACTTATCGAAGGATTGGTCGGTGGTAGTCTGGTAGTCCTCTTGTTTTGGATCCAGCCCCAATGGCGCTCCCCCCAAGGAACCATCCCGTCACCTTTTCGTCGTAGTTTACAAGGTCAGATAGTCGGTACCTATCTAACTTTTGTTCTGGCCGTAATATTGATTACCACTGGGGTTGCTTTCTATCTTTCCACCCAATCCATGTCTCGCTCGGCGATCGGGCAAATGTCGACCAATGTCGACGCGGCTGCAGTTCGGTTGGCAGCACTAAAAAGCAACCTTTCGATTGCCTTGACTGAGAATAGCGCGAATGACAATTTGGTGGCGGCTGGGCCCGACGCGAAGCGCCGCGCAATCGGGCGATATCAAAGGACTATCCCCCAATTCAGCGCCATCACGCTCTATGATTCAACCGGATCGACCGCCGCAGCGGCCGGGTACGAATTAATTCAAACCAGTTCTATAGAGCGGCAGCTTGTCGCTGATGTTTTGGCCAGCAATCAGGCCCTGATGATTGCTGATGAGGTAGACGGTTCGATGGCGGTATTAATAGCTGTGCCGATCCGGGAAGCCGCCGGCCGAGCGGTTTTGGTGGGCAGGCTGTCTCCCGACGCGCTGAGCGATGTAGCCGGTTTGCTGCCTGGAGCGACCGGTCCAGGGTATGGATTGATCGTCGATGAGCGTGCGCGTGTCGTGTTGCGGTCAGGTGATGGTGCCGAAGCAGTCATAACGGAATTATGGGAGATTCCCGCTCCCGACTTATTACGACTGACCGCCAACCGGATTGCTTCCGGTCGTCAGGTTTACCAGACCATTGATCCTTTGACCGGGGTTCGACAATTTCTTTATCTTGCATCCGTGCCGGGAAGTGGGTGGAAAATTGCGGCTGTAGTTCCGCATGCAGTGATCATGCGTCAGTCGATGGGGGTGATGGGTCCGGTATCGCTGGCCTTATTGGGGATGAGCCTTCTCTTTTTCCTCGCGGTTTCAGCGCTCAGCCGCAATATCAGTCGGCCTTTAGCTGATGTCGCCAAGGCATCCAAGGCTATCGCGAGCGGTGGTGGATTGGAGCGGCCGATCCGCTCGGAAAGGGAAGACGAAATAGGCCAACTGTCTCTGGCATTTTCGCAGATGCAACGTTCGTTGAAGCAGCGTCTCGATGAGTTGGCCCTCCTGTTAGGGGTTAGTAACCAGTTGGCGGCAACCGTCGATATGAACGAGGGGATGAAAGCTGTTTTACAAGGTGTGCTTCGTGGAACTGGCGCCGCGGGTGTTCGAGCCGTTGTTCGCAACCCCGTTGCTCCGGCGCCCCTGTTGTTTGCTGAAGGGCCATCCGCAGATAGTTTGACTGTGTTGGATCGGGGCGTTGTTACACAATTACGGGAGGTTTCAGAACTGATTCTCGGCTCGCCTCAGGAAATCCAGTCCCAATTGGGAATAGAAGTGGCTCCGGTTTCCGCTCTGTACGCTGTCATGTTGAAAACGGCCAGCGAATTCCAGGGCGCTCTTATCGTCGCTTACCGGCAACCCCACTACTTTGACAACACAGAATTAAATTTGCTGCGGACATTGGCCGGGCAAGCCTCGGTCCTGGTTCAAAATGCCCACTTGTTCACGGCCGCCGAAAATGGCCGGCGGCGACTGGCCGCTATCCTGGCCAGCACGACCAACGCAGTCATCGTAACTGACCAGACGGATCGCGTCCTCCTCCTAAACCCGGCCATGGAGCGGGCGTTAGGGTTGAAGGCGGAAGAGGTCACCGGCCGGCCAGTGGTCGATTCAATTCCGATTAGGGAATTAGCCCGACACCTTAGCATGGGAATGCTGGCGGCTTCTAAGGAGACCCGGAATAGAGACGGCAAGTTAGAACTGGAAGCGAATGGTCGTTCCTACCTGGCTAATATTGCCACGGTTCAAGCGGCCGACGGTCAGGCTATGGGACGGGTAGCCGTATTGCAGGATGTGACCGATTTTGTGGAAGTCGACCGGATGAAATCTGAATTTTTGGCTGGTATATCCCACGATCTGAAAAGCCCGCTGACCTATATGCACAATTATGCCGGCATGTTGCCGATTGATGACGATCCGGCGCTCGAACGCGAATACATTGAGAAAATCATGGCCGGCATCGATCGAATGAGCTTGCTGGTCAATGACTTGGTCGAGATGGCCCAGATTCAGGCCGGTATCAACCTCCAATTCGATGTCGTTCAGATCGGGGACATCCTGGCAGCTGTCGCTGAGGAGTATGCCTCTCCAGCGCTGATGCAAGGCGTGCGATTAGTGGTTGAGGTTCCCGATCGTTTACCGCCTGTTCTGGGTGATCCGGCCCTTCTGCGCCGCGCGGTGACCAATTATGTGACCAATGGGCTGAAGCATGCGCCAAACAGCGGAACAATGATCTTGTCGGCCGGGCAACAGGAGGATGAAATTGTCATCAGCGTGCGCGATAACGGCCCGGGAATTCCCTTTCTGGATCGGGCTCACCTATTTGAAAAGTTTTATCGCGGTCACAAAGCCGCTGGCAACACGCGGGGCTCTGGTTTAGGATTGGCCATCGTTAAATCCATTGCTGACCATCACAAAGGCCGCGTTTGGTGTGAAAGTCGAACGGAAGAGGGTAGCGTTTTCTATCTGTCTTTACCAGTAGCATCAAGCGAACAGGCTGCTATAAGTCAACAGAGGGGAGACCGATAAGAAAATATCCAAATCAGGTTGAAGGATAAATTGGCGACGCGACTCCCTCACTTTCTGTAAAAATCGACCTCGCTCAGATTAACCCATCGAGTACCGTCTGGAGTTCCTCCGGTAGATCAGCCGATATGGCAATCAACTCTCCATCTGATGGTCGTTTCAGTGACAAGCCGCCGGCATGAAGGAAGTGACGTTTGACACCAAACGGATCTTTTCTCCGACCGTACAGTTTGTCTCCTACAATTGGAAAGCCGATATAGGCCAGGTGGACGCGAATCTGATGTTTGCGACCGGACCGTGGGCGGCACTCAACATATGTGCAATCAGGATAAACGAAAAGCGTCCTGTAGGCAGTCTCGGCTGGTCTGGCCGAGGCGGACGGATTTAGAACGACGGCCATTCGTTGGCGGTGTTTTGGGTCGCGGCCGATGGGAGCATCGATGAGGGCTTGTGGCGGCTGCAAGTGGCCGTGGACCAGTGCCAGGTAGGTTTTCTCTACTGTTCGATCCTTGAATTGTCGCTGCACGTACCAGAGGGCCTGGTCATGTTTGGCGGCGATGATGAGTCCGGAGGTGTCCTTGTCCAGACGGTGAACGATTCCCGGCCGTCGCTCGCCGCCGACACCTTCCAGATCGGGGCAGTGAGCCAGGAGGGCATTAACGAGCGTGCCACTGTCATGGCCCAGAGAAGGGTGGACAACCATACCGGCCGGTTTATTAATAATGATGATGTCACTGTCCTCGTAACGGATGTCGAGCGGGATTTCCTCGGCCGAGATCGTCGCTTCGACAACTTCGGGGACGGTAGCCACCAGCCTCTCACCGCCCTGGATTCGGTAAGCGGGGCGAGCCCTTTCGCCATCTACAGTAACCGCTCCTTCACGAATCAACCGCTGCCATTGCATGCGCGATAGCTCCGGCGCGGCCTCGGTTAAGGCCCGGTCTAGTCGTTCGCCGACAGCGGTTAGGATAAGCTCAATTGTGTGTGGGGGTGAAGTCATTCGAATTGTCAGTCAATGATTTTGTTATTTTCAGTCCCAGCTTCGGGCACTGTTTCAGAATCATTGTAGTCGAGCCGATCTTTTCTTTCAGCGTGCTGGTGATCGCGCAGGATTACCCACCCAAACAGGATGACACCGGAAACAATGGCCAGGTCGGCCAGGTTGAAGATGTACCAGGGGCCTATATCAATAAAGTCGGTTACGTGTCCTTCCTGTCGCAGTCTATCGACCAGATTGCCAATAGCGCCACCTAGCTGAAGTCCAATGGCAATGCGCAGCAACCACTGGTCTCCGGGAAGGGTGAAATTGAAATAGATGATCGCCCCAATCACGAAAACAGCCAGAATTGCAAAGAACATCCCGGTCCCCTGGAACAGGCCGAACACTGCACCGGAATTCGAGGTATGAACAAAGCGAAAAATGCCCTCAAGGGCCGGAATTGGTGCCCAGGTTCCGTACAGGGGTATGCGGGTTTCAACCAAGTATTTAGATAATTGGTCTGCTATCAATACGCCGACCATGATCAGAAACGGTAAGAGGCGTTCTGTCCAGGTCGGGCGCGTTAATGTTTGGCTGACCGGGTCACCTGAATCTTCATCAGGCACCAGGTTTAGAGCCGGGCTGTCATCATAATTAGTCATCGTTTCATTTTACCAATCGCCTGAAGGATAGGGCAAGCAGCTTAATGAACCGCCGTCCGCTCGGCAATTACAATCATTATCTCGCTGTTTTCCAGAATCTGGAGATGGGACGCGACATCGAACCCGAAACCGATAAAAGTAGCGCGCCAATAGGTTTCGTTGATGTCGTTTTGCCGGAAGTTCGTGTGGCGTTGACCAGTGATACGGTACAACCATTCCAGCCAACAATTAAGTAAACCCTTCCCGGTTAGTCTGGCCTCAGGCACGATCACTAACCGGCCGCCGGGACGAAGCACACGATGGATCGCCACGGCTGTTTCCGGAGCAATGATATAAGGTGTCGGAAATGTTGCCACTATGGTATCAAACGATTGGGGGCCAAACGGTAAGGTCTGGCTGCGTCCGCGGATTAAATTGGGAAAATGTCTTTCGCCGAGCAACCGTTTGCGAGCCATACGACCCATTTGAGGGGACAAATCAAGACCGATCGGACGGTAGCCTTGTGCCGCCAAGTCGAGCAACATATGCCCTGGACCATGTCCCAGTTCCAAAATATCGGATCCGCGGATGTAAGGTATTGCGGCCGATTGCCAGTTTCGCCATTGACCCAGGGACGCCATCGCGCTGATGGCATCGTAAGTCCAGGCGAACTGATGGTAAAGCAGATGGAACGCAGTTCGCAAGCTCGCGATATAAAGCTGATGGATCAGACGCTGAGTGCTCAAATGAAGGTGATTACCTCGTCGCGCGATTTTTTGGTGATCACCGGTACTTCTGCGTCTGGCGCCGGATAGCCTACCACCAGTAGCAGAAAGGGGCGCTCATTATTGGGGCGACCGAGGATTTGGTTCAGAAAACCCATTGGGCTGGGTGTGTGAGTCAGCGAAGCTAATCCGGCATGATGAATGGCGGCGATCAGAAACCCGGTGGCAATACCGACAGATTCCTGAACATAGTAATGCTTGATTTTCCGGTTATCTGGGTCCAGGCCGTAGCTTTGGGCAAAAACGGCAATGAGGTAAGGGGCGATCTCCAGAAACGGCTTGTCGGCGTTGGTGCCTAGCGGTGCCAGCGCCTCGAGCCATTGCGTCGTCGCCCGGTCATCGTAAAACGCTCTTTCTTCTTTTTCGGCCGCCTGTCGAATGCGGCGCTTTAAGTCCGGATCGGATACAGCTACAAAATGCCAAGGCTGGTGATTAGCCCCGCTGGGCGCTGTTGTTGCCGCTTGTAGACAATCCATGATTATTTCGCGTGGGACAGGTTGATCCGAGAAGTGGCGAACGGTACGACGGCGTTTAAGCTCCCGATAAAAATCATCCGTTCGCCGGCGCGTCTCCTCCGGCGAGTATGATTCATATCCGGTTAGTAGCATCGTTTCAATTTGGTTCATTTGACCCCTTGGCTCCATCCTGCGTTTTGTCAGTCGGCAACTTCCTTCAAAATCAGCGCGCCTTGCTCCAGAGCGGGAAGCGATAGATTCCCATTGTTTACCGTGTACTCTCGACCTGATTCAAAGTCAACAAAGTGCGTGCCATCAGCAACGCCTCCATTAATGAGCGAGACGCGTTCGGCCGGGCGTGGTTGCTCGCCGCGATGGGCAAAAACAAGGATGCGGCCTTCCAGGCTTTCGCGCTGGTAGGCGACGGTATCTGGCTCGATCAGCACAATCTGGAAACCGCCCTTTTGTAGAATTGGTGAGGTTCGCCGAAGACGAACAAGCGTCCGATGGTAATCGAGCAGCGATTGATTCCAACGGCTTTCTTCCCAAATCATACACCCGCGCGAACCAAGGCGCGGCAGGTCTTCCATGCCTATCTCATCCCCATAATAGAGGCCGGGAACTCCGGGAAAGGTCATTAAGACGGCTGTTGCGAGCCTCTGAAGGGCATCGTTGCCGTGGACAATCGTTCGGATTCGTGAGGTATCATGGCTATCAAGTAAATTGTACTGTTGCAGGGCGATGGTCCAGGGGATGGCGGCCAGCCGGTTTCGCCAGGTATCAGCCATAGCGTTTGTAGGCCAATAGGCTGCCTCGATCGCTTGAGGAAAACCATGGCCTCCCTGGTAATAACCACGTAACCAATGCCAGAGGGGATGGGTAAAGCCGCCATAATTCATAACCCCGTCCCACTGATCTCCCTGGAGTTGGTTGGAGGCATCGAAGAAATTTTCGCCCATGAGATAGGCATCCAGGCAAGTTGCTTTAACGGCCTTACGAATCCCTTGGGTTACTTCCAGCCCTATTTGCGTTTGACCCTGACGGCCGAGCATATTGGCGACATCAACGCGCCAGCCGTCGGCTGAATAAGGTGGTTGCAGCCATCGCCGGAAAACGGCCTCGGGTTGCTCATAAATGCGCCGCCGGAGTTCGGCACTGCGATAATTGAGCTTAGGTAAGGATTGCACGCCAAGCCAGGAAGCATAGTCGTCCGGATGGGAATGAAAGGTAAAGAACTCAGCCTCAGGTGCAGCCGCATCGGCCAGTGCCGTCTGAAACCAGGGATGCCAATATCCGGCATGATTGGGTACGATGTCGAGAATATAACGCATCCCGCGGGCATCCAGCTTATGGCGCAAAGACACTAGCGCTTGATCTCCGCCAAAATGGGGGTCGATGTGATCATAATCGGCCACGTCATATTTATGATTGGAATAGGCATGGAATATGGGGTTCAGATAGAGCGCGTTGATTCCCAGATCGGCCAGGTAATCCAGTCGCTGTTCGATTCCGGGTAGATCGCCCCCATAGAAAACGAGCGAGGGAAATTGGTCGTCTGGTGGGGGTACTTCCCAGGGGAGGGTTTGTGGATGGTGCCCGCGATATTCAAATTCATCCGGTCGCGGATCTGTGGAGGGGTCACCATTTGAAAAGCGATCCGGGAATATCTGGTAGAACACAGAATCAGCTATCCAACTGGGGGGGGTATAATCGGCCAGTATGCGAAAGTCGTAAAAGTCCAAGGGAACGTAGGTAGTCGGTCCGGCGGCCGAGTAATGCCAGACGACCTTGTCAGAAAGGATGATAAACCGGTAATGATTAACAGGCTGGCTGATCAATAGGTCGACGTGCCACCATTGTGCCGGAGGTGTCGTCTCGCCGCGACTCATTTCAGTCAGCATTTGTTCGCCATCGGGGAAGGTTCGCAGCACAATACGGCTGACCGGGGCGAGATGATGCGTGCGAACTCTTAGCCGGACTGTCTCGCCGAGCCGTGGATATAGATCAGACACATATTTTTCGGACCCATCATGGTGGATCGAAGGAAGCCATTCTAGGTGATGCATAAGGTAGGGATATTCTCGCTTAACCAGCAAATAGAAAATGGTGCTTCGCCCTAATAATAGTAAATTATCAGGTTAAGATCACGCGGTAATCGGCGTACCGAAAGTACCCGGACGATCACTCCGGGTAGCTATTGAAGTCATTCGCCCTGACGATGAGAAGAGGACGATCTATTCGTTGCAGGACTCCGGCGGCAACGCTGCCGTAATAAACATCCGTCAATCCGCCGCGGCCGTGGCTGGCCATCGCGATCAAGCTGACGTTTTCCTGGCGCGCGGCGCGCATAATCGAAGCCACAATCGGTCCATATTCAACTCTTCCTGTGGCGGAGATGCCCTTCTCTCCCAGCCGCCCCACGAGACCTTCCAAATAATTTTGCGCGTCACTGATATGCCGGTTCATTTCGGCCGGGGTCATCTCGGGCAGGGCATCAAAGCCGCTACTCCGGGGTAAACCAACGAGGTGCGGTAGTTCCAATACCTGCAATAAGATGATTGAGGAGCCATAATGGCGGGCAAGCCCTTCAACATGGGGCAAAATCGCCTCGGCCAAATTTGAGCCGTCAAGTGGGACCAATATTTTCTCGTACATGCCAACTCCCAAAGAGAAGAATAATTATCTGTCAAGATCAGAACGCTTACCGGGCAAATAGTAGTTGCAATATCCACAGCACTCCCATACCTACCACAATTGTGATAACTAAGTTGCGCGTTCGCCAGGCGACAAACCCCGCCGTGAGGCCGGCTATTAGCCGCTCATTGCCCAGTGAGATATCCAGGAATCCCTCAGATAGAAACATTGCCGGAAATATGATAGCCGAAAGCACCGCCGCGGGCACGTAGCGTAGGGCTTGTAGTAGCCTCGCCGGTAATGTAATTCGTTCCGGTAGGAGGAAAAACGACAAACGAATGGAATAGGTAATCAACCCCATTCCCACTATGGTCAAGGCCATCATGGCTTCATTCAAGGGGAATCTCCGGTGTTCGTTTGAGAATCTTTCGCCGCGGGTAAGGGGGACATCCTTCTTTGGAATAATCGCCCTTCAAACAGGATTCCCACCAGAATGCCGGTCATGGCTGCAGCGACCAGCCCCAATTGATAGGGCCAGGCGAACGTGGCGACAGCGACGATTCCCGCCGAAAGCGCGGCGGCTACTTGCGGCCGATCCCGTAAAGTGGGGACGACCATTGCAATGAACGTGACGGTCAGGGCGAAGTCAAGCGACCAATCGGCCGGCACCGCTGCCCCGAGGAATATCCCTGCCGCTGTACTTACTTGCCAGGACACCCATAACGTCAGACCTGCGCCAAGAAAATACCAGTGCCGTGTTGAAGGCCGGGTCGAGTCCTTTGAAAACTTCAATATCGAAACCGCGTAGGCTTCGTCAGTTAAGAGATAGCCCAGCATCAGTTTCCACCTGATTGACAAATCAGCTATGTAGGGAGACAGGGAAGCGCTATAAAACAGGTGACGTAAATTGACAGTGAAGGTTGTTATCAGCAACACCGCCGCGGGGGCGGCCGAGGCAAATAAATCGGTAGCAATCACTTGGGCCGATCCGGCGAATACAACGGACGACATCGATTGGGCCAGGACAGGTGACAGACCGGCGGCCGTGGCCACGACACCATAAATCATACCGAAAGGGACAACCCCCAAGACTATCGGCAATTCGGCGCGGACCCCGGCCACGAACTCGTCTCGTTGAAGAGATGGCACTGACGAAATTAGCCCTCGGGAGAAGCGGGCAGCGTTTGGATGGATGCAGCGGCTGGCAGGAAGGCCCGCCGGAAGCGATCTAATGATTGATCGGCCGGCGTCTCCGCCCACAGCGCGATTTCCTGTACCCCGTCACGCCGGCTCAGAAGCAAACCGGCGATCGGCATGCCATTCGCATCCACATAGCTAAAATCATTCCGTTCCCAGGTGTGCCCGGCGAGGAAAAACCGGTATGGTTCATCAGCGACAAACCCGTTGACCCCTTCGGCCGCGATGTTAAGCAGACCGGTCATGGCCTCGGCTGGGGTTCGAGCTGCTGGTTGAATTCTTATGGCCATAAATGTTTGCGGGTCAGCCGTGAAACGATGCCAATTGTTGTATGGCTGGTAGGCATAGGCGGACGGATATTGTACCCGATGATTGTCTACCGTTAACCAGGACCACGTTTGAGGGCCAAAACCCAATCGTTGCGGCAAGAATTGCCAGTTTGCAGCCAGCGTATCGATGGTGGCCAACGTTGCTGCCTCCTGCATTTTTGGTCCATCCAAATCCACGACATAGCCGACCCCTTCTCTCAGGAAAGTCAGGAAAACACCAGTACGTTCGCCTCGTTCCGGGCTTTGATAACCATAGGCTGTGCGTAGCGCTTCAACGCTCCCGTCCAAGCCTAGCTGAACAGGGTCTTGTTGAAGGATGCTGACTTCACCAAAGGTGGATATCGCCTCGTTCTGCAGATCGGCCAGGTTCGCTGACCAATTTGGATAGTAACGAACCTGGAGTTGAATTTGATCGGTCGAATTCGAGAAGGTGTTTCCGGCAAAGGTGACATTGGCCTGGTTTGTTGGTAAGGGCCAATTGACAGGGTAAAGAAATTGAACGTTATGAGCGGTATCTATATAGGCACGGTAGCCGGCGACACTCTCGTTCGCGCTCACATTTAGCGGAGTAGTCGCGATGGACGGATTCCCGCCAAGAGCGGTTGCGCTGACGCCCACACGATAAACGCCATCAGGCAGCGGTCGCGTGCTGCGAAGCAAGGACGCCGTCTCATGGAAGGTCAGTTCGATTCCCGGCTCACGTTGGAACCGGCCGTTTTCATCAGAAATATAGATGGCCGGCTGGAATATATCCCCCGCTTTGGGCTTCAACTCACCAACAAGTCGTGCGCCACTACTGACTTTCACACCAGACCAAAGCCGGCCGGATTCGGCGTTGTCGGCGTCGAAAATCAGGGTAGCATCGGCCAGAATGTCGCGGTTGGATGGCAAGAAAACGCCCTCGACGGCCAGTTGAGATCCTTCAGGTGAGGGATTTACGGCCCGGATACTCACGAAATCCCCACTTCCCGCTGCGTCAGACACATAACCACCAATCGTGTTCCAGATGATCATCGACTCATGACGCCCGTCAATCCATACGGCTGTCGATGTGCCGGACGGGAGGGTGATGAACTCCGGTTGGATGGTTTCAAATTGCCGTAACGCACCACGACCATCGGCCGCTTCCTGGGCGGCCACGATGGCAATATCGGTCAATTGGTTACCGATTACTTCAAAGGATAGGAGGGCTGGTTGATTGAGATTTACCGTGGTGCGGGGACTATTAGTCAACTCTACAATTGGCGAGACTGAGGGTTTTTCGGTAAAAGCAGTGAGAAATTCCGCCCATCCCGGCAACCGGGTGACTTGAGCATAAACGGGATCAAGGTCAGTGGTTGTTCCTGGCCAATAGATCGCAATTCCACGCCCATTTGGGCAACATCCGGGTCCAGG
>JAWOHK010000287.1:0-3814 GCA_046485205.1 Chloroflexota bacterium | reverse complement strand
GGCGGCAAGGCGCTCGGCTGGCGCCAGGAGTTCGGCGAGCGGCACCCGGCCGAACGTCTCGTGCGCGAGGCCCAAGGCGGCGAGCCCGCCGGGCACGGCGAAGGCCATGGGGCCCTTGAGGTTGCGGTCGTCCTGGACTTGCGGCCAGCCGAAGAGATCGCCGGCCGTCTCGCCGGTCATCGGGTAGGCCTTGGGATCGAGCGCCTGGGGGGCCACCATGCCGCCGTCGATGGCGTGGGTCTGGCCGGTGTCGGCGCGATAGACCAGCATCGTGGCACCGCCGCCGAGCCCGCTCATCCAGGGCTCGGTGGCGGCCAGGGCCATCGAGGTTGCGATCGCCGCATCGACGGCATCACCGCCGGCCGCCAGGATCTCGGCCCCGACCACCGCGGCCTTGCGATTTTGTGCTGCGACCACCCCGCGCTTGCCGTGGACGGCATGCTTGGCGAGCTGGGTGGTTTCGGCGAATGCGGTCAATGATCGTTCCTCCTGACGCACGATGAGAGCCACGCGACGGCGCTCCAGCGCCGCGTGCGGGCGGCGTCAGGGCTGGCTCAGGCGGCCGCGTTCTCCAGCGGCCCGATCCGCCGTGCCCGCAGCAGCGCCATGGCGATGACGGCGAGCACCAGTGGCAGGGCCACGAGGTTCATCGGCTGCCAGCTCACCCACTCGTGGAGCGCGCCGCTGGCGGCAGCCGACATGGTGACCGCGGTGAACAGGCAAAGGTCGTTGAAGCCCTGCACCTTCGCCTTTTCGCTCGGGTGGTGGGCACGGGTCAAAAGGGTCGTACCGCCGATGAACATGAAATTCCAGCCCAGCCCCAAAAGAAAGAGCGAGGCGAGGAAGTTGGCGAGCTCGATCCCGGCGACATTGATGGCGATGCAGGCGACCATCAAGGCACCGCCCGCCGCGATGATCCGCTCGACGCCGAAGCGGGCGATCAGCGAGCCCGTGAAGAAGCTGGGCGCGAACATGCCGACCACGTGCCACTGGATCACCGTGGCACTGTCGGCAAAGGCGAAGCCGCAGGCGAGCATCGCGAGCGGCGTCATGGTCATGAGCAGGTTCATCGTCACATAGGCGACGAGGGCTGCGAAAAAGGCGGTGAGCGCCACCGGCTGGCGAATGATCTCGAGAAGCGGACGCGCCGGCGCGTCACTGGCCTGCGGCCCGACCATCGGCAGGTCGAGAAAGGCCAGCGTCACGGTCGCGCACAAGGCCACCACGGCGATCGTCAGGTAGCAGCCGGCGAAGACGAAGGGCGGGACGAGATCCTGCGTCGCCTTGGCGAGTTCCGGGCCCAAAAAGCCGGCGACCAGGCCGCCCGCCATGACGAAGCCGATCGCCCGGGCCCGCGTTCCGAGCTTGTCGACGGCAGCACTCTGGTCGGCGGCATCGGCCGCGGCGAAGCGGTAGTATTGCGAGAACGCCGAAAACACGCCGTAGAGCAGGCCGGCCACGACGAACAGCGTAAAGCTCGCCTGGATCACCGCATAGGCACCGAGCAGCCCCGACGCGATGCCGAAGAGACCGCCCAAAACGAGGCCGCCCCGCCGGCCGACCCGGCCCATCAGCAACGATGCCGGAAAGGTCGCGAGCATGGTGCCGAAGAATTGTGCGGCGAGCGGAATGGTCGCCATGGCCGGATTGGGCGCGATCGCGAGCCCGACCAAGGCCGACGTCGTGATCAGAATCGTGTTCGCCATGAAGAAAAAGGCCTGGCACGAGGCCAGGATCGCGACATTTCGAACAAGGGATGGCGTGCGCATGACTGGCTTCTTAGCTGGCGGCGGCGTTGCGCGGAACACCGTAGGGCAGGGGACAGTACGACACAGCCCTGGTGTTTGTGGCCGTGATTGCCCTGGTTGTATTAGCAGTTTCCCTTTACAGCCTGGTTGTCCTGATCGAAACCCGGGTTTTGGCGTGGCAATCCTGGCGTCAAAATGGATCATGAATAAAATAACGGAGGAAGGTCGATAATGAATAAAAAGCAATGGTTCGTAAAAGGGTTAATTTTCATAATGGTAGCTGCTGTCTTAAGTGGATGTGCTGTAATCGATCTTTTCCAACCTGAAGCCGCAGCGCCTGTTGAAGTACCAGAAGCAGAAGAACCAACTTCGGAAACACAAGAAGCGGAAGAATTGATCTCGACGCGGTTGACAATGGGCTACATTCCCAATATCCAGTTTGCCCCAGTGTATGTTGCTCTTGAGAAAGGTTATTTCCGGGAGGCTGGTTTTGATGTGACCCTTGAATACGGTAATGAGGCCGATGCTGTTGCATTGGTGGGTGCCGGTGATCAAACATTTTGCATCGCCAGCGGCGAACAGGTTTTGCTGGCAAGAGCCCAGGGGTTGCCGGTCACGTATGTTGCTGCCTGGTACCAGGACTTTCCGGTAGGTGTCGCCTCTTTTGTCGACAAAGGGATTGTGTCGCCTGATGACCTCGAAGGTACAACCGTAGGTATCCCCGGACTTTTCGGTGCCAGTTATATCGGTTTCATCGCCCTGCTGGATGCCGAAGGATTGACAGAAGAAGATGTTGACTTGCTGCCGATCGGATTTAACCAGGTCGAAGCGCTGGTTGCTGGTCAGAGTGAATCGGTCGTAATATACCTCGCCAATGAGCCGGTGGTGCTGCGTTCGAAAGGATATGAAGTGAATGTTATCCGGGTGGCAGATTACCTGGAGTTGGTCTCAAACGGTTTGGTGACAAACGAAGAGACCCTCAAAAATGATCCTGGAATGGTCCGTTCATTTATCAGTGCACTGCTCATGGGGATTTCAGATACGATAGCGGACCCAAATGAGGCCTATGAAATCAGCAAAAAATACGTAGAGAACCTGGAAGATGCAGACAGCGACCTTCAACATGCAATCCTTAGCGAATCAATTCGCCTATGGGAGACGGATCACATTGGGTTCAGTGATCCATCCGGATGGGAGAACATGCAGGAAGTACTGTTGGAAATGGGACTAATAAACCAACCTATCAACCTTGAAGAGGCTTTCACCAATGACCTCCTCCCCTGAACCCGCCCTACGGGTCAATGACCTTGGTGTCATTTTCAGCGATGCCAGCGGCGTGGTCCACGCCCTGGATGATCTGACCTTTTCACTCCCACCTAACGCTTTTGTGTCCCTGATCGGGCCTTCTGGCAGCGGGAAAAGCACACTTCTGCGAGTCCTGGCAGGCCTTGTGCCCCCCACAAAGGGTGAGTTTCATTTCAACAAGATCCAGCCCAAAGTCGGCCTGGTCTTCCAGAAAGCCAACCTCATGCCGTGGCGGCGGGTTTTGGATAACATTTCTCTGCCCCTGGAATTACAGGGCATTCCGCAGGATGCCGTCAGGCGTCGTGCACAGGAATTGATCCATTTGGTGGGTTTGGAAGGGTTTGAGCAAGCTTATCCTCGTGATCTTTCGGGAGGAATGGCGCAGCGGGTATCGATTGCCCGGTCATTGATGCACGATCCGGACATCCTTTTGCTGGATGAGCCCTTTGGATCACTTGATGCCCTTACCCGGGAGAAAATGGGTGATGAACTGCTGCACATCTGGCAAGCCCGGCGAAAAACGGTGCTAATGGTAACCCATTCAATATCTGAAGCGATCTATCTCTCAGACCGTGTCCTGGTGCTTTCACCACGCCCCGGTCGAATCCTGCTGGACCTGCCTGTTGACCTGCTGCGGCCGCGGACTGCGGAAATGCGCTACCTGCCCGAATTCAGCCAGTTGGCCCATACTTTACGCGATCACTTGCGAGAAGAAATGGAAAGACCAGCGTGATTCACCAACCTTACCTGGCTTTCCGGTT
>JAWOHK010000255.1:0-17724 GCA_046485205.1 Chloroflexota bacterium | reverse complement strand
GCGCGACACGGCAAGTGAGGCTCGAAGCTCAGCCGTAGAATAAGCTCAGTCCCAATATTCAATAAAAGTGAAAAATGAATGATGAAAGAATAGACTGGAAGCGTGAAGCTCTCTACGATCGTTGGTCGTTAGCCCGCCTTTTCTAAATCGCCCTCGACCGTTAGACGGATGTTCTCTCCATTGCGAATCCGGCCATAAGTATTCGTGTCCAGCACCACCACCGGCGGCGACATCCCATAGAGTTCCCGCGCCACGGCCGCGCCGAGGGCCAGGATCGCATCCGGTTCCCGCAACAGGATGGCTGCCGGGGCCGTGCCCAACCTGACCGCCTCTAGCAGGATGCTGCTGGCGCTGCTGCTGCCCTTGCCGACCGGCAACATCAGCATCCGCCCGGTGACATTGGCCTTCCACTGCGGGTGGCGCTGGTCGATGATGTTCCCCGTCTCCGGGTCCAGCCCGCCCCACAGGCTCAGGGGCTCTTCAAGCACCAGCGCTGTGCCGGATGCAGCCCCATCGACCAAAACCCGATTTTGAGTGACCAGTGACGAGTGACGAGTGACGAGTTCAGAGTCTCCCGGCGAATGGCCGGTTGTTTGCTGAACGTTTACCCACGCTTCCTCGCTCCCCTGCGCCTCTGCCCACAACGTTCCATCGCGCCACACTGCCCCGGCGGCGGCCGAGCGCACGCACTCCTCCAGGCTACCGTAAACGACTTGCAGGCCGATGTTGCCGGGCGAGTAGTGGGCGAACTTGCCGGAGTTGGTCATCAGCACGCCGCCGCGTGCGCGGACGATAGGGGTGACGACGACGCAGGTATCGACGATGACCTGCACGCCCAGGGCACGCAACCACTCCAACCAGCCACGCTGCTGCAAAGCGGCCAAGGCCAGCCGGTGGGTGCAAACGATGAATTCGACCTCCGGACTGGGCGGGTAGGACTCAACCAGCGGCAACAACCGGGCGAATTCATCCAGCGAGAAATGAGGGCTGCCCAAGGCGACAACGCTGATCGGACCGTCGGGGGCGGTCGAAAGAATGCCGATGGTATCGTTCAGATCCCGCAGGGTAACCTCGATCTCTTGTTCCGGTCCCTGTCCTTGAAGTGCTGCCTCTAGCGTCGGCGCTTCCGGGGTGACACCCAGGGCATGGAACAGAGCCACACCGCCGGACGAGGCCGCGGACGCGCCCAAGGCCTTCAGTTGGTCTTCGGTGGTCCCCGGTAACAGCCCGTCGATGACCGGTATCCGCGTCCCCGTTCGCGCGCCGAGATAATAGCCCAGCACCGGAAACAGAACATCCTCAGCTAGCAGTCGATCCGGGATATCGACCAACCGGAAGAGCACTTGTCCGCGCCGGTTCTCCGGCCGGTGCAGGCCGACGTCCGGTGCGCGGCCGGTGATGGCGCAGCAAATGTCGATGAAATCACCATAGCGGTTGGTGCGTGCGCCCAGCACCGAATTGGCGAAGACGATGGCATTGCTCTCGGCCCACGCGATCTGCGCGCCGAATGCCGGACGGTGCATGGCCTGGTAAGGCGCGCAGGTGAAGGTCGGCCGGCAGCCCATCGCCTGATAAGCCTCCATCATCCGCGTCGCCCACTGGCCGACTTGCTCCGTGCCACGGAAGACTTCCGGGTGCAGCAGGTCCATTGCCCCCACGTTGAGCGTTGTCGGCACGACCACTTGCGCGCCTCCCGCCGCCAGCCGTTCGGCAAACTCCAGGCCCGAATAGCCGTGGTAGAGACAGCCATCGATGTGGGCCGACTCGATATCGAGCAGGCGTTCCGCGCCATAGACCCCGGCCATCGTCACCAGAATGCGCATGGCCATTCGCGCGGCTTCGCCCATTTCGCCCGCCAGCATGGCCAGGTCGCGCTCAGTGAGTTTCATTTGAGTATTATCGTTCAATCAGCTTCTCCATTGGTTCCGTGAACGTGGTTGATTGTAGGCGGACAAGACCTGGTCGCCAAACACAATGCCTATGAATCAAAAACATATTGACACATATGACGCACTGCAATAAAGTATTTCACACGGACTGGATCTCACCACCCAACTCCGGGATGGCACAATATCACTTAGTGAATTTAGGATGGCTAAACAATGACCATGGAAACTATGCAGGATTCAATTGTAGAAATGGAAGAAGAACGTCGTTCGCTTGCCGGACGTGTGGCCGGTGTTTCACGCCGCTATTTCAATGCCGGTATCGGTGCCGTTTCGGCCGCATTAGAGAAAGCTTCTGACTTTCGCCATGAGACGATCGAAAAGCGCATTGATCGACTGGCCGAGCGCGGTCAGAACGTCAGAGACCGCCGAATGAGCCGTTTGAGCGAGACCGCTGAGTCAACCCGGGACATGACCGTTGGCTTCACCAGGCAGGTGGCCGATATCACCGGATCGACGCTTAACAGTGTGGCCAATACCACCCGCGACCGCCTCCACTTGGCCAGTGCGGAAGATATTGAATCGGTCTCGCAGCAAATTGACCAACTATCCAGAAAAATCGATAACATTGATCTTTCTGCGGCCGAAGAGGTAACATCCCCGGATGCAATATAGACGGTTGGGCAATGCCGGGTTGAAAGTGAGCGCCATATCGCTTGGCGGCTGGATCAACTTCGGTGAAGGCAAAGTTGCCCGGGATGCGGCTCGTAAAGTGGTCACCACCGCTTACGATCAGGGCATCAACTTTTTCGACCTGGCCGACGTTTATGGCAATGGCGGGGCCGAAGAGCAGATGGGCGCTATTTTGCGAGATTATGCGCGCCACACACTGGTCATTTCCACCAAGCTATTCTGGCCCATGAGCAAGGAAATCAACGATCGTGGCCTGTCGCGCAAGCACATCATGGAGAGCATTGACCGCAGTCTGCAGCGGCTGGGTACCGACTACGTCGACATTTACTTCTGCCACCGGCCTGACCCCGAAACGCCCATCCTGGAGACGGCTCGGGCGATGGACGATCTCATCCATCGAGGTAAAGTGCTCTATTGGGGCACCTCGGAGTGGTCGGGCGAACAAATCCGGGAGGCATATGATCTCTGCGAACGTTATGGCCTATACCCGCCACAGGTTGAACAACCCCAATACTCCATGCTCGTGCGCGACCGGGTAGAAGGTGAGATTTTGCCCACAACTGAGCCACGAGGTATCGGTCTAGTGGTCTATTCACCACTGGCGATGGGCCTGCTTACCGGAAAATATGACGACGGCATCCCTCAGGATACCCGCTTTAGTCGCGAGCCGTGGGCGGCCGAACGATACTTGAATGAAGAGAATGTCGCTCGTGTCCGGCAGCTGAAACCAATTGCCGACGAACTGGGAATCAACCGCGCTCAACTGGCGCTAGCCTGGACGCTCCGCCAACCTGCTGTCAGCAGCGCGATCATCGGCGCGACCCGACCCGAGCAGGTCATCGATAATGGCGCCGCCGCCGATGTAGAACTATCTGTGTATATGGTTCAGCGCATTGAGGAAATTCTGGCCGGTTAATTTCAAAAACGCTGATTATCGCAGCTTTCAAACAAGTTACTCCATCTGCGAAAATCTGCGCCTTTCCATCAACGTCATTCGTTCTATATCTTTCCACATCTCAATCCTTTTCCAGGATCGCTATGTAGATCGGTCCGGCTGAATTGATGGTTTTAGCCACGTGCCAGCCTGTACCGGCTACCAGGTCGTGCATCTCCTCGCGCGAGACGAACAGGTAATCGAACCATGGCCCTACGCTGCGCTTGTAGCGGACGCGGATGCGTGTTTGCCCGCCCATGCGGCCGCGCTTCCGGTTCCAGGCGTGGTAGGCCAGGTGGTCGGGATTATCGGTCTGGTAAGGGTCAAGGGTCTGGGCGATGATTCGTCCTTTGGATGAAGTCATGCCGTGCCAGCGCCGCATCAACCAGCGCGCCCGCCGGAAGTTGGCAAATAGACCGAAGTTGTTGCCCATCATAACGATGGTCTCAAATTCGCCCAGTTGTGAACTAACCTGATTGATCGAAAGTAAGTGAACATCACGGACGCCCCGTTGCCGGCACACTTCAACGGCTAGCGGCGAGATATCAATGGCCAGCACTTCGTGACCTTTTTCCTGTAAGTAAAGGGCGATCCGCCCCGCCCCACAGCCGATATCCAACGCGCGGCCGCGCACATAGCTCATGGCTTCCTGCTGCTCGGGCGACCATTCGCGATAAGGCGCGAAATAATACTGCGGGCCGGGGGAAACGTCTATTAGGCCGTCATCCCGTTCGACGATCTCGACCGCATCGAGGTTACCTTTCCAATAGGCATAAATTTCCTGGCCGTACGCATCCCAATGTTCAACGGTCGGGTCATCCAGCGCCATCTTTCGCTTTCCTTTGCTACCTGACAGGGCGGCGAAATCCGCTCAGACAATCTGTCAGGTATCCTCGAACATGAATTTTATTCGTCTTCCTTGACAAACTCCAACGACGCCGAATTGATGCAGTATCGTAAACCAGTCGGTTGCGGGCCGTCGTCGAATAAATGGCCCAGGTGCGCGCCGCAATTAGCACAGTGGACCTCGGTCCGAACCATATAGAGGCTCCGGTCCTTCTCTTCATCGATGTTGTCCGGATTCAGAGGCGCCCAGAAGCTCGGCCAGCCGCTGCCCGAATCATATTTCTGTTCGGAGCTGAACAACTCCGCGCCGCAGGCGGCACAGGTATATAAGCCCTCATCCTTGTTGAAGTTTAATGCGCCGCTAAATGGTCGCTCGGTGCCCTTCTCACGCATAATATGATACTGCTCCGGGGTCAGTTCCTCGCGCCACTCCGCGTCGGTCTTTTGAATTTTATAGGTCATATGAAACTCCTTGGATCTATTTGTGAGCACTTGTGATCCTACCCAACAACCGTTTGAATCGGATAAACATCGCCGGATCATAAGCCTTTTTTAAGCAATTATCTGGCTAATTGGTTAATCCGGCATTTCTCCTTTTATTCCAACCGCAAGCTCCCCCATGTCCCCGGATCGCCATACCGCCGGTTCGAGGCATTGGATTTCATCATCTCCTGCCGGGCTGTCCCCGGTGTGTCATTGTCGTTAAAATTGACCGCCAGCCCCAGCGCCAGGCCAACCGATGGTGATAGATTAATATCCTGCCAGGGGATAGCTGCTTCCAGTATATAGCCGTTCTGGCTGCGCTGGGCCGCGACGAGGATATTGTGAGTGCCCGGTGCATCCAGCATTTGCCCGTCCGACGTCCCCTGGAAGCGCCAGGCTGACGGAAAGATGTTGGCAAAATCGCCGGGAGACAGACTGATCTGGAAGTCATCCGGGCTGAGTGTGGGACTGAAATTGCCGGTCCGGCCGGTGTCTATCTGCAATTCGACACTGTCGCCCTGGTAGGCGGTGCGGCCTGTTTGGGTCTGAATATGGAGGTCATCAACAACGGTGGCCAGTAAATATAGATAATTGTCATCCCAGGCGATTTGCCACGTTGCTTCCAAATCTTCGGTGCCGTCCCATTCTCGGTGGGTGAAGACAACGTAGGGCGAGCTATAAACCGGTTGAGCGGACCATTCACTCCCGTCACCGTCGATAACCGGCGGCGTGGCAAACCGCGAGGCGACAACTTCCGCCGACGGCAAGATGGAAATATTGCCGGGCAGCGTGGCTGTTGCCGCCGGCGCGATGGTAGATGTGACCCCTTCCTCCGTTGCCTCGATCGCCTCCGTTGCTTCAACGATAGAGGTTGGAACCGCCAGTTCCGGATCGGTAGATGCGTCGGTACGCTGTTGCCAGACCAAAAACCCCAACCCGCACCCTGCGAATATCAGGAATAACGCCGCTGCCAGAGCAATGTAGAAGGCGCCGCGCTTCGGCTGTGGTTGCTCCGGCTCAAGCCCTTGCCAGGCTTCGTTCATATTTTTAGGTGGTAGTCCCATAATTCCTAAAAGTTAGCGTTTTTAGCCGCGTATGGCAAACGCAT
This sequence comes from Chloroflexota bacterium, assembly GCA_046485205.1. Classification (GTDB taxonomy): domain Bacteria; phylum Chloroflexota; class Anaerolineae; order Promineifilales; family Promineifilaceae; genus Promineifilum. The sequence goes on along the minus strand of JAWOHK010000255.1, from coordinate 11,774 downwards.
TAATTTGGCCCCGTTGGCTGGTCGATTTATAATGCTCGTTGATGAGCACACCGCCAGGTACGAATCGACCGCTCGGCATTCGATTTGCCCAGTGGGTGACGGTAATCCTGGGGTTATGGAATATGGGACGGGTGGCTGCACTAGGTCGACAGGTTGATTGGCTGAGTGATTTATCCCTTGTGCCCGATCCTCGTCTGCGAATCGTTATGGCATTCATCTGGATGGCTTTGTTTTTGATGGCCGCTTTCGCTCTCCAGCGAGGTTATTCCTGGTCCCGTTTCCTCGTACCGTTGCTTATTGCCGTCTACGGGGTTTTTGAAATCGGAATGATCGCCCTTTACGCAACTGACCCGCCCGCCCTGTTGCCGGTGCTGTTATATATCGCGTTAACAACACTGGTTGTCTGGTTTCTCTGGCGCCCGGCAACCGCAGCCTATTTTAATACTCAGGAAATGAGGAGGTAGCCGACTCACGGAACCCATGAACCCTAAAATCGAACAGCTTCGAGAGTTGAAACGACAGTCAAGACTAGGCGGTGGCGAGGATCGCATCGCGGCCCACAAAGCCAAAGGCAAACTCACTGCCCATGAACGCATCGAGGTCTTGCTGGATACGGGATCGTTTCGCGAAGTCGATGCCCTGGTTGTCCACCGCGAAACCAACTTCGACATGGATAAGAAAAAAATACCCGGCGACAGCGTAGTGACCGGCTGGGGAACGATTGACGGCCGTCTGGTCTACGTTTTCAGCCAGGATTTCACAGTCTTCGGCGGCAGCTTGAGCGGTGTCCATGCCGAAAAGGTATGCAAGATCATGGAGATGGCCATGCGCAACGGCGCGCCGATCATCGGCATCAATGACTCCGGCGGCGCGCGTATTCAAGAAGGCGTGGTCAGCCTGGCCGGTTATGCCGATGTGTTCTTGCTTAATACCCTCGCCTCAGGCGTTATCCCTCAGATCAGCGTCATCATGGGGCCGTGTGCCGGAGGCGCGGTTTACTCGCCCGCCCTGACCGATTTCATCTTCATGGTCAAAGGCAGCAGCCACATGTTCATTACCGGCCCGGACGTAGTCAAGACAGTGACCGGGCAAGACGTGACTTTTGAAGAATTAGGCGGGGCTATGACCCATAACGCCGTTAGCGGCGTCGCCCACATGGCGACCGAGTCAGAAGAAGATTGCCTTTTCCTGATACGGGAACTGATGGGCTATTTGCCCTCCAACAATATGGAAGATCCTCCGTTTAATGGCGGCACGACCGACGACAGCCTGCGAACCGAAGAAAGTCTCAATGACATGGTGCCCGATAGCCCCAACAGACCATACGATATCAAAGATGTAATCCGGCCAATTGTGGACGAGGGTCGTTTTTATGAGATCCAGGAGCACTATGCCCAGAATATCGTCGTTGGTTTTGCCCGGCTGGGCGGCTACAGCATCGGGATCGTCGCCAACCAGCCGATGGTGCTGGCCGGGGTATTGGACATCGATGCCAGTGAGAAGGCGGCCCGCTTTGTTCGTTTTTGTGATTGCTTTAATATCCCGCTGGTCGTTTTCGAAGACGTGCCCGGCTTTCTGCCCGGCGTCGATCAGGAACATGGCGGCATCATACGCCACGGAGCCAAGTTGCTCTATGCTTTTTGCGAGGCGACCGTACCCAAATTAACAGTCATCACTCGCAAGGCTTATGGGGGAGCTTACTGTGTCATGAACAGCAAGCATATCCGCTCCGATTTCAATGTTGCCTGGCCTACGGCCGAGATCGCTGTTATGGGGCCGGAAGGCGCGGTCAACATCATTTACCGGCGGGAGATCGGTGGAGCCGAAGATTCAGCAGCCAAACGAACCGAACTGGCGGCCGAGTACCGCGAGCACTTGGCTAACCCTTATATCGCGGCTCAACGCGGTTATATCGATGATGTGATCGAGCCGAGCGAAACACGCCCGCGATTGATTAACGCCTTGAGCATGCTCCAAAACAAACGCGACCAAAACCCGCCGAAGAAACACGGCAATATTCCATTGTAACGCTAGCCGGAGAAGATCATGCGTAGGGAAGACGGTTTACTCGTTCAAAAATTTGACAAGTTGCTCATCGCCAACCGGGGCGAGATCGCCATGCGCATCCTACGGGCGGCCCATGAGCTGGGAATTCGGACGGTGGCGGTCTACTCCGATGCCGACCGTAATTCGCCCCATGTCCGGTTTGTGGATGAGGCTTATCCCATAGGCCCGCCCCAGGCCCGCGAAAGTTATCTGGTCATTGATAAAATCATCGACGTTGCCCGGCGTTCGGGGGCCGGAGCCATTCACCCTGGCTATGGTTTTTTGGCCGAACGTGAAGCTTTTGCCCAGGCTTGCTTTGATGCTGACATCGTCTTCGTCGGGCCACCGGCGCGCGCCATTGGCATTATGGGCGACAAACTCATGGCCCGCGCGACGGTTATGGCCGCCGGTGTGCCGGTGGTGCCCGGTACGGAACCGGGCGCGTCTGATGAGGCGATGACCGCCGCCGCTGAGAAAATGGGCTTTCCTGTCCTGGTGAAAGCCGCCGCCGGTGGAGGGGGCAAAGGAATGCGCCCCGTTTACCACGTCGATGATCTGGCCGGCGCGTTCGAGTCAGCCAGGCGCGAAGCCAAGGCGGCTTTCGGTGATGACACAGTCTATATCGAGAAGATGATCACCGAGTCTCGCCACATAGAAATTCAATTATTGGCTGATTCACACGGCAACACCATCTACCTGGGAGAACGGGAGTGTTCTCTCCAGCGTCGCCACCAAAAGTTGATCGAAGAAGCGCCATCCTTTGTCGTCGATCCGGATTTGCGGCGTCGCATGGGCGAGGTGGCTGTGGCGGCCGCTCACGCTGTAAATTATGTCAATGCCGGCACGATTGAGTTCCTGGTCGATAAAGACAAGAATTTTTATTTCCTGGAGATGAATACCCGCGTTCAGGTGGAGCACCCGGTGACTGAATTGGTGACCGGGGTCGACATTGTGCAGGAGCAATTGCGTGTGGCCCGCGGCCGCCGCCTGCGTTTAAGCCAGGAAGAAGTTCAGATCAAAGGCTGGGCCATCGAATGCCGCATCAATGCCGAAGATCCTTACAATAACTATTTACCGTCGACGGGCACGATTACCTCAGTGCAACTGCCAAACGGCCCTGGTGTGCGAATAGACACCGGGGTCTTTGAAGGTAATGAGATCACGCCATACTATGATTCGATGATCAGCAAGCTGATTTGCTACGGCGAAACGCGCGCCGAAGCGGTCCTGCGCATGCGCCGGGCGCTGGAGGAATACCGGATCATGGGTGTCAAGACCAACATCCCTTTCCACCAGCAGATGCTGAAGCGACATCGGTTTATGTCTGGCCAGTTCGACACCAAATTTGTTGAGGAGCGCTTCAGCATGGATGAGCGTGAAGCGCCAAATGCGCGGGAAGCGGCTTTGTTAGCCACTTTGGCCGCTCACACGCAAACCCAGCAGGCGGCGCAGATCGTCGCGCCGGGTGCGCGGGATACTAGCAACTGGAAATGGTTGAGCCGCTGGGAGCGGCTGCGACGCTAGGGACGTGGATCGAATCGTTATGAAATATATCGCCACAGTCAGCGGACAAGAATTTGTCATCGAGATAGACCAGGACGGCCGGGTTCGCATAGACGATGAGCCATATGATATCGATTACCGGCGGTTGCCCTCCGGGGGAATTACTTCGCTTCTGATGAATCACCACTCTATCGCCGCCGTCGTCGAAGAGCGAATCGACCATTGGGAGGTCCTGATCCGGGGTGAACTATACGGTGTTACCGTTCAGGATGAGCGCGCGTACCGGTTGAGCCGCCTCCAGTCAAGCGGTTTCGGCGTGGATGGTGAGGCGGCCGTTTCTTCCCCGATGCCGGGGCTCATCGTAGCCGTGCTTGTGGCCGAAGGCCAGCCTGTCAAGATGGGCGACAAAGTCGTCATCTTGGAATCGATGAAGATGGAAAATGAACTGCGCGCGCCGTGTGATGGGGTCGTGACCCATGTCCACATCGAAGCCGGCGCCGGCGTTGATAAGGACCAGGTTTTAGTGGTGATCAGCCAGGAACAGGCCGATGACACCACCTGACCGCCCTGTGGATGGTATCGTTGATGGCCCGGATGGCTTGGGGCTGAACCCGCCGTCAAATCCTATCCCCGTCCCCTCAGCTTCAGTGAACCTGGAAGTAGAAGTGAAATTCCTGGTTGCCGATCGGGTAGCCGTCCGCCAGCGCCTGTTAAGCCTGGGGGCAGAAATCAAGACTGCGCGAGTTTATGAGCGCAATGTCCGGTTCGATACCACGGGCGAGAACCTACTGGCCAATTCCTACTTGCTTCGATTGCGGCAGGATGATCGGGTGCGCCTGACATTCAAAGGACCGGCGGCCGAGGACGCCGCCAGCGAAGCCAAAATTCGGGAAGAACTCGAAATAACTATCGATGATTTTGACTTGATGGCCAAAATTCTGGAGCGTTTAGGTTTCCATCCGGTACAAGTCTACGAAAAATATCGCGAAACCTTTCACTGGCAAGGCGTAGAGATCGTGCTTGACGAGACACCATTCGGCGATTTTGTCGAACTCGAAGGGACCGAAGACGGGATTCGATCCGCCGCGGCCGGACTGGGCCTGGATTGGTCCCGCCGGGTTTTGGCCAATTACCTGGCGTTGATGGAACTGGCTCGCCAAACATTTAACCTGCCGTTCACCGACCTGACCTTCGCGAATTTTGCCCAGCACCCGGTCTCGCTGGCGGAATTGCTACCTGTCTGTGTCTTGTACGAGGGTGAAAGTTGATGGACCCTGTTCGTCCTGATCTGGAGCAGGTACCGGCCGAGGTTCGCGCCTACATCGAATGGCTGGAGGCGGAATTGGCGCGATCGACCGAGAAACGAAAGGCTGTTCCCGCCACGCCTTCAACAACGCCGGGCGAAATGGACGAACCACCGACGACAGCCAATATCATTACCATCAGTCATGGCGGATTGATTAAGCGCACGCCGCGCCATTTCTACGGACGGCAGCGGCGCGGTGGCATGGGTGTATTCGATCTGGAATCCCCGGAAGAAGACGCCCCGGCCGTCTTGGCCCACGGCGACGAGAAAGATATCCTGTTGCTTTTGACCGACCAGGGCCGTAGCTTTCGCCTTCCGCTGAGTGCCATTCCGGCCAGTCCGGTTCGCGCTCGCGGCCAGGCACTGGCAGATCTCTTGCCGATGCGTCAACAAGAACGAATGGTGGCTGCCCTGGCGGAGGGTTCCGGCCAATATGTCATTCTTTTCACCCAGCGTGGCTGGGTTCGCCGGGTTCGCGCTACCTATCTGGGCCAAAGCCTGATCCCGGGCACGAGTTTTCACGATTTGAAGGAAGGCGGGCCGCTGGTGGCTGCCTGTTCCAGTCGTGGTGACGAAGATGTATTTCTGGCGACGCGGGAAGGCAAGGGCATTCGTTTTGCCGAAACTCAAATACCGGCTCGCGGCTGTTTGGGTATCCGATTGGATGTGACTGATGCCGGTGTGGCCGTGGCCGCCGTCCGGCCAGACAGCGGCGTCTTCCTGCTTGGTCAGGACGGCATGGGGACAGTGCGGCTTATGTCCGGATTCTCGGCCAACAAATCACCCGGCGCCGGCGGAAAAGTAGTCATGAAAACATCGCAGTTGGTTGGCGCGGCTACCGCCGGTCCCCAGGAAGAGATATTTATCATCTCGCGCCTGGGTAAAATTATCCGGTTTCTGGCGGATGAAATCCCGGCCAAGGAGGGCGTCGTCCAGGGCGTGAATTGTTTGAGTCTGCGGTCGGATGAAGCTGTGGCGATGGTCGTGACAGCGACGGGCACGTCTGCGAATGGGTAACAGAAGTATTCACACATCCGGCCGATCTGGACGGATTTAATCACAGTTGGAGTGTTAGCATGTTAGATAAAGCATTAGCCTTGAGCGAAGAGATCACCCGCTTGCGCCGGACAATCCATGCCAATCCGGAATTGAGTTTCCAGGAATATCAAACCGCCGCGCTCGTCGCGGATACCCTAACAGAAATTGGCGGCTATGATATTCGCACCGGTGTAGGCAAGACCGGCGTGGTAGCCGAACTTGGTTCAGATTCCGGCCCGATCATCGGTATTCGCGCCGATATGGACGCCTTGCCGATCCAGGAGGAAAACGACGTCGCTTATCGTTCCCAGAATTCCGGTGTGATGCATGCCTGTGGCCATGATGCTCACACGGCGATTTTATTAGGTGTAGCCCATCTGCTCCGGCAAAGTTATCTGGAGGATGAATGGCACGGCCGTGTGCGCCTGTTGTTCCAGCCGTCCGAAGAATATACCGATGAGGACGACATCAGCGGCGCGACTGCCATGATCACCGATCAGGCTCTCGAAGGGTTGGATGCCGTTATTGCCTTGCACGTCATATCCGATAAGCCGTCCGGTGAATTTTACTTTCAGGATGGACCCAGTCTGGCAGCGGTTGATTCCTTCGAGGCACATATACGCGGCGACGGCTGCCATGGCGCTTATCCCCACACAGGTAGCGATCCAATTTTTATGTTGGCTCCAATTCTGACGGCTCTCTATGCTGTTCCGTCACGCCGAATTGATCCTCTCTACCCGACAGTGCTGAGCCTGGGGCAGGTGTGTGGTGGCGCGGCCAGTAATGTTGTCCCCAATGAGGTGACGCTCCTGGGCACGCTGCGTTCGCTCGATCCGGCGATCCGGGAACAGTTGTGGGCTGAAGTGGAAAATGCTTTACGCCTCAGTGAAGTGATGGGCGGAAGTTATTCACTGAAAATTATCAAGGGGTACCCCCCGATGATAAACGACCCCACGGCTAATGAATGGATGAGACGCGTGGTCGGAGATCTGGTCGGTGAGAAAGCGGTCTTCGATGTCCGGTTCGGAATGGGTGCTGAGGATTTTGCCTACATGACCCAAAAAGCGAAAGGAGCTATGTTTATGTTAGGCGCTGCTATTCCGGACGATATGCCACGTCATCACCATACAAGTATCTTCGATATCGATGAAAGCGTACTGGCTCCTGCTGCGGCCGTCCTCGCTGAGACAGCGCGCCGATTCGTCACCGGCAATATTTGATTTTACTTTCAAGGGAACGAGAGATTTAAGCCAGGTTTCTTTAGAGGAACTCGATTGGTCAATGCCAATCGGGTTTCTTTGTTTAACAGGCGTGAATTTTTGGATTATGACAATAAAAGAATATTTGTTCTATAGATATTGTTAATGTAGTTATGTATACTGTTAGGACTTGATGAGAGTCAGAAGTCTGGTGCCATAAGCCTGGCCGATTATGAATAACAGAGCGGGTCGTTTCAGCATCAACTTCGCCAATTGAACAGGTGAGTTATCATGGAGGTAAAAATGTCATCTATTTTGTCTCAGAGCCGGGCCCGGTATCTGATTTTCGCACTTATGCTCGTAGTGGTCGCTGGTATTCTTGGGGTCAGGCCGGCATATGCCAGCACGATTCCGACCATCAGCATTAGCAATGTTGTGGTCGATCAAACGGTAACGGTTCAGACCTACAACTTCCCCGCGAATCAGAATTTTGTCGTAACCATGGGCCCGTTTGGAACCCAGGGCATCGGCGGGTATGTTGTGGCGACAACCAATTCAGGAGTGGGCGGCTCGTTTTCGGCAACCTATAACATCCCCGATCAATTGAAGGGTTCTAACCGGATTGCCATTCGACTCCAAACAACTCACACCAATCCTTACTTTGCCTACAACTGGTTCTTTAACAACACCACGGGAACAGGTGGAATTCCGCCGACGGTACCCCCGGGACCCGTATATACCGGTGTCCCGACCTTCACGGTCTGCAGCGTTGTACAAAATCAGACGGTGACGATCAGGACCAACAATTATCCGCCCAATCATACCTTCACCGTCACCATGGGACCCTTCGGCACCCAGGGAGTCAACGGGTATGTAGTTGGGACATTGAATTCCGGCGCGGGCGGTCAATTGACAGCCACCTTTAACATCCCGCCCCAAATGGCCGGCGCTTACCGGATTGCCATCCGGACGCAGGGCAGTCCCTGGTTCGCCTACAACTGGTTCTATAACAACACGGCCACCGTTTGCTAAGGTATATACTTCTAATTACCCCTAAGACAAGTCTTCCCCGCCGCCGGGTGGGGAAGACTTTTTCATTTGCACTGATCGAGACATTCGCCACCACACCTCATTCGTGATAGAAACACGGGGTCATATTTACGGAGCTGCTTGTGTTATTGGATCTTCTCAAGTCCATGCGACCGCGCCAGTGGTCGAAAAATGCCTTTGTCTTTGTGGCATTATTCTTTGATCGCAAGTTTCTCGATCCTGACAGCCTGATCGCCACTTTAATCGCCTTTGCTCTTCTGTGCATGATGTCCAGCGCGGTCTATTTAATGAATGACCTGGCCGATATCGAGAGCGACCGGCAACATCCAATTAAGAAAAACCGGCCGCTGGCGTCCGGCCGATTGAATCCGATGGTAGCCGGTATCACCGCGGCCTTGTTGGCTACCTCCAGTCTGGTGATTGGCTTCCTGTTCTCAGTTGAGTTGGGGATAATCCTTCTACTCTACCTTCTCTCGCAAATCGCCTATACCTTCTGGCTCAAACATGTCGTCCTGCTGGACGTTTTGACCGTCGCTTCCGGGTTTATTCTGCGGATCGCCGCCGGCGTAGTCGTCATCGAGGTGGCGCGTTTTTCGCCCTGGCTCTACGTATTTGGCGGGTTTCTGGCATTATTCATGGCTTTGGGCAAGCGGCGGCACGAGCTGTTATTGTTGGGCGCTGATGCCGCCAACCATCGCTCTATTCTGGATGATTATAATCTGGACCTGATCGACCGGCTGCAGGGGATCGTAACGACCAGTGCCGTGGTAGCATACAGCCTCTATACTTTCCTGGCCGAAGGGTTACCTGAAAATCACGCCATGATGCTGACGATCCCCTTTGTTTTGTACGGAATATTCCGCTATCTCTACTTGATTCACGTGCGAGGGGAGGGTGGCGCGCCGGAAGATATTTTGCTGCGCGATCGGCCGTTACAATTCAACCTCCTCCTGTATGGGATCATGGTTTATGTCGCCCTCTATCTGGCTTAACCGCCCTGACTCTTATCAGGATCATGATTGAAGCCACCGCCCCCGGTAAGGTTATTTTGTTCGGCGAGCATGCTGTCGTCTATGGACGTCCGGCCGTCGCTGCCCCGGTATCCCATGTACGAGCCAAGGCCGTCATCGAAAGAATCGATGAGCGGGAGGTTTGGCTTTCGGCTCCTGATCTGGGGCTCCAAAGCCGGCTTTCCCAGGCAGGGCCGGATGATCCCTTGGCGGCCGTCCTGCGCCTGGTGCAAGCGCAGCCGAACGGCATCGAGCTGACCGGCTTATCCCTGAAAGTGCAGAGCGATATCCCGATTGCTGGTGGTCTGGGCAGTGGCGCGGCGATTTCCGTAGCGGTGATTCGGGCGCTGGTTGCCTATCTGGGTCTGGGCGAGACATTCGATAGCGAGCGGATTTCACAACTGGCCTATGAAGTAGAACGACTCCATCATGGAAACCCCAGTGGCATTGACAACACGGTCATCGCCTATGAACAGGCGGTTTACTTTGTGCGACAGGAGCCGCAAAATCACATCGAGGTTTTTGCCCCTGCGCGGCCCTTGCGATTATTGATCGCCGACACCGGGATTCGCAGCGCGACCAAAGACGTGGTCAATGACGTTCGGCGGCAATGGACGGCCGATCAGGCGCGTTTCGAGACGATCTTCGATGCCTGTGGGCGAATTGCTGAGTCCGGCCGGCAGGCCATTCTGGCCGGGGATCTGCTGACTGTAGGACAGCTCATGGTTGAAAACCATGAGTGGTTGGTTCGTATGACCGTGTCGGCGCCGCGACTGGATCGATTAGTAGAAGCGGCCCGCCAGGCCGGTGCATTGGGGGCCAAGTTGAGCGGGGCGGGGAGAGGTGGTAACGTAATCGCCCTGGTCAACGACTCGTCGGAAGATCAGGTGCGCGAAAAATTACTGGCCACGGGTGCGGTGGCGGTGCTTGCCAGCGATGTTGGTTAAGCCGCGATTGGGAGCCACTCTCTTTTTACGGTAAGATTATGGTTGGCATCGGTGACCGCGAGATGGAAGGGAAAGAAAAAAGCCGGCACATCGTGCCGGCGCTTAAGTCCGAATGCTGAAATTAAACCCGACATATAGGTCGAGAGGTCATTTCAAGTTCATCAGAATGACATGTTACAGTTAAGCTTTTGCCTTTGTTTTCAGACAGCGGGTGCAGATGTAAATACGTATCCGGCGACCACCCTCATAAATCGTCGTCCGCTGGATATTGGGCAAAAATTGCCGCTTTGTCTTCCGCTGGGAGAAACTCACGTTATGGCCACTCATCGGCCCCTTGCCACATACTTCACATTTCGCCATAATTTCACCTTACTGAACCGATGCCCGGTCGAAACTCAAACTAAAGGTGACACTTTAGTCACCTAACGTTTTTTCTAAATTTTGAACGACCCTCAATTATAAACGACAGTCCCGTATATTGCAAGCGCGACGAAAGGAGAGGAACGAAAGTTTTATGCCGATCAAAGAGGATTCGAAAGGAAGAATCGATATCTCCTCCGCCACAATTGCCACCATCACAAACCAGGCTGTCAATCAATGCTACGGCGTGGTCGGAATGGCAAGTAAAAACCTTGTCAACGGTATCGCCCAACTGTTGTCTCGCGACAATCGTCGGGGGGTGGAGATCAGTGTCCAAGGTGACCGGATCGAAATCGATGTTTATGTGATCGTTGAATATGGAGTACGTATCCGGGCTGTGGCTGAAAGCATCCAACATACGGTCAAATTTCATGTGGAAAAAACGCTGGGCTTGCCTGTGCACGCGGTCAATGTGTATGTACAGGGATTAAGGATGAGCGAAAATCAATAACCTATCCAGACCCTTCGTGGAGGAATAGAGAGCTTTGTCAATCGTACAGGATATCGAGGCCCTGCCGCTGGTGACAAGCCCCAAGTGGCTGAAATGTACCGGCCATCAGCTGTGTAAGATGGCCAAAGCCGGCTTGATCTGGCTGGAAAATAATCGCGCTCATGTGAATGCGCTAAATGTATTTCCCGTTCCCGATGGAGACACGGGTACGAATATGCTGCTGACTATGCAGTCGGCCTACTCGCGAGTAGAACACAGCAAGGAGATGCACGTCGGAAAAGTCACCGCGCAATTGGCTCAGGGAGCGCTGATGGGCGCGAGGGGCAACTCCGGCGTCATCCTCAGCCAGATATGGCGTGGTTTGGCGGCCGGTTTGGCCCAAAGAGAGGAGTTTGGCGCGGCCGACCTGGCCCATGCCTTTCAGATCGCTTCCGACACAGCTTATAAAGGCGTGATGCGGCCGGTTGAAGGAACCATTCTTACCGTTATTCGTGAAGGCGCGGCCGAGGCCAGTGATGCCGCCGGGAAAAGCGATGACCTCCGATTTATGCTCGAACGAATCCTGGAGCGGTGCCAGCAAGCCCTGGAAAAGACCCCGGATTTATTACCCATTCTAAAACAGGCCGGTGTGGTTGATTCCGGCGGCCAGGGATTGGTTTACATTCTGGAGGGCATGCTGCGATACGCTCGTGGGGAGCTAGACCTGAATGGCCCTGTTGTGGAAGCAGAGAGCACCTCGCCTCCTCCTTTGCCAAGACTGCCGGATATAGCGGTTCCCGCACAAGTACTTGCTGTTCCGGAAGG